>WYBK01000014.1 GCA_011525905.1 Acidobacteriota bacterium
AAGCCGGGCAGGCCGACGAAGTCGAACTGCTGCCGGCCGCCCAGTCCGAAGGTGGCGTCGACGTCGAGCGTCGCCGCGTCGAGGCGCGAGACGTACATCTCACCCTCCGGATCGGGACCGGGCGGCGAGGGCGACGTGCCGCCCGCGATCAGCAGGCCGCCGCGCGGGTCGACCTCCACGGCGAAAGCCTGGAGGCTCTCGCCGGGCAGCACGATCGGCAGCAGCGTGGCCGCGTCGACCTCGTCGCCGTCGTCGTCGAGACGGACGGCCCAACCGAGGTCGCCGCTGAGCAGGCAACTGTGCGAGCCCACAGCGATCACTCCGCCGCCCGGCAGAAGAGCGAGGTCGCGCAGGACCTCCTGCGCCCCCGCGGAGGCCGAGCAACCGTCGACCCGGGTCCTGCCGCCGGAGCCGAAAGTGGGATCGAGGTCGCCGTCGGCGTCGAGCCGGAAGATCGCGGCGAGGTTCTCGCCGGTCGAGGTCACCGCGTCGACCGCGACCAGGATCCGGCCAGCCGGGTCGAGCGCGATCGCGAGCGCGTTCGAGCTGCCCGGCACCGCGGGCGGCTCGAAGGGATCGAGCTCGAGCCAGCCGCCGGTTGCGAAGCCGGTGTCGAGCACGAAGGAGGAAGAGAGGCGGGCGACGAAGGCCCGGTCGACCAGCAGCGCCTGGCCGTAGACCACGAAGCGCCCCGCGGCGTCGCGCACGAAGCCGTTGACGCGCGGCGGCAGGGCGAATGGGTCGTTGGGCAGGACGAACGGGCCGTACTCCTCGGCCGCGGCACCGTCCTCGTCGATGCGCTGGAGGAAACCGACCGAGGTAGCGACCGCTCCGAACGAGCGATAGCCGCCGACTACGATCGCGCCGTCCGGCTCGAAGACCACCGACTCGCTGGCGAGCTCGAAGCTCGACGGGTAGTCGAGGACGAAAGTACCTCGCCCGGGGGGCACGTCGCCGAAGCTCGCGTCGCGGGCGCCGGACGGATCGAAGCGAGCGAGCCCGATGGCGAAGGGGAAGCTCGCGTCGCCGGTCGCGATGCCCCCGACCAGCACCGCGCGGCCGGCGGCGTCGAGCGCCACGCCATTCGCGAAATCGCCGGCGTCGCCCCCGAGGTCGAAGTAGACGATCTCGCGGCCGGGAGCCGCGGCGGCGCCGTAGGGCGCGTCGAGCTCCCCTTCCGACTGCGCCGCGACTCTCGCCGTCGCGGAGACGATGAGGATGGCCAGGCAGGCAGCGAAGAGCTCGCGCCGCATGGCAGCCGCCTTTCCCCCTCCAGTTTGGCTGCGACCGAGGGTAGCAGGCCGCGCTGCCGATGACCAGGGAGCACGACACGCGCCCGCGTCCACGGCGCGGAGAGGCGCCTTCGGCTCAGACCACCGGGGCGGCGCGCAGCGGGCGGTCGACGGCCTCGTGGGCGTGGTAGGAGGAGCGGACGAGGGGGCCGGCGACGCACTGGGCGAAGCCGAGGTCGAGGGCGAAGCGGCGCAGCTCGTCGAACTCGGCCGGCGGCACGTAACGGGCGACCGGCAGGTGCTCGCGGGTCGGCTGCAGGTACTGGCCGATCGCCAGGATCTCCACCCCGGCGGCGCGGATGTCGGCGATCGTCTGCCGCACCTCCGCGGGCGTCTCGCCGAGCCCGAGCATGATCGCGGTCTTCACTCGGCCCGCGTACTCCCCCGCGTCACGCCGCCGCGACGCCTCGGCGAGTAGCGCCAGCGTGCGCTCGTAGCGGCTCCCCGGGCGCGCCGCGCGGTAGATCGACGGCACCGTCTCGACGTTGTGGCTGAAGATCTCCGGGCGCGCGGCGAGCACGACGTCGAGCGCGTCGGGCACGCCGCGGAAGTCGGGGGTGAGCACCTCGACCGAGCACTCCGGCGCGCGGCGGTGGAGCGCTTCGATCACCGCCGCCCAGTGGCGGGCGCCGCCGTCGGGCAGATCGTCCCGGTCGACCGAGGTGATCACCGCGTGGGCGAGCCCCATCGCCGCGACCGCCTCGGCGACGTGCTCCGGCTCGGCCGGGTCGGGACCGGCCGGCGGTCGCCCCGAAGTCACCGCGCAGAATCCGCAGCGGCGCGTGCAGACCTCCCCCAGGATCATGAAGGTCGCCGTCCCGTGCTCCCCCCAGCACTCGTAGATGTTCGGACAGCGCGCCTCGGCGCAGACGGTGTTCAGGGCGAGCCGGTCGACCAGCTTGCGCACCTCGTGGTAGCGCGCCGGGGTCGCCAGCTTGATGCGCAGCCAGTCGGGGCGCTCCCCGGCGCGCGGGCTCCCCGCGCCCTGCCCGCTCGCGCTCCTCGCGCCGCCGATGCGCACCAGCCGCTCGCTCATGGTGCCGCAGTCTATTACGGCGCCCTCCGCCCTCCGGCGGGCACGTGCGGTCCTTCCCGGCCGCCCACCCCCACGGGTGGGCGGGCCAGCCCGGCCGAGTCTTGCCGGCGGTCTGCGACGAGCGTGTAGTGGAGCCACTCGATCGACTCGAGGAAGGAGCCCCCATGATCCGCGACCAAGACGCTCTCGACTACCACCAGACCGGACGCCCCGGCAAGCTGGAAGTCGTCCCCTCCAAGCCCTGCCTCACCCAGCGCGACCTCTCGCTCGCCTACACCCCCGGCGTGGCGGTGCCCTGCCTGAGGATCGAGCAGGAGCCCGACCTCGCCTACGACTACACCGGCCGCGGCAACCTGGTCGCGGTGGTCTCCAACGGCACCGCCGTGCTCGGCTTGGGCGACATCGGCGCGCTCGCCGGCAAGCCGGTGATGGAGGGCAAGGGAGTCCTGTTCAAGAGGTTCGCCGACATCGACGTCTTCGACCTCGAGGTCGCCAGCCACGACCCGGACGAGATCGTCCGCCTCTGCCAGCTGCTCGAGCCGACCTTCGGCGGCATCAACCTGGAGGACATCAAGGCGCCCGAGTGCTTCGAGATCGAGGAGCGCCTGAAGGCGACGATGTCGATCCCGGTCTTCCACGACGACCAGCACGGCACGGCGATCATCTCCGGCGCCGCGCTGCTCAACGCCCTCGACCTGGTCGGCAAGAAGATCGAGGATGTTCGCGTCGTCTTCAACGGCGCCGGCGCGGCGGGCATCGCCTGCGCCAAGTTCTACATCTCGCTCGGCGTCCGCCCCGAGAACCTGATCCTCTGCGACAGCGGCGGCGTGGTCTACAAGGGCCGCACCAAGGGCATGAACCCCTACAAGGAGGCGCTGGCCGCCGACACCGACGCGCGCACCCTGGCCGACGCCCTGCGCGGCGCCGACGTCTTCGCCGGGCTCTCCGTCGCCGACTGCGTGACCCAGGAGATGGTGCGCTCGATGGCCGAGCAGCCGATCCTGTTCGCCATGGCCAACCCGAACCCGGAGATCACCTACGAGGCGGCGACCAGCGCGCGCCCCGACGTGATCATGGCGACCGGCCGCTCCGACTACCCCAACCAGGTCAACAACGTCCTCGGCTTCCCCTTCATCTTCCGCGGCGCGCTCGACGTGCGCGCCTCGGCGATCAACGAGGAGATGAAGCTCGCGGCCACCCGGGCGCTCGCCGGCCTGGCGCGCGAGGACGTCCCCGACTCGGTGATGAAGGCCTACGGCGTCTCCCGGCTGCGCTTCGGCCGCGACTACCTCATCCCGAAGCCCTTCGACCCGCGCGTGCTCATCTGGGAGGCCGCTGCCGTCGCGCGCGCCGCGATGGAAACCGGCGTCGCCCGGCGTCCGCTCGACCTCGAGGAGTACAAGGAGCGGCTCGAGCGGCGACTGGGCCGCTCGCGCGAGGTGATGCGCGTCATGATCAATCGCGGCCGGCGCGCGCCGCGTCGCGTGGTCTACCCCGAAGGCGAGCAGGAGAAGGTGCTGCGCGCCGCGCAGATCGTCGTCGACGAGGGCTTCGCGGTGCCGGTGCTGCTCGGCAGCGAGGCGCGCATCCGCGAGCGCATCGCCGACCTCGAGCTGCACTTGAACGGCGTCGAGATCGTCGACCCGGCGACCTCGCCCGAGCGCGAGCGCTACGCCCGTGACCTGCACGAGCTGCGGCAGCGCAAGGGCGTCTCGCAGCTCAAGGCCGACCGCCTGGTGCTCGACCCGACCGTCTTCGCGGCGCTGATGCTGCGCGCCGGCGCGGTCGACGCCATGATCGGCGGCGTCGCCAAGAGCTACCCCGACACCGTGCGCACCGTGCTCCAGGTCGTCCAGCCGCGCGCCGGCGTCCGCCGAGTCGCCGGCTTCCACATCATGGTGCTCAAGGAGAAGGTGCTCTTCTTCGCCGACACCACGGTCAACGTCGATCCGACCGCCGAGGAGCTCGCCGACATCGCCATCGAGGTGGCGGCCGAGGCGCGCCGCTTCAACGTCGAGCCGCGCGTGGCGATGATCTCGTTCTCCAACTTCGGCTCGACGCGCGACCCGCGCGCCGAGAAGGTCGCCCGCGCCACCGAGCTGGTGCGCCGGCGGCTGCCCGACCTGATGATCGACGGCGAGATGCAGGCCGACACCGCGGTGGTGCCCGAGCTACGCCAGGAGGTCTTCCCCTTCAGCGTGCTCGAGGGGAGCGCCAACGTGCTGATCTTCCCCGAGCTGCAGTCGGCCAATGCCGCCTACAAGCTGGTGCAGCGCCTGGGCGGCGCCGAGGCGATCGGCCCGATCCTGATCGGCCTCAACCGCCCGGTGCACGTCCTGCAGGAAGGCAGCGAGGTGCGCGACATCGTCTACATGACGGCGATCGCGGTGGTCGAGGCCCAGGAGGGGGGCGCGCCCGCGCCGCTGCCCTCGCCCGCCGCCCCGGCGGCCGCGCGCGAGCTCGAGCCGGCGCTCACCTGACCTGCCCGCTCGACCCGCGGCCTTCAGCGCCGGCGGTCCTCCGGGGCCGCCGGCGCTTCGTTTCGGCGCGGTTCAGGGCACGTGCGGCGCGTCGTGCGCGCGCGCCAGCTCGCGCAGCCGCTCGTAGGCCTGGTCGCGGCTGACGGCCAGGACCTCCTCGCACTCCCCTTCGCGGTGCGCTTCGAGCGCCCAGACCCGGCGCGCGCGCACCTGCCAGCCCCGCGCCTCGAGCTCGCGCGCGATCTCGGGCCAGACCGCGCCCGGCTCGGCGACCAATGCGTCGAGGTCGTCGGTCGAAGGGGCCGGGGGCGCTGTTTCTCGGACGTACATGGCGGCCCTCCTCTCAGGCGCCGAAGCGCTCGACGATCTCCCGCTTGCCGAGGCCGAGCACGCCATGGCGCCGGCCGACCGCGACGAACGCCTCGAGCGCCCGCTCGAGGTGCGCCCGCTCGTGGCCGGCGGAAACCTGGGTGCGGATGCGCGCCTGCCCCTTGGGCACCACGGGGAAGAAGAAGCCGACGACGAAGACCCCCTCCTCGAACAGGTCGCGCGCGAAATCCTGCGCCAAGCGGGCGTTGTAGAGCATGATCGGGACGATCGGGCTCTCGCCCGGCTTGACGTCGAAGCCCGCCTCGACGAGCAGACGCCGCCAGAGCCGCGTGTTCTCCTCCAGCCGGTCGCGCCGGGCGGTCGATTCCTCGATCAGGTCGAGCACCTCGAGGGCGGCGGCGACGATCACCGGCGGCACCGAATTGGAGAAGAGGTAGGGGCGCGCGCGCTGCCGGCAGGTCTCGACCAGCTCGCTGCGTCCAGAGACGCAGCCGCCGGAAGCGCCGCCGAGCGCCTTGCCGAGCGTGGTGGTGAGCAGGTCGACCCGACCGAGAACGCCCTTCGCCTCGTGGGTGCCGCGGCCGCGCGCGCCGATGAACCCGGTGGCGTGCGAGTCGTCGACGAAGACCAGCGCGTCGTACTTCTCGGCGAGCGCGACGATCTCGTCGAGCTTGGCGAGGTCGCCGTCCATCGAGAAGACGCCGTCGGTGACCACCACCCGCGCCCGCTTGTCGAGGTGCTCGGCGAGCTTCTCCTCGAGATGTCCCATGTCGGAGTGCTTGTAGGTGTCGGTCTGCGCCTTCGCCAGGCGCATGCCGTCGACGATCGAGGCGTGCACCAGCCGGTCGGCGATCAGCACGTCCTGCTCGCCGAACAGCGCCTCGAACACGCCGGCGTTGGCGTCCATGCAGGAGGGGAAGAGCAGCGTGTCCTCGGTGCCGAGGAAGCCGGTCAGGCGCTCCTCGAGCCTCCGGTGCAGGTCCTGGGTGCCGCAGATGAAACGCACCGACGACATGCCGTAGCCGCGCGCCTCGAGACCCGCGCGCGCCGCCGCCAGCACCCGCGGGTGGCTCGACAGGCCGAGGTAGTTGTTGGCGCACAGGTTGATCACCGGCCGCGGTAGCTCTCCCGCCGGGAACTCGACCTCGACGCGCACGTCCTGCGGACCGTGCAGGATCCGCTCCTGCTTGTAGAGACCGGCCGCGCGGATCTCCTCGAGCCCGCGGCGGAAACGCTCCTTCAAAGGCTCCGGGTAGGCCATGGCATCCTCCTCGCCGCCGTGCTCCGGCTTCAGACCGGCACGCGACGCGCCGCGACGCGCCGCACCAGCGCGGCGATCGAACGCACGCTGTCGAAGGCCGCCGGCGTCGCCTCGGCGTCCGGGATCTCGATGTCGTTCTTCCTCTCGAGGAAGCGCTTGAGCGAGACCATCGAGAAGGAGTCGACGATGCCGCCGGTGATCAGCGGCGTCTCGAGCCCGACCTGGCGGTCGTCGTCCTCCTCCAGGTACTCGCGACGCACGTAATCGAGAATCGCTCTCTCCAGATCGTCCATGGCGGCTAGTCCTCCATCAGGCTCGAAAGGTCGCCCGGCGGCTCGCCCCACTCGCGCGCGCGCAGCACGCGGCGGACGATCTTGCCGCTGCGGGTCTTGGGCAAGGAGGGGACGAACTCCACCTCCTGGGGCATGGCGAGCGGCGAGAGCCGTCGCCGCAGCGCGTTCATCACCTCGAGCTCGAGGTCGGTCGAGGGCTCGAAACCGGGCTTGAGGACGACGAACGCCTTGACCACCTCCATGTTGACCGGATCGGGCTTGCCGACCGCGGCCGACTCGGCCACCGCGGGGTGCTCGAGCAGCGCCGACTCGACCTCGAACGGGCCGACCAGGTGGCCGCCGGTGTTGATCACGTCGTCGTCGCGGCCGACGAACCAGAAGTCGCCGTCGGCGTCGACCGAGGCGCGGTCCCCGGTCAGGTACCACCCCTTGCGGAACTTGGCGTCGAAGGCGCTCCGGTTCCCCCAGTAGCCGCGCAGCATCGAGGGCCAGCCGGGGCGCAGCCCGAGCTGGCCGACCCGTCCCGCCGGCAGCGGCTCGAAGCGCTCGGGGTCGAGCACGGCCGCGTCGATGCCCGGGAAGGGGCGCCCCATCGAGCCCGCCTTGATCCGCGCGCCGGGCAGGTTGGCGATCACGATGCAGCCGGTCTCGGTCTGCCAGTAGGTATCGTGGAAGGGGCGGCCGAAGGTGGCGCGCGACCAGTGCACGGCCTCGGGATTGAGCGGCTCGCCCACGCTCGCCAGGTGGCGCAGCGCGCGCAGGTCGTGGCGGTAGGCGAGCTCGGTGCCCTCGCGCATCAGCAGGCGGATGGCGGTCGGCGCCGAGTACCAGACGGTCACGCGCTGCTTCTCGAGGGTCTCGTACCAGCGCTCCGCGTTGAAGCCGGCGTCGAGCACCACCTGGGTGACGCCGTTCGACCAGGGACCGATGATGCCGTACGAGGTGCCGGTCACCCAGCCGGGATCGGCGTTGCACCAGTAGACGTCGTCGGGGCGCAGGTCGAGCGCCACCTTCGCCGTCCAGTACTGCGCGGGCAGCGAGCCGTGGACGTGCTGCGCCCCTTTCGGCTTGCCGGTCGTGCCCGACGTGTAGTGCAGGATCGAGGGGGTCTCGGGACCGGCGCGGTGCGGCTCGAAGGCCTCGGGCAGCGGGCCGCGCTCGAGGTCGAGCGCGACTTCGCCCGGCTGCAGGGCCCCCGCGCCGACGTCGACGACCACGACGTGGCGCAGCGCCGGCAGCCGCTCGCGCGCGCGGCGGACCTTGCCGAGGTGGCGGCGCTGGGTCAGCAGCGCCAGCGTGCCGGCATCTTCCAGCCGGGTCTGGAGAGACTCGTCGCCGAAAGCCGAGAAGAGCGGCTGGACGATGGCGCCGAGCTTGAGGATGCCGACGAACGCGAAGTAGAGCTCGGGGACCCGGTCGAGAAAGAGGCAGACGCGGTCTCCGGGGCCGACGCCCAGCCCCGCGAGAAAGCTGGCGATCGCGTTCGAGCGTCGGCGCAGGTCGTCGAAGTCGTAGCGGCGCGTCTCGCCGGCGTGCCCCTCCCAGAGCAGCGCCGGGTGCCCCCCCCGGCCCGCCGCGCAGATCCGGTCGGCCAGGTGCCAGCCGAGGTTGACCGGGGCGCCGCTCGCCAACCCGAGCTCGCGCGCCGCGGTCGCCCAGCCGGTGGCCTGACTCCTCTGCCCAGCCTCGCTCGCCGGTCGGCTCATGCCCTCACCCTCCTCTCCCGTTCGAGCCGCCGGGTCCGGGCTCGCTCCCGCGCTCGGCCAGCGCGGTCGCCGCCACCCGGGCCGGGCTGCCGCCCTGGGCGAGCCGGAGCCGCGCGACTCCCCGCTCGCGGGCGCGGGATGCGACCGCGCCGTGCAGCCGGGCGACCAGCCGCCCCTCTTCTTCCAGGATCTCGATCTCGAGCCAGGGGAGACCCGCGGAGCCGTCCCAGGCGAGCGCCTTGGCGACCGCCTCCTTGGCCGCGAAGCAGGCGGCGAAGGCCCGCGCCGCCGCGCGACGGCGCGAGCAGCGCGTGATCTCGGCCGGGGTGAAGAGCGCCACGGCGAACGCCGGGCCGCCCTCGCGCAATTGGCGCGCCATCCGCTCGACCTCGAAGAGGTCGACTCCCACTCCCGAGACCATCGGCGGTCCTCCGAGAGCCCGGCGTCGAATCGTGCGGCGCCTCCGAGGATTCTAGGTTCCGGATCCCCCGGCGTCCCCGCCCGTTCGGGGAGTCTTCGTCGCCGCCGCACCCGCTCCGTGGGAGCTTGACCGCCCTGCCGCGAGGGAGCATTCTGGAATCGCCGCTCACCGCGCGCCGGGCTGCGCCGCGAGCGACCGAGGAGCGCGCCCTGGCCCAACTCGACGCACCCACGACGATCGCCGACGGCGAGCGAGCTCTCCACCGCTTCGCCTTCGTCGTCCATCCGCTCACGCTCGGGTACATCCACAGCTACCCGCCCCTGCGCTGGACCCGGGTGCTGCCCGACGCGCTGGTCGAGACCATCGCCGCCTGGATGCCCCCGCGGCGAATGAGCAGGATCCGCGGCGGGCGCTCGCCCGAGACCGGGCAGCGCATCGAGGGGCTGCTCTACACGCTCGGCTCGACGCCGCGCCAGATGCTCGAGCGCGACCCCGACTTCACCTACCGCAGGCTGCTGGCGGCGGCGCGCGACGCCGCGCGACGCGGCGCGCGGCTGATGGGCCTGGGCGCCTACACCAAGGTGGTCGGCGACGCCGGCGTCACCGTCGCGGCACGCTCGCCGATCCCGGTGACCAGCGGCAACAGCCTGACCGTCGCGGCGACGCTCGAGACCGCGAAGGAGGCGGCGCGCCGGCTGCACGGCGAGGACCTGGGCCGCGGCCGCGCGATGATCGTCGGCGCCACGGGCGCCATCGGCTCGGTCTGCTCCCGCCTGATCGCGCGCGCGATCCACGACGTCGTGCTGGTCTCGATCGAGCCCGAGCGGTTGCGCGACCTGAAGGCGACGATCGAGGCCGAGACGCCCGGCGCCCGGGTCGAGACCGCGCTCGCGAGCGACGCGGCGATCGGCGACTGCGACCTGGTGGTGACCGCGACCTCGGCGTTCGGCCAGCGCGTCGTCGACATCAGCCGCTGCAAGCCGGGGGCGGTGCTCTGCGACGTCGCCCTGCCGCCCGACATCGGCCCCGACGAGGCGGCGCTGCGCCCCGACCTGCTGGTGATCGACACCGGCGAGGTGGAGATCCCCGGACCGGTCGATCTCGGCTACGACGTCGGCCTGCCCCCCGGCGTCGCCTACGCCTGTCTCGCCGAGGCGGCGCTGCTGGCGATGGAGGGGCGCTTCGAGTCGTTCACCCTGGGACGCGACATCCCGCCCGACCGGGTCAAGGAGATCTACCGGATCTATCGGCGCCACGGCTTCGCGTTGGCGCCGCTGCGCTCCTTCGGCCGCCTGCTCGGCGACGAGGACTTCGCCCGTCGGCGCGCGCTGGCGCGCGAGCTGACCGCCGATCCCGAACGGCTGGCGCGCCTGCGCGCCGAGGCCGCCGCCCGGCTCGCCGCCATCCCGCCGCGCGCCAAGGGAGTGACTTCGGCGGCCGCGCCCAAAGTCGCGCGACGGACGCGCGCCCGCCTCCGGCGTGACGCCGCAGAGGCCGCGGCAGCGCTCCCCGAGCCGGGCGGGACCCGCCGCCGCGCGGCTCGCTGAGGCCGCTCCGATCAGCCGTCGAGGTCGAGCGCGACGTCGAGCGCCGGGCTCGAGTGGGTGAGCGCCCCGACCGAGAGCAGGTCGACGCCGGTCGCGGCGATCGCCGCGGCGGTCGCGAGCGTGATTCCCCCGGAGGCCTCGGTGACCGCGCGACCGGCGACTCGCGCGACCGCGGCGGCGAGCGCCGGCAGCTCGAAGTTGTCGAGCAGGATCGCCTCGACGCCGAGCTCGAGCGCCTCGTCGAGCTCGGCGGCCGAACCGACCTCGACTTCGATGCGGACCAGGTGCCCGACGTGCGCCCGGGCGCGCTCGACGGCCGGGCGCAGGCCGCCGGCGGCGACCAGATGGTTGTCCTTGATGAGCACCGCGTCGTCGAGGCCGAAGCGGTGATTGGCGCCGCCGCCGCAGCGCACCGCGTACTTCTCGAGCGCACGCAGCCCGGGGGTCGTCTTGCGCGTGCAGACGATGCCCGCGCCGCTGCCGCGCACCGCCTCGACGAAGGCGGCGGTGGCGGTCGCGACCCCGCAGAGCCGGCCGAGCAGGTTCAGGGCCGTGCGCTCACCGGCGAGAATCGGCCCCGCCGGGCCGGCGAGCCGGGCGAGGGTCCGCCCCGCCTCGACGCGCTCCCCGTCGACGGCCGCCGGTGCGATCTCGACCGCAGGATCGAGCAGGCGGAAGGTCGCGAGTGCCACCTCGAGCCCGGCGATCACGCCCGCCCGGCGCGCGACGACGGCGCCGCCGGCCCGCGCGCCGCGCGGCAGGACCGCGTCGGAGGTCAGGTCCCCGGCGCGCCCGAGATCCTCGGCGAGCGCCGAGCGCAGAAGCGGCTCGTACTGCGGCGGATAGAGCGTCGGCAGACCCACGCGCGCGGCCTCCCCGTTCACCCGGCGAGCGACCGCTCGGCCGCGCCCGGCGCGCCCGCCGCCGCCGGCACGAACCGCGCGGCGAGCGCCCGCTCGTCGACTCGCGGCAGCAGCGCGAGGCGCCGACACTGCGCCGCGTCCTCCGCCGGAAAGTCGGAGCGGAAGTGCGCGCCGCGGCTCTCTCGGCGGGCGAGCGCCGCGGTGGCGATCAGCCAGGCTCCGGTCAGCAGCGACCGCGCCTCGCTCGCCCCGGGGGGCAGCCGCTCGTGCAGGCGCTCGAGCCGCGCGATCGCCGCGGCGAGTCCCTCCTCGGCGCGCACCAGCCCGATTCGCTCCCAGGCCAGGCGACGCACCTCGGCGCGCAGCGCCGGCGCCGCCCGCCGCGGGTCCGTGCCGGCCCGCGGCGGCCGCGCCGCGACCAGCCGCACCGGCCTCTCGGGGGAGCTCGCGCCGGCATCCTGCGCCACGCGGGCGCCGAAGACCAGCGCCTCGAGCAGCGAGTTGGAGGCGAGCCGGTTGGCGCCGTGCACCCCGGTCGAGGCGACCTCGCCGCAGGCCCAGAGGCCGGCGACGCTCGTCCGCCCCCAGCGGTCGGCCTCGACTCCCCCCATGTGGTAGTGCGCTGCCGGGGCGACCGGGATCGGCTCGACGCGCGGGTCGAGGCCGGCGGCGCGGCAGATCTCGAAGACCGCCGGGAAGCGCTCCGGGAAGCGCTCGCCGACCGCCCGGCGGGCGTCGAGGAAGACTCGCCGCCCAGCCACCAGGCGCCGCCAGATGGCGCGCGCCACGACGTCGCGCGGCGCGAGCTCGGCGCCTTCGTGCTCGCCGGGCATGAATCGCTCGCCCCGGTCGTCGACCAGCCAGGCGCCCTCGCCGCGCAGCGCCTCCGTCAGCAGCGGCCGCGGGTCGAAGCGCTCCGCGGCGAGCGCGGTCGGGTGGAACTGCACGAACTCGAGGTCGACCAGCCGCGCGCCCGCCGCGGCGGCGAGCGCCAGACCGTCGCCGGTCGCTTCGCGCGGGTTGGTGGTCGCCGTCCAGATCTGGCCGCAGCCGCCGGTGGCGAGCACGACGCGCGGCGCCAGGTGGAGCTCCCGCCCTCCCCCCGGACGGATCGCCTCGACGCCGTAGACGCCGCGCTCGCCGACCAGCAGACGGGCGGCGAAGCGCCGTTCGAAGCGAGCGATCGACGGATGGCGGGCGACCTGGGTCGCCAGCGCGCGGACCAGCTCGGCGCCGGTGCGGTCGCCGTGCGCGTGCAGGATCCGGTCGCGGCTGTGCGCCGCCTCGCGGCCGAGCGCGAGCTCGCCGGCGGCGTCGCGGTCGAAGTCGGCGCCGGCCGCGATCAGCCGACGGATCGCGGCGACGCCGTCGCGCGCCAACAGCTCCGCCAGCTCGGCATCGACCAGCCCGGCGCCGGCCGCCACCGTGTCGGCCGCGTGCCGCGCGGGAGTGTCTCGGCCGCCGAGCGCCACGGCCACGCCGCCCTGCGCCCAGTCGCTGGCGGAGCCGGCGCCGACCGTGGCCTTGGTCAGCAAGTGCACCCGGCGCGGAGCCAGGCCGAGCGCCGCCGCCAACCCGGCCACGCCGGTGCCGACGACCAGGGCGTCGGCGCGGAAGACCTCGAGGGCGCTCACCGACCGCTCCCCCGGCCGACCTCGAGCATCCGCTCGACGGCCCGGCGCGCGCGGCGCGCGACCTCGGGATCGACCGTCACCTCGTGGGTCATCGTCTCGAGGCTGCGCAGGACCTTGGGCAGAGTGATCCGCTTCATGTGCGGGCAGAGGTTGCAGGGGCGGACGAAGTCGACCTCCGGGTGCGCGGCGGCGACGTTGTCGCTCATCGAGCATTCGGTGATCAGCACCACGCGACGCGCGCCGGAGCGTCCGACTTCGTCGATCATTCCCGAGGTCGAGCCGACGTAGTCGGCCTCCGCCAGCACCTCCGGCGGGCACTCCGGGTGGGCGAGCACGTGGAGCGCCGGATCGAAGCGGCGCATCGCGCGGATCTCCTCCGCGGTGAAGCGCTCGTGCACCTCGCAGTGGCCGCGCCAGAGGACGAGCTCGACGCCGGTGCGCCCGGCGACGTACCGGCCGAGATACTCGTCGGGCAGGAAGATCACCCGGTCGCTGCCGAGCGACTCGACGACCTCGACGGCGTTGGCCGAGGTGCAGCAGACGTCCGACTCCGCTTTCACCTCGGCCGACGTGTTGACGTAGGTGACCACCGGCACCCCGGGATAGCGCTCCCGCAGCAGGCGGACGTCGTCCCCGGTGATCGAAGCGGCGAGCGAGCAGCCCGCCTCGAGGTCGGGGATCAGCACCGTCTTGTCGGGCGCTAGGATCTTCGAAGTCTCGGCCATGAAGTGCACGCCGCACTGCACGATCACCCGGGCGTCGCAGGCGGCGGCCTGCCGGGCGAGGCCGAGCGAGTCGCCGACGTAGTCGGCCACCCCGTGGAAGATCTCCGGCGTCTGGTAGTTGTGGGCGAGGATCACCGCCCCCCGCTCGCGCGCCAGGCGGCGGATCGCCGCGACGTAAGGGGCGTGCACCGGCCATTCGACGTCGGGAATCACCCGCGCCAGGCGCCGACGCAGGTCGGAGGTCGCGGCCGCGACCTCCGGGGTGTAGGCAAGGGGTGCGGCGGCGGTCGTCATCGCGATGCTCCTCCGGTGCGTTGCCGGCCGCGGGGGACGCCGCGGCGAGCGCGCGCCCACCCGATCAACTCCGCGCGCAGAATTATCCTAGTTCTGAGCATAATTGCTGTCAAGGACCTGTCCCGCGATCGACGCGCAGGCGCCACTGCGCGGCTCTCCGGCGCTGGATCAGGGCTCGGGCAGCGGATCGGTGCTGCGCAGACGGCGGGCGCCGACGGCCGCGAACCGGGCGAAGGCGGCCGCGGCCTCGGCGGTGAAGTCGGCGAGCAGCTCACCCGGGCGCTCCGGGTCGGGCACGGCGACCGCCGAGGTGGCGTCCTCGAGCAGCCAGATCCGCGAGGCGCCCCCTTCCCCCCGGCGCTCGAGCTCGGCCACCAGGTCGGCGACCGTGCTCTTCACGCAATGGCTCGCCGCCTGGCCGGCGACGATCAGCGCGTCGGCCGCGAGCAGCTCGTCGCGCAGTCGACGATTCGGCTCCGCGAGGCGCCGGCCGTCGTGCGCCCACTCGACCTCGGGCGAGAGCGCCGAGTAGTACTCGGTGAGCGGCGCCTCCCCCTTGACTTCGAGCGGTGCGTCGACCTGCCGGCACCAGGCGTGGAAGAGGCGCGCCTCCTGCACCACGCCGGCCAGCGCGTGGCCGTCGCCGCCGGCCAGGCAGTGCGGCGGCCAGAGGTAGAGGCGATAGTGCCCGGTCGCCTCCAGCCGCTCGCAGTAGTCGAGTGCCTGCCGCTCGAGCCAGGCGAGGTCGCCGCCGGCGTGGACGGCGGCGAGCCCTGGGGCGGGCCGCGCCTCGCCCCGCCGGACCTCTTCGGCGGTCACGGTCCGGTGGGCAGCGAGAGGCCTGCCCTCCCGATCGACCCAGAACTCGGGGAAGAAGATTTGGAATGGGCGGTGAGTGTCGAGCGTGCAGACGATTCTCGAGATGCGCCCGAGATTGCGGTAGACGAACTCGGCGATCCGGCGGTTGTCCTCGAGCGCTCCCCGGCCGCTGCGCCCGCCGACGTAGAGCGTGCCTTCGGGGAAGCAGAAGTCGCGCTGGACGTCCACCAGCAGCAGCACCACCCGCGGCTCGGCGGTCCCGGGACCGCGCAGCCGGTGCCGCGCGCGCCAGGCGTCGGCCGCGGCCGCGAGCGCCACCGGATCGGGCGTGTAGCCGAAGCTCTCGGCGCGCTCGGCGCGGTAGTGCGGCGGCAGCGGCAGCTCGCCCCTCATGCCGGCTCTCCGCCGTGGGCGGCGCGCGCCGCGAGAATCAACTCGGTCTTGGCCTCGTGCAGGCCACGCTCGAGGCCGACCGGATAGGCGTGCGGGTTGAGAAAGCGGAGCACGCCGGGGTGCAGCCGCGCGAGCTGGTCGCGACAGTGGGCGCGGACCGACTCGACCGGCGGCGGCTCGGCCACCACCTCGCCGTGCACGACCACCGGCCGGAGCAGGTCGTGCCACTCCATCTTCTGGTGGAGCCGTCGGCGGCGGGTCGAGTCGAGCGGATCGACGATCTCGGGCGGGGGCGCGACGCCGAGCGACTCGTCCCAGATCATGTCGGCGACGAAGCCCCGGTCGTCGCCGAAGCGGCGCACCTGCAGCCGGCCCGGGGTGGTCGTCTTGGCGACCTGCTCGGACAGCTTGATGCGCGGCTGCCAGGGTCCCCCGCCCCGGCGCACCGCGGCGAGCTTGTAGACGCCGCCGAGCGCCGGTTCCTCCCAGGCGGTCACCAGCCGTGTGCCGACGCACCAGACGTCGATGCGGGCCCCCTGCTGCCGCAGGCTCTCGATCAGGTGCTCGTCGAGGTCGTTGCTCGCCAGGATCTGGACGTCGCCGAGACCCGCGCCGTCGAGGAGCTTGCGCGCCTCGATCGACAGCCAGGCGAGGTCGCCCGAATCGAGCCGGATGCCGGCGAGCCTCGCCCCGCGGGCACGCAGCTCGAGGCCGACCTCGACGGCCCGGCGCACCCCTTCGAGCGAATCGAAGGTGTCGACCAGCAGCACGCAATTGCCCGGCTGCGCCTCGGCGTAGGCGCGGAAGGCCTCGATCTCGGAGTCGAAGGCGAGCACCCAGGCGTGGGCGTGGGTGCCGCGCACCGGCAGGTCGAAGGCCCGGCCGGCCATCAGGTTCGAGGTCCCCTCGCAGCCGCCGATCGCCGCCGCGCGCGCCGCGGTCAACGCCCCGTCGGGTCCCTGCGCCCGCCGCAGGCCGAACTCGACGACCGGCGCGCCGCCCGCTGCACAGACCAGGCGCGCGGCCTTGGTCGCCACCAGCGTCGGGAAGTTGACCAGGGTGAGCAGCGCGGTCTCGACGATCTGGGCGTCGAAGATCGGCCCGCTCACCCGCAGCAGCGGCTCCTGGGCGAAGACCACCGTGCCCTCGGGGAGGGCCTCGACGTCGCAGCGGAACCGGAAGCTCTCGAGCCGGTCGAGGAAGGCGCTCTCGAACAGCGGCCGGCCGTCGCCGCCGGTCAGGCCGGCGAGGTAGGCGAGATCGTCCGGCTCGAAGCGGAGCTCGCGCAGGTAGTCGAGCACCGCCGCGAGCCCGCAGGCGACCGCGAAGCCGCCGCCGAAGGGCAAGCGCCGGAAGAAGAGGTGGTAGACCGCCTCCTGCTCCGGCTCGAGCCGACGCCGCCAGTGGGCGTGCGCCATGGTCAGCTGGTAGAGGTCGGTCAGCAGGGCCGCCGACCGGCGGTAGAACCCGCTGGGGTAGCGGAGCGCCGGGCCGCTGCCGGGGGCGTCAGCCATGACTCTTCAATCCGGGCAGTCCGACGCCGGGCGCCGGTCGCTCGCGCAGCACGTCGCGGCGGAAACGGAAGAGCTCGGCCGGCCGACCGCCGGTGTGCGGGTTCTTCTCGCCGGTGCGCTCGACCAGCCCGCCCTCCTCGACCAGCCGGCGGAAGTTCTGCTTGTGCAGGCGCACGCCGGCCAGCGCCTCGACCAGACGCTGCGCCTGGAGCAGAGTGAAGCTCTCCGGCAGGAGCTCGAAGACCACCGGTCGATAGCGCAGCTTGCCGCGCAGGCGGCCGAGCGCGCTGGCCAGGATCCGGCGGTGGTCGAGCGCCAGAGGTTGGCCGAGGCCGGCGCGGTCGACGCCGGTCGCGCCGGCGCCGTCGCGCTCCGCCTCGGCCGCCAGCCCCGACTCGTAGAGCAGCTCGAACCGGTCGAGCACGCGCTCGCCGTCCCACGGGGCGCCGTGCAGCCCGAAGGCGATCTCGGCGCGCTCGCGGCGCCCGGCCCGCTCCTGCCCGCCGATCGACGCCGCCAGCCAGCGCGTCAGCCCCGGGGCGATCGCGCGGTCGAGCGCGGCCGGCCGCCCCGCGCGCCAGTCCTCCCACGGGAGCAGGTCGTAGCACGCGACCCAGCGGGCGCCGCCGCCCCGGGCGAGCGGCGCCTCGCGCACCAGCGCGAGGTAGGCGATCGAGACGACGCGCGGCGCGCCGAAACGCTCGCGCGGATCGCGATTCCGGTTGCCGAAGGTATAGAGCTGCTCGACGTAGCCGAGGTCGAGGCCGCTCTGCTCCTCGACCCAGCGGCGCAGCGCCAGCTCGAGCGTGCGGTCGCGCTCCGGATCGAGCGGACCGGACGGCAGCGCGAGCCCGCCGTCGCCCTCGACCAGCAGGACGCGCGGTTCCTCGTCGGTCACGGCGACGATCACGCAATTCAAGCCGATGGCGAGCTCGGTGGTCATGCCGAGCGCGCCTCCGCGCCGAACCCGGCGAGCTCCAGCTCCCGCTCGAAACGGCGCGCGAAGCGGCGGGCGAAGCGCGCGGCGACGCTTTCGAGCGCTGGCGTCCGGCCGGTCTCGCGCGCGATCGAGGTGGTCTGGATGCCGATCAGGCCGCAGGGGACGATGCCGGCGAACAGCGCGAGATCGGGGTCGACGTTCAACGCGAAGCCATGCGTCGTGAGCCAGCGCGAGAGGTGGATGCCGATCGCCGCGATCTTGCGCCCGCCCGTCCAGACGCCGATCCGCTCGCCCTCCCCGACCTCGGCGGTCACGCCCAGCTCGGCGAGCGTCTCGACCAGCAGCTCCGAGAGGTCGCGCACGTAGCGGCGCAGGTCGCGCCGGTCCGGCGACAGATCGACGACCGGATAGCCGACCAGCTGCCCCGGCCCGTGGTAGGTGACCTGGCCGCCGCGGTCGGTCTCGTGCACCTCGATGCCTCGGCGCTCGAGCTCGGCGCGCGGCAGCAGGACGTCCGCCGGCGTGGCGTTGCGGCCGAGCGTGTAGACGGGGTCGTGCTCGAGCAGGAAGAGCCGCTCCGGCCCCGCGCCCCGCCGCAACGCCTCGCGCGCGGCGAGCTGCAGCTCGAGCGCCGGCGCGTAGCCGATCCGCCCGAGCCAGCTCGCCACCAGCCTGCGCCGCTCCGCCGCCACCCGACCATTCTAGCGACCCGCTCCGAACGCCCCGACGAGCCGCACCACGCCTCGACGCCCCCAGGCGCCGCTTTTCTTTGGCTTCCCGATTCGCTCGCAGCGCCTCCCCGATCCGCAACGTAGCCGCAATCGCCCGGAAAAGCGGCATCTAGGGGGAGCTCGGTCCGACGCGCGCTCCCTCCCGAGACGCCGCGCCAGCTCGAGGCGGCTCTCCCCGATCGACAGCCATCCCATGCCATCCCCTACCGTCCTCTCGGAGCCGAGGCGCGATCCGCAGAGCGCCACCGCGCCCGGAGCCAGCACCCCTTAGCCGGAGCTTCTCTGGCAACCGAACGGCCTCATCGGGGTCCCGCGCAGCGCCACGACGCCCGAGGCCTCCTCCCCTCAACCGGAGCTTCTCGGGCGCTCGAACGGCCTCAGCGGCGATTCGCGCAGCGCCACGACGCACGAAGCAGCCACCTTACAAACGGAGCTCTTCGAGCGCTCGAACGGCCTCGGTGGCGTTTCGCACAGCGCCGAGGCGAGCGCGCCAGGCGGACGTTGCGATTTCCTTTACAATGCTTCCGTCGCGGTCGCGCGGGCCGCGCTTGGGTCACAGATCCCGGAGACCGAGGAGGGAACCCGGAATGCCGGACGGCGCGGTTCGCTCGTTCATCCGCCATCACTTCCGCCACTTCAACGCCGCCGCGCTGGTGCGAGCCGCCGAGGACTACGAGAAGCACCTCGAGGCCGGCGGCAAGATGATGGTGACGCTCGCCGGCGCCATGTCGACCGCCGAGCTCGGGCTGTCGCTCGCCGAGATGATCCGGCGCGACAAGGTCCACATCCTCAGCTGCACCGGGGCGAACCTCGAGGAGGACGTCTTCAACCTGGTGGCCCACGACCACTACGTCATGGTGCCCCACTACCGCGACCTGACTCCCGCGCAGGAGCGCGAGCTGCTCGACCGGCATCTCAACCGCGTGACCGATACCTGCATCCCCGAGGAAGAGGCGATGCGGCGCATCGAGCGTGCCGTCTTCGACGAGTGGCAGGCGGCCGAGGCCAGGGGGGAGCGGCTCTTTCCCCACGAGTTCCTCTACCGGGTCTTGCTCTCCGGCAAGCTCGACGCGCAGTTCCAGATCGACCCGAAGGACAGCTGGCTGCTGGCGGCGGCCGAGAAGAACTTGCCGATGGTCGTCCCCGGCTGGGAGGACGCGACGCTCGGCAACATGTACGCCGGCCACGTCATGAAGCACGATCTCGAGAACGTCCACACGGTGCGCACGGGCATCGAGTACATGACCTTCCTAGCCGACTGGTACCGCCGGGAGAGCGCCGCGAGCTCGATCGGTTTCTTCCAGATCGGCGGCGGCATCGCCGGCGACTTCCCGATCTGCGTCGTGCCGATGCTCTACCAGGACATGGGCCTGCACGACATCCCGTTCTGGGGCTACTTCTGTCAGATCAGCGACTCGACGACCAGCTACGGCTCCTACTCGGGCGCGGTGCCCAACGAGAAGATCACCTGGGGAAAGCTCGACGTGCCGACGCCCAAGCACGTCATCGAGTCCGACGCGACGATCGTCGCGCCGTTGATCTTCGCCTGGCTCCTCGGCTGGTAGGCCCGCGTCAGCCGTCCAGCCGGCGGCGCAGGTCGGCGACCTCGGCCTCGAGCGCGTCGACGCGCCGCGCGAGACTCTCGAGCGCGCTCTCGCCGCGCTCGACTCGCTCCGTCGCGCCCGCCCGCGCGGTCACCTTGCCGGCCGGGGATCCTGCCGCCGGCGCGCCGACCCGGTGCGCCCAGCGGTTCTCCTTCTGCCCCGGAGCGCGCTCGAGCTCGACGACCAGGGGTTCCTCCCCCGCGGCGAGATCGGCGAGCGCGGCCTCGACCGCGGCGGGCGTCTCGAAGGGGTGCAGGCGGTCGCTGCGGCCCCGCAGCTCGCCCGGCGTCTGCGGGCCGCGCAGCAGCAGCAGGGTCATCACCGCCTTGCCCGGCGGCGTCAGCGACCAGCGCCGATCGAGGTTGTGCGACCAGCGCAGCGTGCGCGCCCCCTCCTCGCGCCAGACCAGCACGTCCTCGAACAGGCGGCGCAGCGCGGCCTCGATCTGCGCTTCGCCGAGCTCGAGCACCGGGTCGCGGTTGCTCTTCTGATTGCAGGCGGCGAGCAGCGCGTTGAGCGTCAACGGGTAGTACTCGGGGGTCGCCTGCTCCTTCTCGAGCAGCGCGCCGAGCACGCGGCACTCGACGGGGTCGAGCCGGCGCGGCAGGCGGGGCATCGCGGGATCGCGGGGGAGCATCGGGATCGAGTCGCTCGGCCCGCATGGTAACCGAAGGGCCGAAGGGCGCGAAGCGCGGCGAACCGCGGGCGACCGGGCAGGTCAGCGGCGCGGCGCCGCGGACGCCCGGGCGATCAGCTGCGCCGCCCGGTGGTAGCGGCGCGCGGCCTCACCCGCATCGCCACGCCGCTCGGCGATCTCGCCGCCGACCCGCCAGGCCCGCGCCTCCTCCGGCGCCAGCGCCAGGGCCCGGCCGATCTCACGCTCCGCGCCCTCGAGGTCGCCGCGCGCGAGCTCGTAGCGCGCCAGCTCGACCGCCACCGCCGCGCTCTCGAGGCCGGCGCGCTCCCCCTCGCGCAGGAGCTCGGCTCCGGCCTCGGGACGCCCCGCCCCGGCGAGCAGCCGCGCCAGCCCGAGCCGTCCGCGCAGCGAGAGCGGGTCGAGCGCGAGCGCCAGCCGGAGCTCGGCCTCGGCCTCGCCCCAGAGGCCCGCCTCCTCGAGCGCCTCGGCGAGGTTGAGGTGGGCGAACTCGCTCCCCGGGTGGGCGCGGGCGGCCTCGCGCAGCGCCGCGATCCCCCCGCCGCGGTCGCCCACCGCGAGGCGGGCCCGGGCGAGCTGGTTGAGGAAGGGGACGTTGCCCGGGCTCGCCTGCACCAGGCGCTCGAGCGTGGCGAGCGCTTCGCCGCCCCGGCCGGCGTCGAGCGCCGCACGAGCGCCTTCGAGCTCGGCGAGCAGCGCGAGGCCCGCCCGCGGATCGAGCCCCCCTCGCGCCGCCGATCCGGCAGCGCGGCTCGCCCCGGAGAGGTAGCCGAGCGCCGCGAGCTGCTCCTCGAGCCCGCTGGCGGCTGCCGGCGCGCTCCGCCGCGCGAGGCTCCGCTCGTGCTTCTCGAGCTCGGCGAGCAGCGCGCGCGAGCGCGAGCGTTCCCGCGCCGCGAGATCGCGCCGCTCGCCCGGGTCGGCGAGCAGGTCGAACAGCTCGAGCCGTGCGCCGCGCACCAACCGGTGGCGCCCCGAGGTCCAGCTGGTCAGGGCGCTCCAGCCGTAGGCGCTCCTCGGAAGCTCGGTCTCGCTGCGTACGCCGGCCGCCACCGGGTCCTCGCCGGCGCCCGCGCCGACGGGCAAGGGGCGCCCGCCGAGCGCGCCCGCCGGATGCCCCAGTAGCGTCAGCAGCGTCGGCGCCAGGCGCCAGGCCGCGACCGGACCGGCAATCGTCCTGCCGGCCCGAACTCCCGGGCCGGCGACGAACAGCGGCACCCGCAGGACACCCTCGTGGAGCAGCAGGCCGTGCCCCGCCTCGCCTTGCTCCCCCAGGCTCTCGCCATGGTCGCCGGCGACGGCCACCAGCGTCTCGCCGCGCGCCGGGCCGAGGCCTCCGAGGAGCCTGCCGAGCTCCCGGTCGACCGCCGCGACCTCGCCCAGGTAGTCGGCTCGCGGCCCGGCGCCGAAGGGCCCCGAGTCGGCGCGATAGGGGGCATGCGGGTCGTAGAAGTGGACCCAGAGAAAAAAGGGGCGCGCCGGGTCCCGATCGGCCAGCCAGGCGAGCGCCGCGTCGACCACCTCGCGCGCCGGTCGCTCGGGGTAGCCGTACTCGCCGATGCGGTCGGCGAGCATCCGGTCGTCGTAGACGGCGAAGCCGCGGCCGAGCCCGAACCGCCGGTCGAGGACCCGCGAGGCGACCACGGCGCCGGTCTGCCAGCCGGCGCCGGCGAGCCGGGTGGCGAGCGTCGGCAGCTCGGCGGGCAGCACGCCGCCGCCGTTGTCGCGCAACCCGTGCGCCGGCGGCTCGAGCCCGGTCAGCAGCGAGGCGTGCGCGGGCAGGGTGAGCGGCGCCGGGGCGAGCGCGCCGCTCCAACTCGTGCCCGAAGCGGCGAGCGCGTCGAGCACCGGCGTGGCGCCGGCGCCGAGCGCGTCGGCCCGCGTCGTGTCGAGGGTGATCAGCAGGAGGTGGCGGGCGTGCGGCGCCCGCTCGCGCTCCCCCGCCGCCGCGCCGGCGGCGCCCGCGAGCACGAGCGCGACCAGCGCGGCGCGGCCGGCGGTCACCGCCGGCTCAGAAGTAGGGCTCGAGCTCGGGCCAGTGCCCCGACTCGAGCGACTTCTTGACGTCGTTCATGAAGTGATCGGCGTCGGCGCCGTCGACCAGGCGATGGTCGTAGGTGATGCCGAAGTAGCACATCACCCGGATCGCGATCGTGTCGCAACCGTCCTCGTCGGTCACCACCACCGGCCGCTTCTCGATGGCGCCGACGCCCAGAATCGCCACCTGCGGCTGATTGATGATCGGCGTGCCGAACAGCGAGCCGAAGACCCCCGGGTTGGTGATCGTGAAGGTGCCGCCCCTGAGCTCGTCGGGGCCGAGCTTCTTGGCGCGCGCCCGCTCGGCGAGGTCGTTGGCGCTCTTGGCGAGGCCGACCAGGTTGAGCGTGTCGGCGTTCTTGATGACCGGCACGAGCAGCCCCCAGTCGAGGGCGACCGCCATGCCGAGGTTGATGTCCTTCTTGAAGACCACGTCGGTGCCGTCGATCGCGGCGTTGAGCTTCGGGTTGCTCTTCAACCCCTCGCAGACCGCCTGGAAGATGAAGGGCATGTAGGTGAGCTTGGTGTCGTTGGCCTGCTGGAACTTGCGCTTGGCCCGCTCGCGCGCGCGGTGCACCCTGGTGAAGTCCATGTGGAAGACGGTGGTGACGTGCGCGGAGGTGTCCTTCGAGTAGCGCATGTGGGCCGCCGTGATCCGGCGGATCTTCGACATCGGCTCGATGGTGACCCGCTCCCCCTCGACGTAGGCGGGGACGGAAAAGCCGCTGTCGAGCTTGCCGGCGGGGCGCGCGGGCGCGGCGGCCGGCGCCGAGGGGCGCGCCGGCAGCGTGCCGGCCTTGCGCTGCTCGAGGTAGCCGAGGATGTCCGACTTGGTCACGCGGCCGTGGATGCCGGTACCCGGCACCTCGGCGAGGTCGACCCCCTCCTGGCGCGCGATGTTGCGCACCAGCGGGCTCGAGAGCTTGCGCACGCGTTCTTCGAGACTGCCGGCAGGAGCAGCGGGGGCAGCCGGCGGCGGCGCCGGGGCCGTCGGCGCCGGCTTCGGCGGCTCGGCCGGGGCGGCGGCCGGTGGGGCCTCGGCCGGCGGCTCGGCGCGCACCGGCGCGGCGCCGGCGGACTCGCCGGATTCACCGAGGATCGCCACCACCTCGTGGATCGGCACGGTCTCGCCGGCCTGGCGCCGGATCTCGAGCAGGACGCCGGCGGCCGGGCTCGGAATCTCGGCGTCGACCTTGTCGGTCGAGATCTCGAACAGCGGCTGGTCGCGCTCGATCCTCTCGCCCACCGCCACCAGCCACTTGGTGATCGTCCCCTCGGCGATCGACTCGCCCATCTGCGGCATCACGACTTCCGTCGCCATCTCCGTCTCTCCGTCCCAGTCCCTGCGTTCGGCGCCTCGGTCCGCGGACGCCGCCGGACGCTTCGCGATGCGCGATCCTATCCTGCCCGACGCACGGCTAGCCGGAGACCAGCTCGCGCACGCGGGCCGCGAGCTTGGCAGCGTTGGGCAGGTAGAAGTCCTCGAGCGGCGGGCTGTAGGGCACCGGGGTGTCGAGGCAGCCGACCCGAGCGACCGGCGCGTCGAGGGACCAGAAGGCGCGCTCGGCGATGCGCGCGGCGACGTCCCCCGCGACGCTGCCGGTGACCGGTTCCTCGGAGAGGACGAGCGCGCGGTTGGTCTTCTCGACCGAGGCGAGGATCGCCGCTTCGTCCATCGGCTTCAACGTGCGCAGGTCGACGATCTCGATCTCGATCCCCTCGGCGGCGAGCGTCGCGGCCGCCTCGAGCGCGACGTGGACCATCGCCGACCAGGTGATCACCGTCAGATCGCGCCCCGCGCGCGCCAGCCGCGCCCGGCCGAGCGGCAGGGTCTCCAACCCTTCGGGCAGCGTCCCCTTGACCCGCCGGTAGAGGTACTTGTGCTCGAAGAAGAGCACCGGATTCGGATCGCGGATGGCCGCGCGCAGCAGGCCGTAAGCATCCTCGGCGGTCGCGGGATAGACGATCTTGAGGCCCGGCGCGCGATGGAAATAGGCCTCCGGGTTGGCCGAGTGGAAGGCCGAACCGCTCACCCGCCCGCCCGAGGGCCCGCGCAGCACCAGCGGCACCTTCTGCCCCCAGCGGTAGCGGTTGGTGCCGGCGAAGTTGACCACCATGTCGAAGGCGTTGGCGATGAAGTCGATGAACTGGTACTCGACCACCGGCCGCAGCCCCATCATCGCCGCGCCGATCGCCGCGCCGGTGAAGCCCGACTCCGAGATCGGCGTGTCGATCACCCGGCGGGGCCCGAACTCGTCGAGCAGGCCCGCGGTCACCCGGAAGGCGCCGCCGTAGCGCCCGACGTCCTCGCCGATCAGGAAGACCCGGTCGTCGGCGCGCATCTCGTCGGCGAGCGCGCGCCCGATCGCCTCGAGGAAGGTGACCTCGGTCGCCGCGCCGGTCGCGGTCGCGCTCATGTCTCCCCCTCCTCGTAGACCCCTTCGAGCGCCCGCTCGGGGGGCGGCCAGGGCGAAGCGAGCGCGAAGTCGACGTCCTCGTCGAGCCGTCGGTCGACGTCGGCGAGGATCGCGTCGAGCTCCGCGCGCGTCGCCAAGCCCTCGTCGGCGAGATGGCGCTCGAAGCGAGCGATCGGATCGCGCGCGCGCCAGCGCTCGAACAGCTCCGGCGGCACGTAGCCGGCGTCGTCGTGCTCGGCGTGCCCCTTCATCCGGAAGGTCTTGACCTCGAGCATCCGCGGGCCGCCGCCCGCGCGCGCCTCCGACACCGCCTGCCGGGTCGCCTCGTAGACCGCGAGGACGTCGTTGCCGTCGACGATGCGCGCCGGAATGCCGTAGGCCACCGCGCGCTGCGCGAGGTCCTTGATCTTCATCTGGCGCTCGGTGGGCGTCGAGTAGGCGTAACCGTTGTGCTCGGCGACGACCACCAGAGGCACCTCGAGCACCGCGGCGAGGTTCATGCCCTCGTGGAAATCGCCGGTCGAAGTGCCGCCGTCGCCGATGTAGGTGAGCGCGACAGAGTCCTCGCCGCGGTACTTGGCGGCGAGCGCCACCCCCGCGAGCACCGGCACCAACGCTCCGAGCATCGAGATCGGCGAGACCAGGCCGCGCGCCAGGTCGCCGAAATGCAGATTGCAGTCCTTGCCGCCGGTCGGGCTGGTGCCGCGCGCCATGTACTGCGTCAGGATCTCGCGTGGCGCGACGCCGCGCACCAGCAGCGACCCGAGGTTGCGGATCAGCGGGCCGACCACGTCGCGCGGCCCGAGGGCGTAAGCGGAGCCGACCGAGATCGCCTCCTGGCCGCGCGAGGAATAGAGGCCGCCGACGACCTTGCCCTGCCGGTAGAGGTTGGTCAGGCGGTCCTCGAGCCGCCGGTTGAGCTGCAGATAGCGGTAGAGCTCGAGCTGCGACTCGCGCGGGAGCGCGGTCGCCGCCAGGCGCTCGCGGCGGGGTTCGACGTCGGGGTGGAGCGGGCCGAGCGGCGAGGCGGAGGTCGTCATCGGTGGCTGCGCACTCTATCGCGCCGCGCGCGGCAGGAAGCAGCGCACGCGGGTCCCCTCGCCCTCGACGCTCTCGAGCTCGACGCCGCCGCCGCTCTGGCGCAGGATGCCGTAGACCGTCGACAGGCCGAGGCCCGAGCCCTGGCCGACTTCCTTGGTGGTGAAGAAGGGCTCGAAGACCGAATCGCGGATGCTCTCCGGGATGCCGTGGCCGTCGTCCTCGACCTCCACCTCGACGTAGCAGCCCGGCGGAATGCGTGCCGCCGCCGCCTGCTCGCCGCCGAGCTCGCGCATCCCGGTGCGCAAGCTCAAGCGGCCGCCGCGCGGCATCGCGTCGCGCGAGTTCATCGCCAGGTTCAGCAGGACCTGGTGCAGCTGGCGCGGCTCGACGTAGACCGGCTCGACCGCCGGGTCGAGGTCGAGCCGCACCTCGACGTCCTCGCCGAGCGTCCGCCCGAGCAGGCGCCCGACATCACGGACCACCTCGTTGACGTCCACTGCCTCCGGACGCAGCAGCTGGCCGCGGCCGAAGGCGAGCAGCTGGCGGGTCAGCTGCGCGGCGCGCGCCGTCGCGCCGAGGATCTCGTCGGCCGAGGAGAGATCGCGCCCCGCGGCGGCGAGCTCTTCGCGCACCAGCTCGGCGTGCCCCTGGACCACCGTCAGCAGGTTGTTGAAGTCGTGCGCGATGCCGCCCGCCAGCCGGCCGATCGCCTCCATCTTCTGCGCCTCGAAGAGCTGCTCGCGGGCGCTCTCGAGCTCCTCCTCGGCGCGCTTGAGCGAGGTGACGTCGGCGACCGCGGCGCGGAAGCCGACGATCTCGCCGCCGCGCAGGATCGGACGCCCCTGGCTGCGCGCCCAGATCCGCTCGCCCTCCCGGCCGACCACCCGGTAGTCGAGCGGCTCGACCCGGCCGCGCGTCAGCAGCTCGGCGACGCTTTCGAGCACCCGTTGCCGGTCCTCCGGCGCGACGAACTCGAGGAACTCGTGCCCGACCAGCTCCTCGGCGCGCCGGCCGAGGATCGGCTCGACCGCCGGGCTGACGTAGGTGAAGGTGCCGTCGACGCTCACCTCGAGCACGACTTCGTTCAGGTTCTCGACCAGCTCCTGGAAACGGCGGCGCGATTCGGCGAGCTCCCGTTCGGCGCGCACGCGGGCGGTGACGTCGTGGACCGCGACCAGGCGCACGCGCCGGCCCGCGAGCTCCATGCCGTGCGCGGCGACCTCGACGTCGAGCTCGCTGCCGTCCTTGCGCCGGTGGCGCCAAACGCCGGTCAGCGCGAGCCCGTCGCGCGTTTCGGCGACCTCGGCCTCGAGCCTCGGCAGCTCGCTCTCCGGTCGGATGTCGCGCAGCGTCAGCGCGAGCATCTCCTCCCGGGCGTAGCCGTACTGAGCCAGCGCCGCGTCGTTGACCTCGAGGAAGGCGAGCGTCTCGACGTCGTAGAGCCACATCGGCTGCGGGTTGCGCTCGAACAGCAGCCGGTAATAGTCCGGGACCGCCGCCCGCCCCCCGCCTCCCGGCTCAGGAGTGGATGGCGGCGCCATGCGACGCGTGGGCGGCCTCCATGACCGCCTCGGCGAGCGTCGGGTGGGCGTGGATGGCGCGGAAGAGCTCCTCGGCCGTCGCCTCGAGCTGCAGCGCGACGCAGGCCTCGGCGATCAGGTCGGTGGCGTGCGGCCCGACGATGTGGACGCCCAGCACTTCGTCGTACTGCTTGTCGCGCACCACCTTGACGAAGCCCTGCGCCTTGCCGAGGATGCGCGCCTTGCCGCTCGCCATGAAGCTGAACTTGCCGACCGCGACGTCGTAGCCGCGCTCCTTCGCCTTGGCTTCGGTCAGGCCGACGCTCCCGACCTCCGGCTCGCAATAGGTGCAGGAGGGGGTGCGGTCGTAGTTCAGCGGCCGCACCTGCCGCCCCGCCATGTGCTCGACCGCCAGGATCCCCTCCGCCGACGCGATGTGCGCCAGCCAGGGGGTGTCGACCACGTCGCCGATCGCGTAGACGTTGGGCACCCGGGTCTGCATGACGCCGTTGACCGGGATGTAGCCCCTCTCGGTCTCGATGCCGAGGGCGTCGAGGCCGATGCCGTCCGAGACCGGCGCGCGGCCGATCGCCACCAGCAGCATCTCGGCCTCGAGCTCCGACTCCTTGCCCCCCTTGTCGACGCGCACCTTGACGCCGCTCTCGGTGCGCTCGGCGCCGGCCAGCTTGGTGCCGGTCATCACCGTGAGGCCGCGCTTCTTGAGCTGGCGCTCGGCCTCCTTGGAGACCTCCTCGTCCTCGATCGGCAGCACGCGCGGCAGCATCTCGACCAGCGTCACCTCGGAGCCGAAGGAGCGGAAGACCGAGGCGAACTCGGTGCCGACCGCGCCGGCGCCGAGGACGACGATCGAGGCGGGCACCCGTTCCATCTCGAGCAGGTGGTCGGAGTTGACGATGCGCTCGCCGTCGGTCGGAGCGATGCCGATCTCGCGCGGCACCGAACCGGTCGCGATCATCACGAAGCGGGTCGAGAGCGTCCGCTTCTCGCCCCCCGCGCCCTCGACCTCGACGGCGTGGGCACCGGTCAGGCGGCCGAACCCCTTCACCCCCTCGACCTTGTACTTCTTGAACAGCGTCTCGATGCCGGAGGCGCTCTTGGCGACGATGCCGCGCTTGTGCTCGTGCACCTTGGCGATGTCGAGCGTCGGCTCGGCGACGCCGACGCCGAACTCGCCGGCCCGGCGCACCTGCTCGAGCACCTCGGCCGAGTGCAGCAGCGCCTTGGTCGGGATGCAGCCCCGGTGCGTGCAAGTGCCGCCGAACTTCGGGTCCTTCTCGACGCAGGCGACCTTGAGGCCGAGCTGGCCGGCGCGGATCGCCGCGACGTAGCCGCCCGGGCCGCTGCCGACGATCACCAGGTCGTAGTCGAACGTCCCCTCGGGCTTCGCCGGAGCCGGAACTTCGCTCGCTGCGACCAGGCGCTGGGTCGCCGCGGGCGCCTGGCTCTTCGCGGCGGCCGGCGCCGCGGCCGCGGGCTTCGCAGGCTCGGCCGCCTTCGGCGTCGCGGCGGCGGGCGCCGGAGCTTCTCCCGCCGACTCGCCCTCGGCGCCGAGCAGGGCGACGACGGCGTTGACCGGCACGGTCTCGCCGGCCTGGTTGCGGATCTCGAGCAGCACGCCGGCGGCCGGGCTCGGAATCTCGGCGTCGACCTTGTCGGTCGAGATCTCGAACAGCGGCTGGTCGCGCTCGACCTTCTCGCCCACCTTCACCAGCCACTTGGTGATCGTCCCTTCGGCGATCGACTCGCCCATCTGCGGCATCACGACTTCCGTCGCCATTCGCGGATCTCCGTCTCTGGTAGTCGCCGTCTCGAAGCCGGCCGGATCCCCCGGCGGCGCCCGGCGATCCTACCTCGCCCCGCCCGCCCGGCCGGCCGGCTCGGGCGCGGCGGTCAGCCGAGGCCGACCGGCTCGGCGCGGAAACGTCCGGGAGAGTCTTCGACGATCCGGCCGACCGGGGTGTCGGCGTCGTGCTCGAAGAAGCAGAGCCAATTCTCGCCGGCGGCGCGCGGTATCCACTCGCGCTTCGACTCGAGGGTCCGCATCGGGAAGGCGTCGAAGCCCATGATCCAGGGGTAGGGCACGTGGACCGCGTGGGGGATCAGGTCCGCCCAGAAAGCCGCGCGCTCGCCGCCGCCGCCATCGAGGGTGACGATGCAGTGGTCGGCGTTGTGCCCGGGCGCGCGGACCGCGCGCACGCCGGCGACGATCTCGTGCTCGCCGTCGAACAGCTCCACCCGGCTCGCCTCGAGCAGCGGCTCCCAGTTCTCCGGAAAGTAGCTGGCCCGGTCCCGCTCGTTCGGCCGGCGAGCGTGCTCGAGCTCGCCGCGCGCCATCCAGTAGCGGGCGTTCGGGAAGGTCGGGACCAGCCGGTCCCCCTCCCGCCGGGTGTTCCAGCCGCAGTGATCGAAATGGAGGTGGGTGAGAAGGACCTGGGTGACCCTCTCCGGCGGACATCCGGCCGCGCGCAGCCGGTCGGGCAGGCGGAGAGCCTCTTGATCGAGGGCGTACTGCCGCTCGAGCTTCGCGCCGAGCTTGTCGCCCAGGCCCGTATCGACCAGGATCCGCTCCTCCCCCGCCTCGATGAGCAGGCAGTTCGTCGCCATGCGGATCCGGTTCAGCTCGTCGCAGGCCTTGACCCGGCTCCAGAGGCTCTTCGGCACCACTCCGAACATGGCGCCGCCGTCGAGCCGGAACTCGCAGTCGGGCAGGCGCCGGAGCGTGAGCCGCCCCAGTCGGAAAGGGGACGCCTCCGGGATCACTCGGGACAGGCGGGGCAGGGGGAGCAGCCGGCGTCGAAGACGACCCGCCAGCCACCGTCGGCCTGGCGCCGCCAGACCGAGTTGAAGATCCCCGCGAGGTCGATCGGCTCGCCCTGCGCGTCCTTGCCCTTCATCGTCCAGGGGCCGCGCGTGAAGCCGAGCGTGCCGTCGGCCGAGAGCTCGACGACCTCCGGCCGCCAGACGAACTCGGGCGCGGTCGGCTCGAAAAAGCGCGACCAGGCCTGGACGATCGCGTCGCGGCCGCGCGTCGCGCCCCCGCCGCCGACGAAGACCGCGTCCTCGGCGATCATCGCGGCGAAGCGCATCCTGTCGCGCGCCGCCACCGTCGCCGCGAAGGCGAGCTCGCTCTGCCGCACCTGCTCGACGAGCGCCTCGCGCGCCACGGATTCGGATTCCTCCGCCGCCGCCGGCGCCGAGGCGCCGGCCGCCAGCAGTCCCGCGGTCACCAGGACGATCCGCAGCGCCGGGACGCTCACGCGACCGTGACCTCGGCGGCGAGGTAGACGTCCTGGATGGCGTGCAACAATGCGACCCCCTCGGCCAGCGGCCGCTGGAAGGCCTTGCGGCCGGAGATCAGGCCCATGCCGCCGCCCCGCTTGTTGATCACCGCGGTGCGCACCGCCTCGGCCAGGTCGCTCGCCCCCGCGGAGGCGCCGCCCGAATTGATCAGGCCGATCTTGCCCATGTAGCAGTTGGCCACCTGCCAGCGCACGTAGTCGACCGGGTGCTCGGCGACCAGCTCGCCGTAGACCTTCTCGTGCGTCTTGCCGAAGCCCTTGAAGGCGTTGTAACCGCCGTTGTGGGTAGGCAGCTTCTGCTTGATGACGTCGGCGCCCAGCGTGACGCCGAGGTGGTTGGCCTGCGCCGTCAGGTCGGCCGCCGTGTGGTGATCGACCCTGCCCTGCTTGAACTCCGGGTTGCGCAGGTAGCACCAGAGGATCGTCGCCATGCCGAGCTCGTGGGCGGCGGCGAAGGCCTCGCCGACCTCCTCGATCTCCCGGTCGGCGTCGTCGGAGCCGAAATAGATCGTCGCGCCGACCGCGGCAGCACCGAGGTCCCAGCACTGCTCGACGCGCGCGAACATCGTCTGGCGGAAGCCGTTCGGGTAGGTCAGCAGCTGGTTGTGGTTGATCTTGACGACGAAGGGGATCCGGTGGGCGTAGCGGCGCGCCACCTGGCCGAGCCCGCCGAGCGTGCAGGCGACCGCGTTGCAGCCCCCCTCGATCGCCAGTTCGACGATCTTGCCCGGATCGAAGTAGTCCGGGTTCGGGGCGAACGAGGCGGCCGCCGAGTGCTCGATCCCCTGGTCGACCGGCAGGATCGACAAGTAACCGGTGCCCGCCAGGCGACCGGTCGAGTGCAGGCGCTGGAGGTTGACCAGCACCTGCGGGTGGCGGTCGGAGGCGGCGAACGCGACGTCGACCTGGTCGGGCCCCGGGACGCGGATGCGCTCGCGCGGGATACCGCGGCAGACGTGGGAGAGCAGCGGCTCGGCCTCGTCGCCGAGCAGGTCACGGATGCGGTCGATCGATCTCATCGTCTTCGGTCTCTCGGTTCGTGGAAGGGCGGACGTCGCGGCTATTCCACCACAGATCGGACGCGCTGCCCGGCGCCGGCGCGCCCCCGGCTTCGGCGCGAACGGGCGAGCGCCCGTTCGACCCGCTCGAGGTCGCGCCGCGAGCTCTCGAGCGACGCGGCGTCCGCCGGACGGCCGCCGAAGGCGCTGGCGACGTAGGCGCCGACCAGCCGGTCGATCGCCGGCCCGACCTCGGGGGCGCGCTGGCGCGCCGCCGCGCCGAAGGCGAGCGGCGCCAGCGAATCGGGGACCGGCAGCCCCCGGCCGGCGAAGGCCGCGCGCAGGTGCCGGTAGGCGAGCTCCAGGCTCCAGGCCTCCCGCCGCCGCCAGAGCAGCACGCCCGCCCCGGCGAGCAGCAGCGCGAGCGCGCCGACCGCCGGGAGCCAGCGCCGCGGATCGGGCGGCCCGGCCTGGACGCTGGCCTCCGGTCCGGGCTCGCCGGCCGGGGCCAGCGGAGACGGAGCCGTCCGCCGCTCGCTGGCGAACGAGCGCCGGAGCCGCTCCCAGAGCTCGCGCAGCTCGACCGCGAGGCCGACCTGGTCGTAGAAGTCGTAGGAGAGGACGTAGCGGTCCCAGCGCAGCACCAGCGACTCGTAGGCCTGGCGCATCGAGAGCCAGGCGGTGCGCTCCGCCGCCGTCGGGCGTCCCTCCGGAGGCGTCGGGTCGAGCGTCATCCAGCCCCCGGAGGGGAGGTAGGCCTCGACCCAGGCGTGGGCATTCGCCTGGCGGACGATCCACCCCTCCTCCCAGTAGCTGCGCTCGGCGCCGTAGAAGCCGGTCACCAGCCGAGCCGGAATCTCCTCCGCCCGCAGCAGCAGCACCAGCGCCGAGGCGAAGTACTCGCAGTGCCCCCGCCGCGCCTCGAAGAGGAAGTGCTCGAGGGGCGCGTCGCCGCCACGACCGATGAACTCGAGCGTGTAGTCGTAGTCGTCCAGCAGCCGGCGCTCGAGCCGCCGCGCCCGCTCCTCGGGGCTCCCCTCCCCCGCCCACTCCGCCGCCAGGGCGCGGATCCGCTCGCTCAGCCCGCTCGGGTCGAGCGCCAGGTCGCCCTCCTCGCCGGGCGGCGCGGCGGCCGATTGAGGGCCCGCGGCGAGTCGCGCCGAGTACTCGAGCGGCTCGGCGGGAATGCCGTGCAGGAATGCCGCGCCGCCCCGGTCGAGGCGCAGTACCGGCAGCTCGGCGTCGACCGCCGCCGTCTCGACCGGCAGCGGCAGCGACGTCGCGCGCAGCGGCTCGAGGCGGATGCGGGCGCTGCCGGCGATCGCCGCGTCGGTCAGGCGAAAGAGGTCCTCGAAACCGTTCTTGCGCACCGTCGCGCGCCCCTCGGTCCGCCGCCAGCGCCTCCCCTCCCAGATCTCGTAGGTCGCCGCCTTGAGGCGCAAGGTCTCGGGCGGCGGATGGCGCCCCGACAGCTCGAGGCGCAACGCGATCTCCGGGTTGTTGCGAATGCGGCCGATCAGGTCCAGGCTCATCTCGTCCGAGAAGCCGGCCGCCGGCTGGCGCGCGCCGCCGCCGTTGGGACCGCCGGCCATCAGGTAGGGCCCGCGCACCCGGGGCAGCAGCGCGAACAGCGGCGCGGCGAGCAGCAGCGTCGCCAGGATCGAGCCGCCGACGAAGCGGCCGAGCGGCAGCTCGGGCGCCTCCCCTTCCCGGTGGCCGAAGCTCGACAGCACGTGCAGGTAGACGAAGCGCACGAGCAGCGCCAGGGTGAGGCCGAGGAAGGCCGCCAGGTAGACCACGACGGCCGGGTGCACGCTGGTCGCCATCGACGCGAGGAAGACGAAGAAGATGCCGATCCAGGTCTGCCACTTGTCGCGCTCGCGCGCGAGCGACCAGAGCTTCGCCGCCACGCCGAACAGCGTCAGGTGGAGGATCGGCCGCACCAGCTGGATCTGCGCCGTGGCGGCGAAGTCGACGACCAGCACCGGCAGGTAGGCGAGACCGAGGAGATTGAGCGTGCGGTGGGAGAGCCAGCGCTCGCTGCCGGCGCGCGCCCGCCGCAGGAAGGCGGCCACCGCGAGCAGATAGGCGACGAGCGCCGGCCACTCGAGCGCGTCGTTGAGCGGCAACGGCAGCGGCGCCAGGAACGCCGCCAGGCCGAGCAGCAGCCGCTTCTCGCGCGCGAAGGTCACGTCGCGCCCGCGGGGATGGTCAGCCGGAGCTGGCGCGCGCCGGTGTCACCGGCGGCGAGCGGCTGCCGCCGGCGCGGCGCCGGCTCGACGAGGGCCAGCGTCTCGAGGATCTCGCGCCGCTGCCGCCCGCCGCCGCCGAAGGGAAGCCGGCGGTCGCGGGTCACCAGCTCCACCTCGAAGCCGCGGTCGAGATGGTCGACGGCGGCGGTCGCGGCCTCGGAGACCAGGCGCTCGAACCGGCCCCGCTCGCTCTCGTCGGCGAGCCGGCCGACGCCGTTGTCGAAGAGGATCGACAGGCGCAAGCTCTCCTCGGCCTCGCGCTCCTGGAAGACCAGGGCGCTCGTCTGGGCGCTCTTCTTCCAGTGGATGTTGCGCGGGTCGTCTCCCTGCCGGAACTGGCGCAGCGAGTGGAGCTCGTGCCCCCAGCCGGCGCGCGGCGCCGAGAGGTCTCCGGCGAGCCCCGCAGGATCGAGCTCGACGCTGCCGGCCGGGAAGATCTCGGGGTAGACCAGGATCTCGATCCCCAGCCCGTAGCGCATCCCCTTGCGGAAGAGGCCGAGCGGGAAGAGCGACGAGAGGTGCGCCGCCTCGAGTCGGTGCCGGCCGCGCCGCGGCAGCAGCAGGTCGAGCGCGCCGCGCGCCGTGGCGCCGGCGGGCAGGTAGGGGATCAGCCGCATCGGGCCGCGCGGGTGGACCGAGAAGAGCAGCAGCCAGCGCGGCAGCCGCCGGGAGCGGTTGCGCGCCGCAAAGGCGAGCGTGAAGGGGCGCTGCGCGTAGACGTCGGCCGGCGGCGTCGCCTCGATCGTCAGCTTGCGCAGATTCCAGCGCGAGGAAATGCCCGACACCGCGAGCAGGGCGAGCATGCTGGCGAGCACGAGATAGAGGGAGTTGTTGCCCGTGTTGGTCGCCGCGATCGCCACGACCACGGTCAGCAGCACGAACCAGAGTCCGACCTTGGTGATCCGGATCCCCTCGGGCACCCCCCGCCGGCGCCAGGCCGTGCCCGCCCGCCGGCGCCAGCGCGCGAGCAGGTCGGCGACGCCCGCTCGGTCGAGCGAGGTCACGGCGGCATTCTTCGACAGGGTCTGGGAGATCCGCATCCCGAGCCTCACCCTCCCCGGGCTCCTCTCCGGCGCGCCGCGGGTCCGCCCCGGCTCAGACCGGGACCGGGGTGGCGGCCACGACCTGCTCGATCGCCCGCCGCGCGGCCTCGAGCCCCGAGCTGCCCCGCCGCAGGACGACCCGGTGCGCGAGCACCGGCACCGCCAGGCGCTGCACGTCGTCGGGCACGACGAAGCCACGCCCCTCGGCGAGCGCCATCGCCTGCGCCGCCCGGCAGAGCCCGAGCGCGCCGCGGGTCGAGACGCCGAGCTGGAACTCCTCCCCCTGGCGCGTCCGCTCGGCCAGGGCCAGCACGTAGTCGGCGACCTTGTCGACCAGCACGACCTCGTCGACCCGCTGCTGGAGCCGGCGCAGCTCCTCGGCGGCGACCACCACCGGCAGCCTAGCGAGCTCGCCGCCCACCCCGCCGCCGAGCAGCAGCGAGCGCTCGTCGCCGCGCGGCGGGTAGCCGAGCCGGAGATGCATCTCGAAGCGGTCGAGCTGCGACTCGGGCAGGGGGAAGGTGCCCAGGTACTCGTGCGGATTCTGGGTGGCGAGCACCAGGAAGGGGTCGGGCAGCGCATAGCGGCGGCGCTCGACCGTCACCTGCCCTTCGCTCATCGCCTCGAGCAGCGCCGACTGGGTCTTGGGCGTCGCCCGGTTGATCTCGTCGGCGAGCACCACGCCGGCGAAGATCGGTCCCGGCACGAACTCGAAGGCCTCCTTACGGGCGTTCCAGATCGACACGCCGAGGATGTCGGAAGGGAGCAGGTCGCTGGTGAACTGGATGCGCTGGAACTCGAGCCCGACCGAGCGCGCGAGCGCCTGGGCGAGCGTGGTCTTGCCGACTCCGGGGACGTCCTCGATCAGCACGTGCCCACGCGCGAGCAGCGCCACGACGGCGAGGCGGATGGTCTCGGGCTTGCCCCGGAAGACCCGCGCGACGTTCTGCTCGAGCCGCACGACCGTCTGCATCGGCGAGGTCGTGGGGATCGGTCCGGAGCTGATCGCCTCGGCGCTCATGCCCCTCTTCCTACGGGCGGGCGCGGCATCGGGTTGGAGTCGGGCCTCATCCGCCCCCAGCCTGCCCTCCGGCGCGCTCGCCGGGCCCCGCGGCGAACTCGCGGTACTCGCCCCGCTCGGCCGCGGGAACCGGCGAGCGGACCTCGACCCAGAAGCCGTCGCCGGCCTGATAGGGCAGGTCGTCGACGACCAGCGAGTACTGCCGCCCCGGGCCCTTGCCGAGGCCGGTGACGTCGACCCAGAGGAGGCGCCGGGTCTTCTCGCGACCCGCCCCGTCGGCCATCGAGAGGTCGAGGGTCAGGCCGTCGAGCGGCTCGCGGCCGTCGAACTGGACGAGCACGTCGAGCAGGATCTCCTGGCGGGCGGCGCCCTGCTCGGCGGCCGGATACTCGCGCACCACGAAGCCGCCGAGGCTGGCGCTGTAGCGCGCGCGGCGCGACTCGATCTCGGCGATCGGATCGCGGGCGCAGCCCGGGGCGAGAACGAGAGCGAGCAGGACGGAGAGGAGCGCGGGGCGAAACGGGATCCGGATCATGGGCCTCTAGTCCGCGAGATTGTAGCGGACGATCGCCCAGACCGCGGCGAAACCGTCGCGCCAGCCGATCTTCTTGCCCTCGGCGTAAGTGCGGCCGTGGTAGGAGATCGGTACTTCGTAGATGCGCGCCCGCCGCCGCGCGAACTTGGCGGTGAGCTCCGGCTCGATGCCGAAGCGGTCGGAGCGCAGGGTCATGCCCTCGAGCAGGCTGCGCCGGAAGACCTTGTAGCAGGTCTCCATGTCGGACAGGTTCAGGTCGGAGAACATGTTCGACAGCGTCGTCAGCCCTTTGTTGGCCACGTAGTGCCAGAAGAAGAGGACCCGGTGCGGCCCTCCCAAGAAGCGCGAGCCGTAGACCACGTCCGCCTCGTCCTCGAGGATCGGCTGGAGCAGCACGGGGTAGTCGCGCGGGTCGTACTCGAGGTCGGCGTCCTGGATCAGCACGAGGTCCCCGGTCGCCTCGGCGAAGCCGCGCCGCAGCGCCGCTCCCTTGCCGCCGTTCTCGGGCTGCTCGACCAGCCGGAAGGGAGGATCGCCCCGCTCGGCGAGCCGGCGCAGCAGCTCGCGCGTGCCATCGGTCGAGCAGTCGTCGACGATCAGGATCTCGCGCTCGAGCTCCCCCGGCAGCGGTGCCCGGGCGACCCGGCGCAGGATCTCCTCCACCGTCCCGCTCTCGTTGTAGGCGGGGATCACGATCGAAAGCTTGCGGACCATGGAGGCGGAACTCTAGCCTCCCCTCCGGATGCTGTCGAATCCGCCGGACGGCTCGGCCCGCTGTGAATCCGGAATTGACAGCGTCCGGTGGCCGGTTTACGTTGAGGGATCGAGCTCCCGCCCCCGCCCGGGCCGGAGAGAAGGGGTTTCTTCCATGAGTGTCCGCTCCGTCGCGTCCTGCGCCCTCCTCCTCGGCCTCGCCGGTGCCGCCGCCACGCCGGCCGGAGCGACCCTGCTGGTGCCGTTGCGCGACGCGGCCCTGGTCGATCAGGCCGCTCTCGTCGTCGTCGCCGAGGTCGAGGCGGTGCTACCGCGCACCGACGAACGCCCGGCCACCGACTACCTGGTGCGAGTCGAGCGGGCGCTCAAGGGGGAGGCGGGCGCCTCGACCGTCGTCGTGCGTGTGCCGGGCGGGCGCGACGCCGCCGGACGCGAGCTCGTGCTCTTCGGCGCCCCGCGCTTCGCCGCCGGCGAGCGCGCGCTGCTCTTCCTCGGGCCGGAGCGCGAGGACGGCACGCGGCGGATCCTGCACTTCGTCCAGGGCGCCTTCCACGCCGCGCGCGCCGGCGAGCGGACCGCGGCGGTGCGCGACTACTCCGAGGTACAGGTCGCCAGTCGCAGCGAGGCCGCGGCCGCGCCGCGGGTGCGCGATTTCGAGCGGTTCGCCGACTGGATCGCCGACCGGGCGCGCGGCCTGCGCCGCTTCCGCGACTACCTCTTCCGGCCGGAGCCGGCGGTCCTCGGCACGCTGACCCAGGAGTTCACCTACTTCGAAGAGGACGGGCTCAACTACCGCTGGTTCCAGTTCGACACCGGCAACCCGGTGCCCTGGCGCGCCCACGAGAGCGGCCAGCCGGGGCTGCCCGGCGGCGGCTTCGCCGAGTTCCAGCGGGCGCTCGCCGCCTGGAACGACGAGCCCGCGACGCCGATCCGGTTGACCTACGCCGGCACGACGACCGCCAGCGCCGGCTTCGATCGCTTCGACGGCCAGAACGTCATCCTCTGGAACGATCCGAACGGCGACATCGAGGGGACCTTCAGCTGCTCGCAAGGGGGGACGCTGGCGGTCGGCGGCCCCTGGTCCGACTCGGGAGTGACCGGGCGATTCGACGGCAAGACCTACATCCGGATCCAGGGCGCCGACATCATCTTCAACGACGGCATCGACTGCCGCTTCGCCCGCTCGCCCGACGCCAGCGAGATGGTCGAGGAGGTCGCCGCGCACGAGCTCGGGCACTCGCTCGGCCTCGGGCATTCGAGCGAGAACGAGGACGAGACCAACCCGGTCCTGCTCGACGCGCTGATGTACTACCGCGCCCACGACGACCGGCGCGGCGCGCGGCTGGCGAGCGACGACCTCGCGGGCATCCGCGGCCTCTACGCGAAGGCCTCCGGCGGGGGGGGCGGCACGGCGGCCTGCCCGGCCGGCAACCTCTGCCTGCTCCGCGGGAGGTTCCGCGTCTCGGTGACCTGGCGCAACCAGCACTCCGGCGCCACCGGCGTCGGCGGCGCGATCGCCGACACCGACCTCGCCGGCTTCTTCTACTTCACCGACAAGAACAACGTCGAGCTGATCGTCAAGATCCTCGATTTCGGCAGCGAGATCAAGGTCTTCTACAGCCAGCTGACCGACTTCGAGTTCGAGATGACGGTGCTCGACACCGCGACCGGCCAGTCGAAGGTCTATCGCAACACGCCGGGCAACTGCGGCGACATCGACCACGCGGCTTTCCAGATCGCCGCGCCGCCGGCGGGCGACCTGCTGGGCGAAGCCGCGACGGTGACCGCCGAGGCCGGCAGCTGCCGCGCCGACGCCGACACGCTCTGCCTGCTCGACAACCGCTTCGCCCTCGAGGTCGCCTGGCGCAACCACTACTCGGGGCAGACCGGCATCGGCACGCCGCGCCGCCTGTCGAATCTCACCGGCGCCTTCTGGTTCACCCAGCCGGCCAACCTCGAGATCCTGGTCAAGACCCTCGACTTCGGCGACCGGATCCTGGTGATCTACGGCTCGCTCTCGGATTTCGAGTACTCGATCCGGGTGACCGACAC
>WYBK01000154.1 GCA_011525905.1 Acidobacteriota bacterium
CTACCCGGCGAGCTGCGTGCCCACCGAGGTGCCGACGCTCGGGCGCGCCGGCCTCGCCGGCCTCGGGGCGCTGCTCGGCTTGGCGGCGATCGCCGTCGTCCGCCGCCGCGGCCGCGGCGCCGCCTAGTCTCTTCCGGAGGACCCGCGATGCCGCTCTACGAGTACCGCTGCCCGACCTGCGACCACCGCTTCGAGGTGCTCCAGCGCCTGGGCGACGACGCCTCGGGCCTCGCCTGCCCCGCCTGCGGCGCCGCGCGAGTGGACAAGCAGCTTTCGACCTTCGCCGCCCGCGGCGCGAGTTCGGGAGGCGACGCCTTCGCCTCCGCCGGCTGCGGCCGCCCGGCCTGCGGCACCGGCTTCACCTGAGCGAGCTGACCCCCGCCGGCCCGTGCGGCCAGCCCTGAATCGGCATCGCTCCTCATCCTCCTTCCTCCCCCTCCAGGGGGATACGCCGCAGCACGGCGACTCGGTAGAGTTGCTGCCGTCCTCCCCGCGCCCGGATGGCGCCGTGCCTCGAGCTCGCCGGGTGCCCGCCGAGGTGGCGGCGCACCCCGCTCGACGCGTAGCTGCTCGGCGCGGGCCGCAGCCACCCGGAGGCCGCCGATGCCGAATCCAGGATCGCAATCGGAACCGCGCGCTGCCGCCTGCCCTGCGGTCGCTGGGGCCTTCCGGGCGTTCGCGGTCACGGTGCTGCTGGCGGGCACTCCAGCCCTCGCCGCGCCCCAGGTCGAGTGGATCGCCCGCTACGCGGGGAGCGTGCGCAACTCGGCGCAGCCGGTGGCGATGGTGGTCGACTCCTCGACGGGACGGGTCTTCGTCACCGGGAATGTCTGGGGTCCCACGCCCTATCGCGACATCCTCACGCTCTGCTTCGACGCCGACGGCTCGGTCGCCTGGATGCGGACCTTCGACGGCGCCGGCCACGGCGACGACTTCGCGGCGACGATTCAGCTGAGCCCCTCCGGCGCGGTTTACGTCGCGGGGACCACGGCCTCGGGCGGCGGCACCTACGACTATGTGACGCTCAAGTACAGCGCCGCTGGCGAGCTCCTCTGGGAGGCGACCTTCGACGGGGCCACCGGCCTCAACGATCTCGCGGCTGCCCTCGGCGTCAGCCAGGAGGGCGGCGACGGCGAGATGGTCTACGTGACCGGCACCTCGGACGCCCCGGCGCTCGAGGGTACGGTCGCGACGGTGAAGTACTTCGGCGCGTCGGGCGCCGAGATCTGGCGGCGCGCTCTCGGCGGCGAGGGGTTGGTCCACCGCGCCGTGGCGCTCACGGTCGACGACCAGCACAGCGCGGACCCGGTTGAAGGCGCGATCTACATCGCCGCCAAGCATCGGCCTCCGGGGCTCCTCGCCCATGTCGTCAGGACTTTCGCCTACGATTTCTCCGGAGACCTACTCGGGGAGTACGAGTGCTGCTTTCAGATCGCAGACTATTGGAGCTCCCCGGACTCGCTGGTGGCAGACCCGCCGCAGGGGGCCGCCTACCTCGCCAGCATCTCGGGAGGGGAAGAGGAGTCCAAGGACCTGTTGCTCCTCCGGCTGGACCCGCGCCTCGCAGCGGGCTGGGCAGTGATCCCATCCTCGTCACCGGATTGGCCTTTCTTGGACGACCACCAACAACCTGTCGACCTCGCCATCGCGCTCGAGGAAGAGGCTCTCTACCTCGCACTCCATCTTCGAGAAGATTGGCAGGACGCTCCCGCCACGCGAGTCAGCTTCGGCGTAGCAAAGTTCTCGACCGACGGCGAGCGGCTCTGGGAGAACCGGTTCCGAGTACCCCACCCGGGGGAACTTGGAGACCTGGACGATTTCGTTTCGGAGCCGACGAAGCTCGCGACCGGGCCGGGAGAGTCGCTCTATGTCACGGGCACGAGCGACTGGAGTGGCAAACCGGACGCTCGCGGCCTGACCACCGCCGCCTTCGACGGCGAGGACGGCTCGCTTCTCTGGAGCAGCACGTTCGAGACGGCGCGCGACGACTGGGGCGTCGACGTCGCAGTCGACGTCGACCAGAACCGGGTCTACGTCGCGGGCGAAACCTCGGGGGGTGGCGAGCCCTCGGTCGTGCAGCTCCTGCGCTACGACCCGGCGACCGGTTCGGAGGTCTGGTCCGCGATCAACCCGCCGTTGCCCAGGGTCGACCGGCTGGCCTCTGATCGCTCATTCGCCCACGCGACGGCCGTCGCCGCCGACGGCTCGACCCTTCTGACCGGATCGACCGAAGGGGGCGGCCACGACCGCGAGATCCTGACGGTCAAGCTCGCTCCGAACGGTGCGGTCGAATGGGCTCGGACTTTCGGCTCCGCCCTGCCTGGCGACGAGGAGGCCTACGCCCTGGCGCTCGACGGCGATGGCAATGTCTTCGTCGCCGGCACGGTGACGAGCGCGGGCGGTGACTTGGACTTCGTGACGGTCAAGTACGACTCGTCGGGCGTCGAGCTTTGGGCGCGCACCTATGCCGGCGCGGGCGAGGGACTCGATTCTCCCAATGCGATCGCGGCAGACGGCGCCGGCGGTGTCTACGTCACCGGCGGCTCGCTCGGCGCGACGGGCGGCACCAACTACGCGACCCTGAAGTACGACGGCGACGGCAACCTGGAGTGGGAGGCCCTCCACGACGGCGCGGCGGGCGGCCCAGACACTGCGTACGCGATCGGGCTCGATGAAGAGAGCGGCGCGATCTACGTGACCGGGAGCGCCGAGACCGTATTCGGCGGCTCGGACTTCACGACGGTCAAGTACTCCGCCGACGGCGAGCCGCTCTGGGTACGGATCCTGGGGGGCGACGGATTCGACCTGCCGTACGCGGTCGCGGTCGACGGCGCGGGCAACGTGGTCGTCGCGGGCTACGCCGTTGGCCCGAGCGGCACTGCCGATTACCTGGTCATCCAGTACGACCCGCTTGGCGAGCCGCTCTGGGTGCGTACCTACGACGGCGACGGCGGGGGCGCGGACTTCGCGTTCGACCTCGCGATCGGCCCGCTCGACGAGGTCGTCGTGACCGGTGCCTCGCTCGGCTCGAGCGGCGGCGCAAACTACGTGACGGTCAAGTACCAGACGGACGGCACGCTGTCCTGGGTGCGCTCCCACGACGGCGCCGGTGGGATCGACCTGGCCAACGCGGTCGCGATCGGCCCGCTGGGGGAGGTCTACGTCACCGGGCAATCGACCAACGCCTTCGGTAACCTCGACTTCGCGACCGTGAAGTACGACGCCGCCGGTAACGCGCTCTGGGTCGAGTCTTTCGGTGGCGGGGGCAGCGACCGTGCGTTCGACGCGGTCGCCGCGCCCGGTGGCGCGGTCGTAGTCGCCGGCACGTCGAGCGCCCCCGACGGCACGCCGGACATCGTCGCGATCCGCTACGCCGAGCCCGACGTCACCGCGCCGTTCGGCACGATTTTACTGTCGACCGAGCCGCTCCAGGGGGTCTGGGCGAACGCGGCCAGCGTCGAGGCGGTCTGGACGGGCGCTCAGGACGAGCTCGGCGGCTCCGGTCTGGCCGGCTATTCGCTGCTCTTCGACCACCTCCCGGTATCGGTTCCGGACGCGGAGATCGACCTGCCGCAGGGCGAGGACCCGCACGAGGTCGTCACCCCCTTGGCCGAAGCGAATGACTGGTACTTGCACCTGGCGGCCTGTGACCTGGCCGGCAACTGCTCCGCGCCGATCCATGCCGGCCCCTTTCAGCTCGATCGCACGGCGCCCACGCCGACCGGTGCGATCCTCTCTCCGTCGCACGACGGCGGCCCATCCAGCGTTACGACCATCGAGACCAGCTGGGGCGCGGCGAGCGACGCGCTGGCCGGCGTCGGCGGCTACGACATCCGGTTCGACTCCTCGGCGGCAACGCCGTGTGACGGCACTCCGGACATCGACGCGACGGTCACGGAGACGAGCCACGCGGTCCCCGCGGACGGGGCCTACCACCTCCACGTCTGCGCGATCGACCGGGCCGGCAACCCAGGCCCGGTCGCCCACGGCGGACCCTGGATCGTCGACACCACTCCGCCTGCCGGGCTGAGCGCCGGATCGTCGAGCCATGCCCTCGCGGCTTGGTCCAACGACCCGACGGTCGACTTCGAGCTCGCCGGCGCCTCCGACACGAACGGCGTCGCCGGCTATTCCTTCCTCTTCGACGAGTCGCCGACCTCCGACCCGGACCTCTCGATCGACACCGCTTCGCCGGTCCTGACCGTCGAAGCGGCGAGCGACGGCGACGCTTGGTACCTGCACGTGCGCGCCTGCGACGTCGCGGGCAACTGCGGCGAAAGCGTCCATCTCGGGCCGTTCTGGATCGACACGACGCCGCCCGAGCCGCCTGCGGCGCTCACGAGCCCGAGCCACGAGATCGACACACCCTCGAACGAGCCGGTGGTCCAAGCCCTGTGGTCCCCGGCGAGTGACCAGGGCTCCGGTGTCGCCGGCTATGCCTGGTTGTTCGCACCGAGCGACATCTGGGAATGCGACGAAGCCCTCGACAACGACGCCGCGGATCTCTCCGCAACCAGCGCCGCACTCGGGACCGGAGACTGGTGGTTCCATCTCTGCGCCGTCGACGCCGCCGGCAACTGGGGCCCCGAGGCGAGCCTCGGCCCCTTCGCGATCGACGTCACCCCGCCGCACATCGTCTCCGTCGGCTCCGTCGCCCGAACGTCGGCGGATGCCGTCCTGCCCGGCGCCACCCTCTGGTTGCCGATCACGCAATTGCTCGTACGCTTCGACGAGCCAATGGATCCGGACACCGTCGAGCTGCTCGCGAGCTATCGTCTGGTCGGCACCGGGGCGAACGGGGCGATCGAGACCACGAGTTGCGCCGCCGCGGAGGGCGACGATGCGCCCGTCGTGCTCGACTGGGCGATCTACGATGCCCTGGCCGCAACCGGGATCGTCGGTCTCCAGAGCCGTGTGCCGCTCGCTGCCGGCAGCTATCGGCTCCTCGCCTGCTCTGGCCTCACCGATGGAGTCGGCAACGGGCTCGACGGCGACGCGGACGGCGTCGCGGGCGGTCCGTTTGCGCTCGACTTCGCGGTCGGCGCGAGCGACCTCTTCGTCAACCCGAACTTCGACGGCGACCTTGCCACCTGGGAGCTCACCGGCACTTTGGGCGCGCTCTTCCTTCACTCGACGAGCGACACCGACGAGCAACCGAGCTCGGGCTCGGCGATCTGGACCGCCGAACCGGCAGCGTTCGCGAGTGTCGCGCTCTCCCAGTGCGTTCCACTGCCGCTCGAGTCGGCCTACGGCGTGCGCGCGCGGCTCCGGGTCGCCGGTTCGGCGAGCTCGCCTCGGGTTCGCTTCGCCGCAAGTTACTTCGCCGCCCCGGGCTGCTCCGGAGCGCTGTCGACGATCGAAGCCAAGCTCGTCCACGTTGGACCGACCGCCGGCTCTTGGATCGAGCGGAGCGCCCGCTTCACTCCCCCTGCCGGTGCCGCCGCGGCCCGCTTCGAGATCTCGGTCGACGGCGAGGTGGGCACGCCGCACACCGTCGAGCTCGATCGACTCTGGGTCGATCCCGCCTACCTGTTCGCCGACGATTTCGAGAGCGGCGACGGCGGCGGCTGGGGAGCCCTGCTGCCTTGAGTCGACGACCGCGACGGGAGCGCAGCGCCTCGACCGCCGAGCTCGCGGTCGCTCGCTCGCTCGCTGAGGTCTACCAGACGATCGCCGATCGGGGGCGGTGGCCGCGGGCGCTCGCTGCGATCGCGAAACTGCTCGGCGTCGACGGGGCGGCACTCGCCGAAAGTCGAGGGACCGAATGGCGGATCGTCGCGACCTCTCCGGGCTCGGAGCGCGCCGCGTGGCGCTCCGGTGTCCGGTCGTCTGGCGGGCGCACGGGCGTGCGGGCCGCGGCGATCGAGCTTCGATCAACTCGGCCCTTGCCCGCCGCCCGCTTGCAGCTCGCGCGCGCGATCGTCGCGCACATCGAGAATGCCCGAGCCCTGGCGCTCCAAATGCGGGCGACAACGACCACCCGCCAAGCGACGCAGGCGACGCTCGACCGCCTCGGCTTGGGCCTCCTGCTGGTCGATGCCGGTCGCCGCGTCCATCGCTCGAATCGCACGGCACGCGAGATTCTCGAGCGGTCTGCCAGTTTGCGCCTGGAAGGCGATCGACTCGTTTCGGACGATGCGGAGCTTTCGGCGCAACTCGATCGCATGTTGGCGCGCCTGGCCGGGGCGCCGGACGGCCACGTGGCCGAGCATCTCTTGCTCGCCGGGCGGGGCAGCCAACCCGTGCGCGTCCTCGGTCTGCGAACGCACGACGGGAACGCCGACGGCCTCCCCTGCGTGCTCTTCCTCAGCGATCCGGACGCCGGAGTCGAGACCCCGGACGAGGTTCTGGCACGGCACTACGGACTGACGCGAGCGGAGTCGCGAGTGGTCGCCCGCCTCCTGCAGGGCGCCCCCGTGGATGCCGTCGCGGCCGCGCTCGGAGTCCGGCGAGAGACGGTGCGCACGCACGTCAAGAGCATCTATCGGAAGATCGGCACCACCCGCCAGATCGACCTGTTGTCGCTCGTGCTGCGCGGTCCGGCGAGCTTGCGCTGGGACTGACTCGATTCACTGCGCCCAGCCGGAGAACAGCGGGTCACCCGACTCGTCGATCAGATGCGCGACCGGGATCCAGCCGCGCAGGGCGTTGACCATCCAGACCCGGCGGGCCCGCCGCAGGTCCTCGAGCCGCAGCGTCGCCTCCTCGACTCGGCCGCGCTCGACGAGCTCCGAACGGAAGATGCCGGCGAGCAGGCCGCACTCGCGCCGCGACGTCAGGCGGCGGCCGTCGAGCTCGACCACCAGGTTGGTGCGCGCCCCCTCGGTCAGCTCGCCCCGGTCGTTGGCGAGCAGCGGCTCGTCGGCGCCGAGCGCGCGGGCGCGGTCGAGCGCTTCGTCGTAGATCGCGCGGCGCGTCGTCTTGTGGAAGAGGAGGAGATCCTCCGGATCGACCGGCGGGCCGACGAGCGCGACAGTCCAGGGGCGGCGCGCGCGCCTGAAGGGAGTGGCGGCGAACTCGAGCGCGCCGCTGGATGCGAGCTCCAGGCGCAGGCGGTGGGGCACGGGGGGCAGCCCGGCGCCGGCGCGCGCCACCTCGTCGCGCGCCGCGGCGAGATCGCAGGGGAAGCCGAGGCGCTCGGCCGAGGCGGCCAGCCGGGCGAGGTGGCGCTCGAGGCGCAGCGCGCCCCGGCGCGGGTGCCAGAGGATCGTCTCGAAGAGCGCCGGCGGCTCGGCCGGCGGCGCGAGGGCCCGCCCTTTGGCGAGGCACTCCCGCCACTCCTCCGTCGGATCGGAGTCCCAGACGATCCCGCTGCCGACGCCGTAGCGCAGCCGGCCGGTCGCCCGCTCGAGCTCCGCGGTGCGGATCGCCACGGCGAAGCGCGCGTCGCCCCCCGGCGCGACCCGGCCGATCGCCCCGCAGTAGACGCCGCGCGGCTCCCGCTCGAGCCGCGCGACCCAGCGCATCGTCGCCGCCTTGGGCGCGCCGGTCACCGAGCAGCAGGGAAAGAGCGCGCGGAAGAGATCGGGCAGCGGCGCGGCCGAGCGCGCCTCGACGGTCGAGGTCGCCTGCCAGACCGTCGGATAGCGCTCGATCTCGAAGAGGCGCGGCACGGCGACGCTGCCCGGCCTGGCGACGCGGCCGAGGTCGTTACGCGCCATGTCGACGATCATCAGGTTCTCGGCGCGGTCCTTCTCAGCGGCGGCGAGCTCGGCGGCGAGCGCCCGGTCCTCCTCGGCGAAGCGGCCGCGCGCTCGGGTCCCCTTCATCGGCCGCATCCGCACGAGGTCGCCGATGCGCTCGAAGAAGAGCTCCGGGGAGAGCGACAGGATCGCGCGCGCTCCCAGGTCGAGGAAGGCGGCGTAGGGTGCTCGTGCCGCGCGCGCGAGAGCGGCGAACAGCGTCTCGGGCGCGGCCGACGTCCGAGCCTCGAGGGCGAAGGTCAGGTTCACCTGGTAGGTCTCGCCGGCCGCGATCGCCGCGCGCACGCGCTCGACCGCCGCGCAGTGCTGCGCTTCGTCGACCGTCGGCCGGATCCGCTCGACCCCGGGGAGCGCAGCCGCCGCCGGCGCGAGCTCGACTTCCTCCGGCGCGCCGAACAGGCCGAAGAGCGCGAGCGGCTCGGCGGCCCCGGCGCGCACCGCGAGCGCCGGGTCGAACCCGGGCGCCGCCTCGTAGGCGACGAAGCCGACCGCCCAGAGCCCCTCGACCGCCGCGCGCTCGACGCGGGCGAGGACCTCCTCGACCTCCCCGGCGGCGCGCGCCGCGAACGAGCCGACCGGCGAACGGAAGCGCAGAAAGCGACCGCTGCCCGGCGCGGCGGCCAGCAGGGCTTCGTGGATCGTTTCGCCTCCGCTCACTTGGCGATTCTCCCCCGGACGGCCCAGCGTTCGCGCTGACCGGGCAGCGCAGGAGGAGCACCTCGACGAACCCGGACTCGGGACGCTCGGCGCTGGCGGCCATCGCCCAGCCCGGCGCGCGCCACGGCCGGGCGCCCAACGCGGAATGCGTAGAATCTCGGCAGTGCTCCCGAACGACGCCCTGGACGTGGGGTTCCAGGAACTCTTTCGCGACCTGGCGTTCGCCAGTCGCGCGCTCGGCGCCTACCCGCCCGGGCACCCGGCGGTCCGCTCGGGTCTCGTGCGCGCCGTCGGCTCGCTCGATCGCCTGCTCGAGTCGACCGGCACGCTCGAGCTGGGAACCGCGCGCGACGGGCTGCTCTGGGGCGACCGGCACTTCGCCACGCCCGCCCCCGCGCGGCTCGCCACGCTGCTGCGCCGGCGCGGCGCCGCGGTGCTGCGCCTCGTGCCGGGCGTGACCGCTCCCGAGCTCGAGACTCTGCTGACTGCGCTCTCGCTCGACCCCCGGCGCGCGCGCCGAGCCGGATCGCTCGCCGCGGAGCTCGCCGCGGCGGGGATCGAGCACATCGCCGTGACCGACCTCGACTTCTCCGCCGTGGTGCTCACCGAAGAGGACGACGCGCCCGCCGGCGAAGCCGCCGAGGGGATCTGGAACCGCCTCGTGCAGCGCCTGATCGAGTCGGGCGCGCTCCCCGCCGCCCGACTGGACGCCTGGCTGGCCGGCGGCGGCACGACCGCCGACCTCGTGCGCGCGCTGCTGCGCTCGCCCGGCTCGGGAGGCGAACCCTGGATGGCGCGCGGTGCCGAGGAGGCGTTGCGCGCCGCCGCCGCCGAGTACGCAGAGCGGCCCGACGGCGAGCGGCTGGCGCTGCTCGGCGCCGTCTCGGCGGCGCTCGAGCCGGCCAGGCGTGAGCGCCTGGCGCGCGAGCTCGGAGGCGCGCTCGCCGCGCGGCTGGGGGGCGAGCGCGCGCTCGCGGCCTTTTTCGGCGCGCTGCCCGAGGAACAGCGCTCGAGGCTCGAGGTCCTCCTCGAGCCGGGGCGCGGAGGCGCCACGCCAGCCCCGGCAGCACCCGTTGCCGACCGCCTCTCCGCGCTCCGGCGGGCTTTCGCCGCGCCCGACATCGACGCCCTCGGCGAGACCGACGACACCCCCTCGGATCCGACGCTGCTGCTCGAGCTCGCCGCGTTCCAGAGCGCCGAGCCGGCCCTCGCACCCTCGCCGACCCTCGCCGAAGAGCTCGCGATCGCGACCTCGGCGCGCGCCAACGCCTCGGCGCTGCTCGAGCTGGCCGAGAACGAGTCGCTGTTCTCTGCGGGGCGCTCGTCCCTGCTCCACCGAATGGAGCTCGCCTACCGCGAGCTGCTCGGCGCCGGCCGCCTGCGGCCGGCGCTCGATCTCGTCGAACGGGTTCACCGTCGCGCCGCGCGCGAGGGGGAAGGCGTCGAAGACTTCAAGCGCTGTGCCGAGCGGCTGGCGAGCCGGGAGTCGCTGCTCGCCCTGACGCGTGGCCTGCCCGAGCTCTCCGAGAGCGGCACGGCGCTGGCGCGCGAGCTGGTCGAGCGGCTGGGAGCGACCGCGGCTCGCCACCTGCTCGGCGTGCTCGCCGAAACCGAAGACCGGACGCTGCGTCACCGGCTGCTCGACCTGCTCGCCTCGTTGGGCCCGTTGATCGTGCGCGACGCCACGCACCTGCTCTCCGACCCACGCTGGTACGTGGTGCGCAACGTCCTGCTCCTGTTGCGGCGCGTCGGGGATCCCGGATCGGTGCCGGCGGTGCGGCGCTGCGCCGAGCACCCCGACCTGCGCGTCCGCCTCGAGGCCATCCGCAACCTGTTCGCCTTCGACCAGGAGCTGCCACGCGAGCTGCTGCGCGAGGCGCTCGGCCATCGCGATCCGCGCCTCGCCCTGGAGGCGATCGACCTCGCCGGCGAGCACGCCATGGCCGAGGCCGCCGAGCCGCTGACCGACTTGCTGCTGCGCTGGGACCCCTTCGGCCGGCGCCGCGCCGTGCGCCTGCGCGCCATCCGCGCGCTCGCGGCGATCGGCGACGCCTCGGCGCTCGAGCGCCTGAACCGCCACTGGGGACGCTTCTCGTTGCTGCCGCCCGCCGAGGAGGAGCGCGTCGCGCTCTACGAATCGCTCGCCGCCTACCCGCGCGAGGCGCGCGCGCTCTGGATCGCCCGTGGCAAGCGAGCCCGCTCCGCCGCCATCCGCCGCTTGGCTGCCGGGCTGGAGGAGCGTGGCGAGGAGCCGGTGTGAGCGCTCCCTCCTCCAGCGAGCGGGATCGACTCGCCGAGCGCCTGGTCGTCGAGCTCGGCGCGGCGTTCCATCAGCGAGTCATCTACCCCTCCTCGCACCCGCAGGTGAAGCGCTCGATCGACCGCACGGTCGAGGCGCTCGAGGCCTGGTGTTCCGGGCTCGCACTCGACGAGGCGTCGCTCATCCGCCTCGAGGACCAGCTGCTGGTCGATCGCGTGCCGCTGCCCGAGGACGCGACCTGGCGGCGTGGACTGCTCCAGGCGCTCGCGCGCTTCTCGCTCTCCGGCCTGACGCTCGCGCGCGGCCTGGACGCCGTGGAGCTCTCCCGCTTCCTCGACGCCTGCTGCGACGGGCAGACGCCGCACGCCTCGCGTCACCTCCAGTTCGGCCGCGCCGCCTACTTCGACTCGTCGGGCGAGGCAGCGGTTGAGGCTCCCCGAGTCGAGGGTGGCGCCGGGATCGCCCCCGAGGCGCTCGCCGCGGCGCGCGGCGAGCTCGACGGGATCGCGCGCGGCGCCACGACGCGCGTCGAGCAGCTGCGCGCGCTCGTCGCGCGGCTCGCCCGCGTTGCCGCTCCCGCCCGGATCGACTTCGGCCTCGCGGAGAGCGCCACGGTGGCCGACCAGGCGTTTCGCCACGGGCTCGCCGTGGCGCTCGGAGCGCTGCGCCTCGGCCGGCGGCTCGGTATCGACGGCGAAGCGCTCGAGGAGCTCGGACTCGGAGGGCTCTTTCACGACCTCGGCTACCTCGAGCCGCGGCCCGCCGGCGAGACCGCGGCTGAACGCCGGCTCCAGCATCCTCTGCGCGGCGCGGCGCGCCTCGCGCGGCTCGAGGGGATTCCGGACGGCGTGGTGATCACCGCCTACGAGCATCATCTGCGCTTCGACGGCGCCGAGAGCTACCCAAGGCTGCCGCGGCCGCGCCGCCCTTCGGCGCCCGCTCGCGTGGTAGCGGTCGCCGACACCTGGGCGACGCTGCGCGTGCGCGCCGCCCTCGCGCCGCTCGAGGCCGCAGAGATCCTCGCCGCGCGTGCCGGCAGCTTCCTCGACCCGGAGCTCGTCGAGGCGTTCGTTTTCGGTCTCGTGGTCGAGCGCCAGGGGGTCAGGGGTTGAGCGCCGTGAGGCTGGCGGCGACGAGCGCACCGGCGAGCGAGCTCAGGAAGTTGACCCCGTCGTTGTCGAGCAGGCCGCGCTCCTCGAGCGTCGCGCCCGCGACGCTCTCGAGCGCGTTGGCGACGACGGCGGCGAGGGCGACCCAGGGCGCCGCGGTCCAGGCGAAGAGCCCGAGCGCCGCGCCGAGGGCGGCGATGGCGAGCGCCGCGGCGAGGCCCGCCGCCGTGCCTTCGAGCGAGACCGCGCCGCCGGTGCCGCGCGGCACGGGGCGCAACGTGGTCAGGAGGATCGCACGCCGCCCATAGAGCTGGCCGATCTCCGAGGAGCAGGTGTCGGCCGCCGCGGTGGCCAGCGCGCCGGCCATCGCCAGCGCGAAGAGCTCGAAGCGACCGGTGGTCGCGGCGAGCAGCGCCGCGAGCGCCGGCACCGTGACCTTGGCGAAGGCGTTGCGGGCGCCGCGCCGCCCGCCGCGCTCCTGCGCCAGCCGGCGCCTCGCTTTCTCTTCGTAGCCGACGCGGGTCGCCGCCGTGCCCAGCGCGACGAAGGCGAAGAGCAGCGCGAATCCCTGCCAGCCGACGAAGGCCCAGATCGCCGTGCCGAGCAGGATCCCGGCGAGCGCGCCCGAGCGGTCGACGCCGCGCGCAGCGTACGCCGCGCCGGCCAGCGCGACGTTGACCGCGAGCCCGAGAGCCGCGCCGCGCAGGAGCTCCGGGGTCGCCACCGCGCTCCAGCTCCCTCGAGTCAGCGTCAAGCAGTAGAGCAGCAGCCCGGCGAGGAGCGGCACGCCGAGATTGTCGTCGAGGCCCTGCGGCTGCGACTCGAGCAGCGCGGCGAAAGCCGCGGCGGCGAAGCCGAGCGCGAGGGCGAAGCCGGTCTCGTAGCGCCCGGGCGCGGTCCAGAGCAGCAGCGCCGCCGCCCCGGCGCCGCCGAAGAGGGTGAAAGCGACCATTCCCGCCCAGCTCTTGGCCGGGTTCCAGGGGAGCGGGTTGCCGCGGCCGAGCGCGAGCCCGGCCAGGCCCGCCATGCCGTCGCCGAAGGCGAGGATGCCCCAGGCGGCCGCCGCGACCTCGAGGCGGGTGCCGTAGAGCAGCAGGAGCAGCAGCACCGCGACCGGATAGAGGACGATGCCGGGCGAGTGGCCGCGCGCCGACTCGTCCGCCCGCCAGAGCCGCCTGCCGCCGTAGCGCGGCAGCAGGAGGAGATTGTGCAGAACCGCGGCGACCGCCATCGCCAGCGCGCCCCAGAGGCCGAGCGGCCGCACCGCGAAGGCGAGGCCGCCGCTGCCGATGTGGACGACCTTGCGCGCCAGCTCCGCGCCGGTCAGCCGGGCGGTCACCCCCGCGCCGTCGCCGCCCGCGCGGCGCGCGCCGCGGCCCAGACGTCCGCGAGCGCGACGTCGAGGTCGCGTTCGGGGCGCCAGCCGAGCGCGCGCAGCCGGCTCGCGTCGCCGCACAGGCGCGGGACGTCGACCGGCCGCAGCCGCTCCGGGTCCTCCTCGACCCGCACCGTGAGCCCCGAGATCGCGATCAGCCGCTCGAGCGCGCCGGCGATCGACACGGCTCTGCCGCTCGCCACGTTGTAGACCTCGCCCGGCGCCGCGGCCTCGGCCAGCCGGGCGAGCCCGGCGGCGCCGTCCTCGACGTGCAGGAAGTCGCGCTCGGCGCTCAGGTTGCCGACCTTGAGGACCGCCTCGGCGTCCCCCGCCTCGATCGCCGCGAGCTGCGCTGCGAAGGAGGGGAGGGCGAAGCTCGGCGCCTGCCCCGGCCCGGCCAGGTTGAAGAGGCGCGCGATCGAGGCGCCGGCGGAGAGCGCCAGGCGCTCGGCGACCGCCTTGGTGAGCGCGTAAGGGGAGCGCGGCGCGAGCGGCCGCGCCTCGCGGATCGGCTGCTCTCCGGCGGGCACCAGGCCGTAGACCTCGGCCGACGAAGCGAGCAGGAAACGGCAGCCGCACGCCGCGGCGAGCGCGTGCTCGGTGCCGAGGACGTTGACGTCGTAGTACTCGTCGATCCGCCGCCAGGACTCGCCGACGTGCGACAGCGCCGCCAGGTGGACGACGGTGTCGGGCGCGAAGCGCTCGGCCGCGCGCGCGAGCGCCGCGCGATCGCGCACGTCGGCGGGCAGCGGCTCGACGCCCTCGGGCAGGCCGGCGAGGTCGTGCGCGAGGCCGCCGACGACGTGCCCGGCCGCCGCCAGCCGCGCGCCCAGGCGGCGGCCGACGAAGCCGGATGCCCCGGTCAGCAGGACGCGCACGGCAGGCCGCCCGCCCCGGTCAGACGCCGACCGGCTGGCGGCGCGCCGCGAAGCGGCCGCGCCAGTAGTCGAGCGTGTCGGCCAGCGTCTGGTCGAGCGGGATCGAGGGCGCCCAGCCGGTCTCGGCGCGGAACTTCGAGGCGTCGCCGATCAGCACCTCGACGTCCGAGGGGCGCAGGCGGGTCGGGTCGGTCTCGATCTTGACCTCGACCCGGGCGCGGTCGACCAGCTTCTGCAGCATGGCCCGGATGGTGATCCCCTCGCCGCTGGCGATGTTGTAGACCTCGCCCGGCGTCGCGCGCGTCGCGGCCAGCCAGTAGGCGCGCACCATGTCGCGCACGTCGGTGAAGTCGCGGATCGAGTCGAGGTTGCCGACGCGGATCACCGGTTCGTGCGCTCCGGCCTCGATCGCCGCGATCTGCTTGGCGAAGTTCGACATGACGAAGACCTCGCCGCGCCGCGGTCCCTCGTGGTTGAAACCGCGCGTGCGCACCGCCTTCAAGCCGTAGCTCTGGAAGTACTGGTAGCCGAGGAAATCCTGGGCGACCTTGGAGACGGCGTAGGGCGAGAGCGGCCGCAGCGGGTTCGATTCGCGGATCGGCGTCTCGTGCGGCAGCACCAGGCCGTACTCCTCGCTCGAGCAGGCGATCTGGAAGACCGGGTCGAGGCCGAGCTCGCGGATCGCCTCGAAGAGATTGACCTGGCCGGCGACGTTCGAGGCGAGCGTCGCCCCGGGCGCCGTCCAGGAGGTCGGCACGAAGGACTGGGCCGCCAGGTGGAAGACGGCGTCGGGGCGCGCGCGCTCGAGGGCGTGCCGGGCCGCGACCGCGTCGTCGAGGTCGCACTCGACCAGGCGGATCTTCCCTTCCAGATGCTCGATGTTCTCGCGGCGGCTGCGCCAGCGGTAGGTGCCCCAGACCTCGACGCCGGGGTGCTCGGCCAGCACGTAGTCGGCCAGGTGCGATCCGGCGAAGCCGGTGATGCCGGTAATCAGGACTGATTTCATCTCGACTCTCCTCCGGTCTCCCGGACGTGGTGCGCGAGCCCGGCCCGCCAGTCCTCGACCGGCCGGCCGACCAGCTGCTCGAAGCGTTCGACCGCGAGCACCGAGTAGGCCGGCCGGGGCGCGGGCCGCGGAAACTCCGCCGTCGCGACCGGCACCACCCCGACCCGCGCCCCGCAGGTGCGGACGATCTCGCGAGCGAAGTCGAACCAGGAGACCGCCTCGCGGTTCTGGTAGTGGACTCGCCCCGAAGCCGACGATTCTCCCAGATCCAGCAGGGCGCGCGCCAGGAAACCGGCCCAGGTGGGCCCGCCCACCTGGTCGGCGACCACCCGGAGCGGATCGACGCCGCGCGCGACCAGCGCGCGCATCGTGTCGACGAAGTTCGCCCCGCCGGCGCCGAAGACCCAGCTGGTGCGCACGACGAGCGCCTCGGGCGCGGCCTCGAGCACCCGGCGCTCGCCCTCGAGCTTGGAGGCGCCGTAGACCGAGCGGGGGCCGGGCGGATCCTCCTCCCGGTAGGGCCGGTTGCCGGCGCCGTCGAAGACGTAGTCGGTCGACAGGTGGATCAGCCGCGCGCCGGCAGCGGCGGCCGCGGCGGCCACCACGCCCGCCGCGACGCCGTTGACCGCGAAGGCGAGCTCGCGTTCGCTCTCGCAGGCGTCGACCTGGGTCAGCGCCGCGCAGTTGACCACCAGCTCCGGCCGGAAGAGCGCGATCGCCCGCTCCACGCGCGCTCGGTCGCCGACGTCGACCTGGCCGCGGGCCAGGCCGAGCGCCGGCCACCCGCGCCGGCGCGCCGCCGCGACCGTGGCGCGGCCGACGATCCCGGTGCCGCCGAAGACGAGCGTGCGCACGCGGCCGCGCCTACTGCGCCGTGCTCGAGTCGCCGCCGGTCAGATCGAGGAAAGTGCCGACGTTCTTGAGCGTGACCGAGAAGCGGTAGTCGCGCGACTCGAACAGCGAGGTGACCTGCTCGTGCAGCTCGAGCGCGAAGGAGAAGCACTGCGACTGGTAGGCGAGGAAGTAGCGCTGTTGCTGGATCTCGCTCGCCTCCAGATCGTAGTTGACCTGGCCGCGCACGCTGAAGCGCCCGGGCACGACGTCGAGCCCGAAGCCGAGGCGCGCCTGGTCGGAGCGCGTGACGTCGAGCTCGGGATCGTAGCGGGTGAACCAGGTCAGGTTGAGGTCGGCCCGGCCGAAGTCGGCGCGCCCCGACAGCGAAGTGGACTCGAGCCCGGAGAAGAGCGTCGAGTAGACCGCCTGCGCCTGCAGGCTGAAGTCGCGGCTCGGGTTGAAGCGAAGCCGGGTCGAGATGCCGCTCTCGGCGCGCGTCCGGGTGCCGTCGCGCGATGACTGCAGCGGCTGCTCCTCGTCGAAGGAGATCAACTGCGCGACCTCGAGCGACAGGATCTCGAAGGCGCCCCCGGCCTCCGGGTCGGCGGGCTTGGCGAGCAGTCGGTTGACCAGCGCGACCTCGCCGAGGTGGCTCGAACGGAAGCCGTCGATCTCGTCGAAGCGGGCGACGCGCCCCTGCTCGTCGAAGTCGCCGACGTAGCCGTAGGAGAAGCGCGGCTCGATCACGTGCTTGTACTTGGCGAAGCGGGCGCCCTCGTCGTTGTCGAAGATGCGCGAGAACGAGGGCCCCACCAAGTCGGCCGCCGCGGTCGGGAAGACGCGCGACAGGCTCTCGCCGCAGTAGACTTGTCCCGGCTCGGCGGCCGCCGAATCGCAGAAGTTGCCGACCTCGCCGGTCGCCGGGTCGGCGCGCCGCTCCGGCACCGAGTCCCCCCACCAGGTCGCGCGTCCGCCGGCGGCCACCGAGAGCGAGAGCCAGGGCGCCACCTTGACCGGCAGTGTCAGCTCCGGCTTGAAGTCGAGCCGGCCGTAGCCGACGTCGTAGACGTCCTGGTTGACCGACTGCAGGTAGCTCGCGGTGGTGTCGAGCGACAGGTAGAGCGGCGCGGCGCCGAGCTTCAGCTTGCGCAGCCGGTACTCGATCTCCGGCAGCTGGCGCTGCTCGACCGTCGAGCCGCTGCCCAGGAAGGTCTCGCGCTGGTCGACCAGGAGGTTCAACGAATGCGCGCCCCAGGAGCCGGAGAGAAAGGCGCTCGAATAGAGGAAGCGCCGGGTGTTGTCGATCTCGGCGCGCTCGAACTCGCGGAAGAAGTCGTAGTCCGAGTAGTCCTCGACCGCCACGACGCCGCGCAGCCCCCAGGGGAGGTCGTTGGTCTCGTGGCTCCAGCGCACGCGCGTTTCGGTCAGCGAGGCCTCGCGGTCGTGCAGGCCGTAGACCGACAGCTGGCCGTGCGTCCCCTCGCTCGGGCGGTAGCGCACTTCGTCGCCCAGGCCGGCGTACTCCTTCTCCCAGAGGTCGACGTAGATCGTGTTGTCCCAGCTCGGGCCGAGGGTCTGGTAGTGGGCGAGCCCGAGGTAGGCGCCGCGCCGGCGCGAGTAGCCGATGTTGGGGATCAGGAAGCCGGTCGAACGTTCGGTCTTGGCCGGCCAGAGCATGTAGGGCCAGTAGAAGACCGGCAGCTTCTTGACCCGCATGGTCGCGTGGCGGATGCGCGCGTAGCCGCCGACCGCGACCTTGGCGCGCTCGAGGCCGAAGCTCCAGTCGGGCGTCGGGTCGCCGGCGCAGGAGGTGAAGACGCCCTCCTGGACCTCGTATTCGTTGTCGCCTACCTTGGCGATCACCGAGCCGGTGAAGTGGTAGTCGGGATCGACGTAGGCGGTCGCCTCCCAGAAGGTGCCGGTGCGGGTGATCAGGTCGAGGTCGACGCGCTGGGCCCCGATGCGGTCCGGACCGCGGTCGAAGACCACGTCCCCTTCGGCCTCGAGAGTCATCTCGGCGCGGTGCAGCACGACGCGCTCGGCGGTCAGCTCGAGGTCGCGGTAGCGGATCTCGACGCCGCCCGAGAGGATGGCGTCGGTCTCGCCGACGGTCTCGAGGCTGCCGGCCGAGCCGGCGATCGCGCCGCCCCCCTTCTCGACCGGGATCTTGAGCTCGAAGGTGATGCGCTCCGGGCCGGGCGGCGGCGCCGGCGCGGCGGGGGACTCCGGCGCCGCGGCGGCCGGCTCCGGGACCGTTTCGGAAGGCGGTTCGGCGGCCGGCTCCTGGGCGGGCGGCGCCGGCTCCGGCGCGCTCTGCGCCCGCGCTCCCGCCGGCGCGGCGAGCGCCGCCGCGAGGGCGAGCGGCAGCGCGCGCCGCAGCAGCGCCGCGCGCCTCACCCGAGCCGCTCGACGACCACCGAGGTGGCCTCGCCGCCGCCGATGCAGATGCCCGCGCAGCCGAAGCGCCCGCCGCGCTCCTCGAGGGCGGCGAGCAGCGTCACCAGGATGCGCGCTCCCGAGGCCCCGATCGGGTGGCCGAGGGCGACCGCGCCGCCGCGCACGTTGAGCTTCTCGTGCGCGATCCCCAGGTCGCGCATGCAGGCGAGCGCGACCACCGCGAAGGCCTCGTTGATCTCGAACAGGTCGATGTCGGCGACTCCCAGCCCGGCGCGCTCGAGCGCCTTGCGCATCGCGCCGACCGGCGCCGTGGTGAACCACTCCGGCTTCTGCGCGAAGGAGGCCTGGGAGACCAGGCGGGCGATCGGCCGGACGCCCCGGCGCGCCGCCTCCTCGGCCGTGGTCAGCACCAGGGCGGCGGCGCCGTCGTTGATCTTCGAGGCGTTGGCGGCGGTGATCGTCCCCTCCTTCTCGAAGGCGGGCTTCAGGCTCGGCATCTTGTCGAGGTCGGCGCGGAAGGGCTCTTCGTCGCGGTCGACCACGCTCTTGCCCTTGCGGGTGACGATCTCGTAGGGGACGATCTCGGCGGCCGCGCGACCCGACTCGGTCGCCGCGCGCGCTCGCGCGTAGCTCTCGCGCGAGAAGTCGTCCTGCTCGGCGCGCGAGATGGCGTACTCGCGCGCGCAGAGCTCGCCGCAGTTGCCCATGTGCTGGTCGCCGTAGGGGTCCCAGAGGCCGTCGTGGATCATCGAGTCGACGAAACGGCCATGGCCGAGCCGCAGGCCGTCGCGGGCGCCGAGCGCCAGGTAGGGCGCCTGGCTCATCGACTCCATGCCGCCGGCCGCGACCATGCCGAACTCGCCCGAGCGCAAGTCGTTGGCCGCGCTCATCAGGGCGCGCATGCCCGAGCCGCAGACCTTGTTGACCGTCACCGCCCCGGTCGACTCCGGGCAGCCGGCGCCCAGCGCCGCCTGCCGCGCCGGCGCCTGGCCGATGCCGGCGGGCAGCACGCAGCCCATGTAGACCTGCTCGATCGCGCCGGGCTCGACGCCGGCGCGGCGGATCGCCTCGGCGAGCGCCGCGGCGCCGAGCTTCGGCGCGGGCACGTCGCGGAAAGCGCCCTGGAACGCGCCGATCGCGGTGCGCGCGGCGCTCAGGATCACCACCTCTTGCATCTGGTTTCCTCCGGGGGCCTGGGTGGCCGGCGGCCCATGCGAGAGAATCGCCGCGGGCGGCCGCGCGGACGGCGGGATGGTAGCACAGCGCCGCGCGCCTCCCGGACCCGACATGCGCGCGCTCGGCATCGACTTCGGAGAGCGGCGGATCGGCCTGGCGCTCTCCGATCCGGAGGGGAGCTTCGCCCTGCCGCACGGCGTCGTCGAGCGCACCAGCGACCGCGCCGCGATCGCGGCGATCGCCGCGCTCGCGGCGCAGGAGCGGGTCGAGCTGCTGGTCCTCGGGGCGCCGCGACGGCCGGCGGACGGCGCCGCGGGCAGCGCGGTCGCGCGGGTGCGCGGCTTCGCCGCCAAGCTCGAGCGCGCCACCGGCTTGCCGCTCGAGTGGGTCGACGAGGCCCTGACCTCGCGCGAGGCCGCCGAGCGGCTGCGCGCCACGGGCACGAAGCGCCGCGACCGGCGCGCCCGGCTCGACGCGGTGGCCGCCCAGATCCTGCTCCAGGAGGCGCTCGACCGGAGGCGCGGCCGGTGAGACGCCTCGCCGCTCTCGCGCTGCTCCTGTTC
>WYBK01000015.1 GCA_011525905.1 Acidobacteriota bacterium
GGCATGGGCGAGGTCTGGGAGGCCGAGCAGCTCGCCCCGGTGCGCCGCCGGGTGGCGCTCAAGCTGATCCGCCCGGGGCACGACTCCGAGCGCCTGCTGGCGCGCTTCGAGTCGGAGCGCCAGGCGCTCGCGCTGATGAACCATCCGAACATCGCGCGCGTCTTCGACGGCGGCTCGACGCCGGCCGGGCGCCCCTACTTCGTCATGGAGCTGGTCGGCGGCGAGCCGATCACCACCTACTGCGACCGTCTGCGGTTGCCGCTCGAGCGGCGGCTGGAGCTCTTCTTCGAGGTCTGCGACGGGGTCCAGCACGCCCACCACCGGGGCATCGTCCACCGCGACCTGAAGCCCTCGAACATCCTGGTCTCCTCCGAGAGCGGCGAGCCGGCGCCCAAGATCATCGACTTCGGCATCGCGCGCGCGCTGACCGATCCGCTGTCGGGCGAGAGCTACCTGACCGAGTACGGCGAGTTCGTGGGCACGCCCGAGTACATGAGCCCGGAGCAGGCGGCCGGCGACCCGGCCGACGTCGACACCCGCGCCGACGTCTACGCCCTGGGCGTGCTGCTCTACGAGCTGCTCGCCGGGGCGCGCCCGTTCGACTCCGAGACGCTGCGCGGCGCCGGCATCGTCGAGCTGCTGCGGGTGGTGCGCGAGGTCGAGCCGCGCCGGCCGAGCGAGCGGCTCGAGGAGGGTCCGCCCGAGGCGTTCGAGCGTGCCGCGCGCGATCGCGGCGAGAGCGGCCCGGGGCTCGTGCGCCGTCTGCGCGGCGATCTCGACTGGATCGTCGCCAAGGCGCTCGAGAAGGAGCGCGAGCGCCGCTACGGCTCGCCACAGGAGCTCGCCGCCGACCTGCGCCGCCACCTGGCCGACGAGCCGGTCTCGGCCGGCCCGCCGTCGACCGGCTACCGCCTGCGCAAGCTGGTGCGGCGCCACCGGGGCGCGGTCGCCGCCGGGCTCTTGGTCGGGCTCTCGCTGGTCGCCGGCGCCGGCGTCTCCCTCTGGCAGGCGATTCGCGCCACGCGCGCCGAGCGCGTGGCGCGCGCCGAGGCGGAGACCGCGCGGCAGGTCTCGGAGTTCCTCCAGGGGCTCTTCGAGCGCTCGGACCCCGGCGTCGCCAAGGGGAGCGACCCGACCGCCAGGGAGATCCTCGAGCGCGGCCGGCAGCAGCTCGAGCGGGAGCTCGCCGGCCAGCCGATCATCCGGGCGCGGCTGCAGCTGATGATCGGCGGCATCCTGCGCAAGCTCGGGCACTACGCCGAAGCGCGGCCGCTGGTCGAGAGCGCCTTGGCGATCCGCGAGGCCGAGTTGCCCGCGGGCCATCCGGACCGGGCGCGCGCCGTGGTCGGTTTGGCGCGCCTCGAGGCCGAGCTGGCGCACCACGAGACCGCCGAGCCGCTCTTTCGCGCCGCGCACGCCGCGCTGGCGGCGGCGCTCGGCGCCGAGGACCCGGAGGTGCTCGACGCGGCCGTCGAGCTCGCCCAGGTGGTCATGCACCGCGGGCGCTACGCCGAGGCCGAACGGCTCTACCGGGAGTCGGCGCTCGCGCTCGAGCGGGTCGTCGGGCCGGAGGACCGGCTGGTCGGCCACGCCTGGAGCGGCGCCGGCAACGCTCTCTACCGGCTCGGACAGCTCGCGGAGGCCGAAGCGGCGCATCGACGGGCGCTCGCGATCTACGAGCGCGCGCTCGGGGCCGACCACCCCTCGGTCGCGCTCGTCCTGGGCAACCTGACCGGCACCCTGGCGCCGATGGGCAAGTACGAGGAGGCCAAGGCGACCGGCCACCGCGCGCTCGAGATCCACGAGAAGGTCTACGGCCCGGAGCACCGCTTCGTGGCCACGGCGCTGACCAACCTGGCGACCGTCTACGGCGGCAACGGCGAGCTCGACGAGGCCGAGCGGCTCCTGCTGCGCGGCCTCGAGATCCGCAAGAAGGTCTTCGGCGAGGACTCGCCCGAGACCGGCGTCGATTACAAGAACCTCGGCCACCTGGCGACGCTGCGCGGCGAGTACGACGCCGCCGAGCGCTACCTCGAGCTCTCGCTCGGCATCGACGAGCGGCGGCTCGGGCCCGATCATCCCCGCGTCGCCTGGAACCTGGGCGCGCTGGGCGGCCTCGCGCTGCGCCGCGCGCGCTTCGAGGAGGCCGAGCGCTTGCTCGGCCGCGCGCTCGAGCTGATGCGCGCCAAGGCTTCCTCGCCGCCGGTCGAGATCGCCCGCCTCGAGCGCGACCTGGCGCGCGCGGCGCTCGGACAGGGGCGGCTCGACCGGGCCGCGGAGCTTTCGCGCGCGGCCGAGGTCTCGTTGGCGCCGAGCGGTGCCGAGAACCCGACGCTGCCCTCGGTGCTCCAGGTCCAAGGGCAGGTCGAGCGCGCGCGCGGCGATCTGGCCGCGGCGCGCGCCCTGTTCGAGCGCTCGATCGCGCTCAACGAGAAGCTCTCCGGCCCGGAGCACCCCGAGCTCGCCGAGACGCTGGTCGATCTCGGCGAGGTGGCGCGCCTCGAGGGAGATGCGGCGGCGGCGGCCGACCTCTGCCGGCGCGCCCTGGCGATCGCCGAGAAGGCGCACGGCCCCGACCACCCGGACGCGCGGCGTGCCGCGGCGGCGCTGAAGAGAGTCGGCTCGGGCTAGCGGGTCGCGGCGCGCGCCAGGGCGCGGGCGCGGTCGTACGCTTGCTGTTTCTTCTCGAATTCGGCGGGGGCGACGCCGGGCAGCGCCGCGGCCTCCGCCAGGCCCGCGCGGGCGGCGTCGCGCGAGATCGCCTCGCCCTCGAGCGCCTCCTCGGCGAGCACGGTCAGCCGGTCCTCGACCATCTGGGCGAAACCGCCGGACAGGAAGATCTGGCGCTTGCTGCCGTCGGCGAGCTCGACGCGCAGGAGCCCCGCGCCGAGCTGGGTGAGCAGCGGCGCGCGCTGCGCCAGGATGCCGATCTCGCCGTCGTAGGCGGGCAGCGCGACGAAGCGGGCGTCAGCGCCGAGCACCTCGCGCTCCGGGGTGACCAGCGAGAGGCGGAAGGTGGCGGCCACGGCGTCAGCCCTTCGCCATCCGCTCGGCGGCGGCGGCGGCGTCCTCGATCGCGCCGACGTACATGAACGCCTGGTCCGGCAGGTGGTCCCACTTGCCGTCGCACAGCTCCTCGAACGACCGGATCGTCTCTTCGCGCGGCACGTAGATCCCCTTGAAGCCGGTGAACTGTTCGGCGACGAAGAAGGGCTGCGAGAGGAAACGCTCGATCTTGCGCGCGCGGCGCACGACCACCTTGTCGTCCTCGGACAGCTCGTCGACGCCGAGGATGGCGATGATGTCCTGCAGGTCCTTGTAGCGCTGCAGGATCTGCTGGACGCGGCGGGCCACCCGGTAGTGGCGCTCGCCGAGGATCTCGGGGGCGACGATGCGGCTCGACGAGGCGAGCGGGTCGACTGCCGGGTAGATGCCCTTCTCGGCGATCGAGCGCTCGAGGTTGACCGTCGAGTCGAGGTGGGTGAAGGCGTTGGCCGGCGCCGGGTCGGTGTAGTCGTCGGCCGGCACGTAGATCGCCTGGATCGAGGTCACCGCGCCCCGCTTGGTCGAGGTGATGCGCTCCTGCAGCTCGCCCATCTCGGTGGCGAGCGTCGGCTGGTAGCCGACCGCGGAGGGCATGCGGCCCAAGAGCGCCGACACCTCCGAGCCCGCCTGGGTGAAGCGGAAGATGTTGTCGATGAACAACAGCGTGTCGGCGCCGGTCTGGTCGCGGAAGTACTCGGCCATGGTCAGCGCCGAGAGGGCGACCCGCAGGCGGGCGCCCGGCGGCTCGTTCATCTGGCCGAAGACCATCACCGTCTGGTCGATGACCGACTTGCCGGTGTCGCCGATCTTGGCCTCCTGCATCTCGAGCCAGAGATCGTTGCCCTCGCGCGTGCGCTCGCCGACGCCCGCGAAGCAGGAGTAGCCCGAGTGGAAGCGGGCGAGGCGGGCGATCAGCTCCTGGATGATGACCGTCTTGCCGACGCCGGCGCCGCCGAACAGGCCCGCCTTGCCGCCGCGCACCAGCGGGCAGAGCAGGTCGATGACCTTGATGCCGGTCTCGAAGATCTCGGTCTTCGAGGACAGCTCGGGCATCTCGGGCGGCGAGCGGTGGATGACCCGCCGCCCCTCGGCCCGAACCGGACCCCGGTCGTCGATCGGCTCGCCCACGAGGTTGAACACCCGACCGAGCGTCGCCTCGCCGACCGGCACGGTGACCGGCTCGCCGGTGTCGAGGATGGCCTGCCCGCGGGCGAGACCGTCGGTCGAGCCGAGCGCGATGGCGCGCACCTGGCCGCCGCCCAGGTGCTGGGCGACCTCGCACCAGAGGGTCTCGGTGAAGGTCTCGCCGAGCACCGTGCGCTCGACTTCGACGCGCAGCGCGTTGTAGAGCGCGGGCAGCTTGTCCTCGGCGAACTGGGCGTCGAGCGTCGAGCCGATCACCTGGGTGATCGAGCCGACGTTGGCTTCGGTCCGGACCGTGGCGGGGGCGGCGGGGGCGGTGGTCATCCTCGGGTACTCCCTCAGGCGAGCGCGTTGGCGCCGCCGACGATGTCGAGCAGCTCCATCGTGATGTGCGTCTGGCGGGCGCGGTTGTAGTCGCGCGTGAGCTTCTTGATCATCTCTCCGGAGGCCTCGGTGGCCGCCTTCATGGCGACCATGCGTGCGACCTGCTCGGAGACGTTGGCGTCCAGGAAAGCCTGGAAGAGGCGAGTGCGCACGGCGGTCGGCAACAAGGCCGAGAGCAGCCGGCCGGGCTCGGGACGGATCTCGAACTCGACCGCGCGCTCCGGCGGCTCCTCGGTGGTCGCCTCTGGCGCGGCGTGCTCGAGCGGCAGCAGCTGCACGATCTCGGGGCGCTGCCGCCCCGCCGAGAAGAAGCGCATGTAGGCGACCTGAACGGAGGAGACCCGGCCGGCCAGGAAGTCCTCGATCAGCGCGTTGGCGATCGGCTGGACCTGCTCGAAACGCGGATTCTCGCCGACCGCGGTCGACTGCTCGGCCATCGCCTGCTTGCGGAAGCGGAAGTAGGCGATGCCCTTCTTGCCGAAGACCCGCAGCTCGTGCGCCCGGGTCGCGGCCTGCCACTCCTCGATCCTGCTCTGCGCGACCCGGAGGATGTTGGCGTTGTAGCCGCCGCACAGGCCGCGCGAGCTGGTGATCACCAGTAGCGCCGCGGGCGCGTCCGGATTCTGGGTCGTGAGCAACGGGTGGTCGAGCCCCTCGGCGCCGCGGGCGAGGTCGCCGACCAGCTCGGCGAGCTTCTCGGTGAACGGCCGCGAAGCGACCGCCCGGTTGAAGGCGGCCTGGAAGCGCGCGGTCGCGATCAGCTGCATCGTCCGCGTGATCTTGCGGATGTTGCCGATCGACTTGCGGCGCTTGACGAGTACCCTGCGGTTGGCCATGGCCGGATCGCTCGCGCCTCAGGGCTTCTGGCGCTGCTCGGTGAGGCGCTTGACGTACTGCGCCTTGAAGTTGGTCTGCACCTCGAGGAGCTTCGCGGCGACGTCGTCCTTGAGCTCGCCGGTCTGGCGCATCGCCTCGAGCAGCTCCGGGAACTCGTTGCGCAGGTGCTTCAACATCTCGGCCTCGAAGGGCAGTACCTCGCCGATCGGCAAGTCGTCGAGGACGCCCTTGGCGCCGGCGAAGATCGCGGCGACCTGCTCGAACGTCTCGTAGGGCCTGAACTGCGGCTGCTTCAGGAGCTCGACCATCCGGCGGCCGCGGTCGAGCTGCTTCTGGGTCGCGGTGTCGAGGTCGGTGCCGAGCTGGGCGAAGGCCTCGAGGGCGCGGAAGGCGGCGAGGTCGAGGCGCAGCGACCCGGCGATCTTCTTCATCGCCTTGCGCTGGGCGTTGCCGCCGACGCGCGACACCGAGATGCCGACGTTGACCGCGGGCCGGACGCCGGCGAAGAACAGGTCGGGCTCGAGGTAGATCTGGCCGTCGGTGATCGAGATGACGTTGGTCGGGATGTAGGCCGAGACCTCGCCCTCGAGCGTCTCGATGATCGGCAGGGCGGTCATCGAGCCGCCCGAGTCGGGGAACCTGTGCACGCGGTAGCGGTCGGCGTTCTCGAGCGTGGCGCGGAAGGCCTCCGCCTTGTCGCGGCCGTGCGGGCGGTGGTAGAGGCCCTGGTCGTCGTCGGGCCGCGTGTCGGCCGGGGCCGCGAGCCCTTCGGGATGGCGGACGACTTTCGATCGGTCGGTCGAGTCCGCGGGCAGGTCGGCGGCGACGACGCCGTACTCGTCGCGCAGCTTGACCGCTCGTTCGAGCAGGCGCGAGTGCAGGTAGAAGACGTCGCCGGGGTAGGCCTCGCGACCGGGCGGCCGGCGCAGCAGCAGCGAGAGCTGGCGGTAGGCGGCCGCCTGCTTCGACAGGTCGTCGTAGATGCAGAGCGTCGCTTTGCCCTGCGCGTACATGAAGTACTCCGCCATCGCTGCGCCGGCATAGGGGGCGATGTACTGGAGCGGCGCCGGGTCCGAGGAGCTGGCCGAGACGACGATGGTGTAGTCCATGGCGCCGGTCTCGCGCAGCTTTTCGACCAGGCCGACCACCGACGACTCCTTCATGCCGATGGCGACGTAGACGCAGATGACTCCGGCGCCCTTCTGGTTGATGATGGTGTCGATCGCGATCGCCGTCTTGCCCGTCTTGCGGTCGCCGATGATCAGCTCGCGCTGGCCGCGGCCGATCGGGATCATCGAGTCGATCGCCTTGATGCCGGTCTGCAGCGGTTCGTTTACCGGCTGGCGCTGGGCGATGCCGGGCGCCTTCCACTCGAGCGGCCGGCGGTGCGGCGTCTCGATCACCCCCAGCCCGTCGAGCGGGCGGCCGAGCGGGTCGACGACGCGGCCGATCATCTTCTCGCCGCAGGGCACCGAGAGCAGCTCGCCGGTGCGGCGCACCTCGTCGCCCTCCTTGATCCCCAGGTAGTCGCCGAGGACGACCAGGCCGACCGAGCTCTCCTCGAGGTTGAACACCTGGCCGAAGGCGCCGTTCTCGAAGGCGATCAGCTCGCCGGCCATGGCGTTGGTGAGGCCGTAGACGCGGGCGATGCCGTCGCCCACCTCGAGCACCTTGCCGACTTCGGCGAGCTCGACCTCGCTACGGTACTTTTGGATCTCCTCGGTGAGCACCGATGAGATCTCGTCGACCCTGAATCGCATGGCGGTCAAGCTCCTCGAATCCGTTCGCTTCAGTGGGTGTTGGAGACGTAGCTCTTGTCGGAATGCAGCTCGCGCGCGGCGCGGTCGAGCAGATCGCCGCGCACCCGGGCGAGCTCGGCGGTGACCGTGGCGTCGACCTTCTCGTCGCCGATCTGGACCACCAGGCCGCCGAGCAGCGCCGGATCGACCGACTCGACCAGGGTCGGCAGCTTGCCGGTGCGCGCCGCCGCCGCCGCCTCGAGCGCCTGGCGTTGGACGGCCGAGAGCGGCACGGCGCTCGCGACCTTGACCTCGATGCGGCCCTCGCGCGCGAGCCAGAGCTCGTGCGCCTCGGCGGCGACCGCGCGCACCAGGTCGAGGCGCCGCTTGCGCCGCATGACCTGGAGGCCGTCGACCAGCACGTCGCTCGCGCGGCCGCGCAGCGCCCGCTCGAGGAGCGCTCGCTTGCCCTCCGTGTCGATCAGCGGATTGGCGAGCACCGCCTCGAGGCCGGGGTCGCGGTCGAGCAGCTCGACCACGCCGGCGAGCTCTTGGGCGAGCTCTCCCTCGCGTCCGGCGGCGGCCGCGAGCAGCGCCTGGGCGTAGACGCGGGCGAGCGAGAGGACCTTGTCGCGCGAGACGGCCATCGCGTCAGTTCTTCTGGCCCGTCAGCTCGGCGATCGAGTCGCGGATCAGGCGGTCGTGGTCCTCGGGGCGGATCTCGCGCCCGAGCACGCGCGCGGCGACGTCGGTCGACAGCCGGGCGGCCAGGCCGTAGAGCTCCTTGACCGCGGTCTCCTGGGCGATTCCGATCTCGCGCTTGGCGCGCTCGATCGCGGCCGCCGCCTCGGCGCGCGCCTCGTTCTCGATCTTGTGGCGCACGGCATCGGCGTCGCGCCGCGCCTCCTCGACGATCTCGGTCGCCTCCTTGCGCGCGTGGACCAGCTTCTCGCTGTACTCGCGCAGGCGCGACTCGGCCTCGTCGCGGTCCTTCTTGGCGTGCTCGAGGGAGGCGCGGATGAAGGCCTCGCGGTCGGCGAGACCCTTCAAGATCGGCTTCCAGGCGAACTTGCCGAGGACGAAGACGACCAGGCCGAAGATGACCAGGGTCCAGAGCGCGTTGCCGAGATCGCCGGCGAACACGCCCCCTGGCTCGCCGCTCTCGCTGGCGAGGGCGGCGGCGGCCGGCAGCAGCAGGCCGGCGAGCGCGGCGCGGAAGGTTGTCGAGCGGGACATTGCGGCGCCCGGCCTACTTGATCGCCACGAGGAAGCCGCCGAGCACCGCGAAGAGCGCCGCGCCTTCGATCATCGCCGCGGTGACGATCATCGCGGTGTTGATCTGGCCGGCGACCTCGGGCTGGCGCGCCATCGACTCGACCGCCGAGCCGCCGACGCGGCCGATGCCGATGCCGGCACCGATCA
>WYBK01000155.1 GCA_011525905.1 Acidobacteriota bacterium
ACCGGCACGCCATTGATGGCGGCGGGCGGCGCGGCCGTGCCGAGGTCCTCGAAGCCGACCCCTGCGTACGCGGCGGACGCGAGCAGCAGGCTCGCGAGAATGAAAGCGGCTCTCTTCAAGGGACTCCCTCCCATGCTCGCGAACGAGCGTTGACCTTTGAAGTGAAGTGTCGCACAGGGCGGGCGGTTTGTCGATCGTGTTGCTGCGGCGCCCACTTGACTAGACCTCTAATACGTGCTTTCATCCGGATGAACGGATGAATCAACTCGCTCCTCTCTCCGCCTCCGAGCCCCTGCTGGCGCGCCTCTCGGCGCTGGCCGACGAGGTCCGCCTCCGGCTGCTCGCCCTGCTCGACGGCGAGGAGCTGGCCGTCTCGGAGATCGCCGAGGTGCTGCAGCTGCCCCAGTCGACCGTCAGCCGCCACCTGAAGCAGCTCGCCGACGGGGACTGGGTCCGGGTGCGCGCCGAGCGGACCTCGAACTTCTATACCTTCGCCGGCGCGGAGCTGGCCGAGGGGGTGCGGGGCATCTGGACTGCCGCGCGCGCCGAGCTCGCCGGCTGGCCGGCGCTCGAGCAGGACCGGCTGCGGCTGCGCGAGGTGTTGGCGGCGCGCCGGGCGAGCGCCCCCTCGTTCTTCGCCGGAGTCGCGGGCGAATGGGATCGGCTGCGCCGCGAGCTCTACGGCGAGCGCTTCACCGACGAGGCGCTGCTCGCGCTGCTGCCCGCCTCCTGGGTGGTCGCCGACCTCGCCTGCGGCAGCGGCACGGTCGCGGCGCGGCTCGCCCCGTCGGTCGCCCGGGTGATCGGCATCGACGCCTCGCCGGAGATGCTCGAAGCGGCGCGCCGACGCACGCGGGAGCTCGCCAATGTCGAGCTGCGCCGGGGCGACCTGGCGGCGCTGCCGCTCGAATCGAACGGCTGCGACGCGGCGCTGCTCCTGCTCGCGCTCACCCACGTCGACGCGCCGGCCGCCGCGCTGGCCGAGCTGGCGCGCGTTCTCCGCCCGGGGGGCCGCGCCGTGGTCGTCGATCTGCTGCGCCACGACCGGGACGCCTTCCGCCGCCGCATGGGCCAGCTGCGCCCCGGGTTCGAGCCGGCAGAGCTCGAACGGCTCCTCGCCGCCGCGGGGCTCGCCGGCATCGCCGTCCGTCCGCTGCCGCCGGAGCCGGAGGCCAAGGGTCCCGCGCTCCTGCTCGCCACCGCCGAGAAACCGAGACACCACGACGGGCCGAGCGCCCGAGAAAGGAAGCTCCGATGACCGTTGCGACCGACCGCAGGCTCGACCACCGGGTCGCCGACTTGAGCCTGGCCGAGTGGGGCAGGAAGGAGATCCGCCTGGCCGAGCAGGAGATGCCCGGCCTGATGGCGGTGCGCGAGGAGTACCGCGCCGCCCAGCCCCTGAAGGGGCAGCGCATCATGGGCTCGCTCCACATGACGATCCAGACCGCCGTGCTGATCGAGACGCTGCAGGCGCTCGGCGCCGACGTGCGCTGGGTCTCCTGCAACATCTTCTCGACCCAGGACCACGCCGCGGCCGCCGTGGCGGTCGGACCCGAGGGGACGCCGGAGAGCCCGCGAGGGATTCCGGTCTTCGCCTACAAGGGGGAGTCGCTCGAGGAGTACTGGGAGTTCACGGCCCGCGCCCTCGACTTCGGCGACGGCCTCGGCCCGACCCAGATCGTCGACGACGGCGGCGACGCGACGCTGCTGATCCACAAGGGGGTCGAGTTCGAGAAGGCGGGCGCCGTCCCCTCGCCCGACAGCGCCGACAGCGAGGAGTACGCGCACGTCCTGGCGCTCCTCGCCCGGATCCAGAAGGAGGACCCGAAGCGCTGGAGTCGCATCGCCCCGGCTATCCACGGCGTCTCCGAGGAGACGACCACCGGCGTGCACCGGCTCTACGAGATGGAGAAGGCGGGGACGCTCCTCTTCCCGGCGATCAACGTCAACGATTCGGTGACCAAGTCGAAGTTCGACAATCTCTACGGCTGCCGCCACTCGCTGACCGACGGCATCCTGCGCGCCTCGGACGTGATGCTCGCCGGCAAGGTCGCGGTGGTCTGCGGCTACGGCGAGGTCGGTAAGGGGTGCGCCCAGGCGCTGCGCGGCCAGGGCGCGCGCGTCATCGTCACCGAAATCGACCCGATCTGCGCGCTGCAGGCGGCGATGGAGGGGTACGAGGTGACGACGCTCGACGAGGTGGTCGAGAGCGCCGACCTCTTCATTACCGCCACCGGCAACTTCGACATCATCACCGCCGCCGACATGGCGCGCATGAAGGACAAGGCGATCGTCGGCAACATCGGCCACTTCGACAACGAGATCGACATGGCCGGCCTCAAGCGCACGGCCGGCATCGAGCGGATCAACATCAAGCCGCAGTACGACGAGTGGCGCTTCCCCGATGGCCACTCGGTGATGATCCTCGCCGAGGGACGCCTGCTCAACCTCGGATGCGCCACCGGCCACCCTTCCTTCGTCATGTCCTGCTCTTTCACCAACCAGGTGATGGCGCAGGTCGACCTCGCGGAGAACGGCGAGAAGTACGCGAAGTCGGTCTTCTTGCTGCCCAAGAAGCTCGACGAGAAAGTGGCGCGCCTGCACCTCGACAAGCTGGGCGTGAAACTCACCCAGCTCACCGAGAAGCAGGCGGCCTACATCGGCGTCGACGTCGACGGCCCCTACAAGCCCGAGCGCTACCGCTACTGAACCTCGGCGCCCGCAGGGCCACGGGCGGGTGCCGCGTACCGGCATCCGCCCGTCTTCCTCTTTGCTCTTCGGTTCCCACGCCGTGCCGCTGCGCGGAGGGCGTCGCGGCCGATCGGGCTCTGCGAAAGCGGGCTGTTCAGGGTAGCGCGGTCGTGCGCCGGGGCGCTGCGCGGCCCGAGTCGCGCCAGGTCTGCCGTCTGGGCGATCTGGTCTGGGCGCCACGCCCGCCGCGCGGCGCCGGGGCGGGAAAGGAACCACCCCCTAAGTGCCGATTCCTGCGTCGCTCGGAATCGCTCCGAGGCCGGCTCCCCGCCGCGATGCTCGCGTGAACTTCTCGATTCGCGAATCGTATTCGGGCGAGGAGGTCCCTCGCCATGCTCGTCTCGCGTTCGATGCCGCGCCGGCGCCCGCTTCTGCTCTCGCTCGCGCTCGGGATCGTTCTTCTCCTCGCAGCGCTGCCGGCGCCGGCGCAGGCGCCGCCGGCGCCCTGCTCCGAGGACCCCGGCTTCCACGAGCTGGACTTCTGGCTGGGCGAGTGGCGCGTCCTGGTGGGCGAGCAGGAAGTCGGCACCAACTCGATCGAGGCGATCCTCTCCGGGTGCGCGGTGCGCGAGCAGTGGACCTCGGCGCGCGGCAGCCGTGGCGAGAGCCTCTTCTACTACCAGCCGGTGACGAAGGTCTGGCAGCAGGTCTGGGTGACCGACGGCGCGCGCGGCCGCGGCGGCGTCAAGGAGAAGACGCTCGTCGAGACGCTCGCGGACGGCTCGCTGCGCTTCCAGGGAGAGGTTCCGCTGGCCGAAGGCGGGACGTACCTCGACCGGACGACGCTCTCGCCGCTGCCGGACGGCCGCGTGCGCCAGCGGATCGAGGTCTCGAGCGACGGTGTCGCTTGGCGCGTGGTGTTCGACGCGACCTACGTTCGCGTCGGTGGGACGACGCCGCCGGCGACCGCGGCCGCGCATGATGCCTGGCTCGAGGCGCTCGCGAGGGAGCCGGCCCGCCTGGCGAGGGTCGCCGAGCAACTGCGGGCGCTCGGTGGGACGCCGCTGCGCGAAGCGGACGGCGCGCTCTTTCTCGCCGAGGGGGATCCCGCCTCGCCGCCGCGCCTGATCGGCGATTTCAATGGCTGGGGAGAGCGGCGGGCCGAGAGCGAGATGCGTCGCGTCGGGGAGTCGAGGCTCTTCGCGCTGCGCCTGCCGATCGCCGACGACGCCCGCGTCGAGTATCGAATCGGGCGCTCCGGCGAGGAACGACCCGATCCCTGGAACCCTCGATCGGTCGAGGCCTTCAGGGGGCGCAACTCCGAAGTGCGGATGCCCGGCTACGTCGCGCCGCCGGAGATCGCGGCGCTGCCCACCGGAGCGAGCGGGCGAATCGAGACCTTCGGGCTCGAAAGCCGGATCCTCGGCAATCGCCGCGCGATCCGCGTCTACCTTCCGCCCGGCTACGACGAGGCCGCCGAGGGCGGCCGTCGCTACCCCCTGGTCCTGCTCGGGGACGGAGAGCTCTACGCCGGCGCGCTCGGCATCCCCGCGCGGCTCGACCTGCGAATCGCGCGCGGCGAGCTCGAACCGCTGGTCGCCGCCTTCGTCGACGTGACCGACCGGCGCTCCGAGTACGATCGCAGCAGTGACTACCGCCGCATGGTCGTGGAGGAGCTGCTACCGCGCCTCGAGGCGGGCTATCGCGTCGAGCGCGACCCCGCGCGGCGGGCGATCGCTGGTTCGTCGCGCGGTGCCCTCGCCGCGCTCGACGTCGCGCTCGCCCACCCCGCGCACTTCGGGGCGGTCGGAGCGATGGCTCCCGCGCTCGCCCCATGGACGGTCGGTCAGCTGCTCGAGGGCCGACCGCCGGTCGCGGTACGCGCCGTCGTGCGGCGCGCGCGCTACGACGACCGGTTCGGAGCCGATGCCGTGGTGTTGGCGGAGGGTCTGGTCGCCGCGGGAGGCTCGGTGGACTACGCCGAGATCCCCGAGGGTCACAACCGGGAGACCTGGGCGCTGCGCTTCGACGAGCTACTGTCGGCGCTCTTCCCGCGGGTCCGCTGAGACGCCACCGGGCGAGTCGGCCCGCCGCTCGCATCGACCGGCCGGCGTCTTGGCTAGAATCGCCGTACCCAACCCACGGCCGCGCGAGGGGGCGCGGCGAAGGAGGAGGCGATGTCACGGTTCCGTGCCATGCTGTGCTGGATGTCGTTCGTGCTGGTCGCCGGGGCGAGCGCCGCGGCAGCGCAGAATCTGCTCGCGAACGCCGAGTTCGAGGACGCGGTGGGAGCCGCGGGCTGGAGCGTCGGAACGGGCAGCGGCGGCTTCGAGGCGGACGTCGACGCGAATGGCTGCGCCGCATCCGGATCGCTGGCGGCGGACAGCGTGGTCGTCGGCGAGCTGCAGATCGCGCGCCTCTTCACCTGTGCTCCGCTGTCGACCTTCGGCAACTTGCGCGCGGAAGTGCTGTACCGTCAGTTCGGCGGCTTCGGGCTCGGGGTGGAGATCGCTTTCTACGACGCTCCGGGCTGCGATGCCGCGGATTTCATCTCCTCTTCGGGCACGTATGGCCACGCGCCTTCGACGACCTGGGCGCTGGCGACGCACAGCGCGGTGGCGCCGGTCCAAGCGCAGTCGGCGATCCTGCAGACCTGGAGCTCCGGACCGGTCGACAGCGTTTTCGTGGTCAACGTCGACCGCGCCTGGCTCGGCTTCTCAACGCCGATCGACTGGGACGACTTCGAAGCCAATGCGACCTGCCGCTGGGATGCCGTGCAGACGCTGACCGAGTAACCGGGCGGGGTTCCGGAAGAGGGCCTGTCGGAGGGCGCTCGCTCGGGCGCTTCCGGCGGCCGTAGGATCGCCGCGGAGCCGAGCCTTGAACGATGCCTCCGATCGGGATCCGAGCGCCGGCCGCCCGGAACCGCCGCCGACGTCCCGGCACCTCGTGCTCTTCGACGGACAGTGCGGTCTCTGCGACCGGCTGGTCGCTCGCCTCGTCCGCGCCGACCGGGGGGGCGTGCTCGCCTTCGCCCCGTTGCAGGGGGAGACGCGACGCTCGCTCGAGCGACGCCTCGGCGCACGCCTCCCCGAGGAGACGATCCTGCTCGTCGAGCAGTGGCGGGGAGAGCGCGAGCGGGTGCTGGTCCGCTCGGACGCCGTCTGCGCCATCGCCGCGGCGCTCGGGCGCGGGTGGCGGCTGTTCGCGTTGCTCCGCATGGTGCCGCGTCGTCTGCGTGACGCCGGCTACGACTTCGTGGCGCGGCGGCGGAATCGCTGGTTCGGGCGGCTCGAGGCCTGTCGCGTGCCGGCGGCGCACGAGCGCGAGCGCTTCCTCGACTGAGCGGCGCGCGGCATGAACGAGATCGGCCGCCCCGAGGTGCTGTCGCCGGCCGCCGCCTGCACGGCCCACCCCGGGGCGGCTGCGCTCTATCGATGCGACGGCTGCCGGCGGCGGCTCTGCGGCGAATGCGTCGTCGAGTCGACCCGGCTGATGCTCTGCGCCCACTGCGGCGAGCTGGCGCTGCCGCTTCCCGCCGACCTGCCGGAAGAGCCGGGGCCTCTCGCGGCGCCCGCGCCGACGCCCCCGCCGCTCGATTCGCGAGCCGGCCTGCGCGCGCTGCTCGGCTATCCGCTGCGCGGGCGGCAGGGGGCGCTGTTCGCCGGGCTCGCGCTGCTGCTCGCCGGCGTGGCCGGCCTCGAGCGCTTCGCCGGCGAGGCCGGCTGCGTCGTCTTCCTCCCCTTCGCGCTGCTCCTGCTGCTCTTTCCGGGGCTGCTGGGAGACGTGACGCGCAACGCGGCGCAGGGCCTCGGCGACCTGCTCGAGTGGCCCGACTACCGCGCTCCCGGCGGGCGCGCGAGGGAGGCGCTGCTCTACTACGGCGTCGGCGCCCTCGCGCTGATTCCCGCCAGCGCGCTGCTGCTCGGCTTCGGCTGCGTCGACCGCCTGGCGCGGGGCGCCGGGCTGGGCCTCGGTTGCGCCCTGGTGCTCGGTACCGGTCTCTGGCCGAGCGCGCTCCTCTGGATGCCGCTCTGGGGCGCGGCAGCGACCACCGGCAGCCTTCAGGCCGCGCTCGCGGCGCGCGATCAGCTCGCGCGGGCGGCGCGCGCGCCGCACGCCCTGGCGGCGGCCGCGACGATCGGCTGGGGGGCGATGCTCCTGGGCCCGACGCTGCGCGCGCTGCTGCCGGCGGGCTCGCTCGCCGGCATCCTCGCCGAGGCGCTGCCCGGCGCCTGGGGCGCGATCGTCGCGGCGCGCGCGGCGGGCCTGCTGCGCGCGGCGAGCGAAGAGAAGGCCGACGCTTCCCCGGTTATGGGATCCTGAAGTCCCAGGCGGAAACGGTGCCGTTCTCCCAGTCGTCGGCGAAGAGCAGCGCGCCGCCCGGCACCGGGAGGTTGACCGAGAAGGTCGTGGGCTCGGCCGCTCCGGCGGGGCGAAAGAGCGTGAGCTCGACGCGGCCGCCGCCGGGGGGCTGGTCGGAGTCGAACCAGAAGTTGTACATCGTCCCCCAGCGCAGCGCGTTGGCGTTCGGGTTCGCCGCGTGGGTCTCGCCGAACCAGGCGACGAAGCCGTTGGGGGCGTCGGCGTCGATCGTCCAGTCGGCGTTCGAGTAGGGCTCGCCAGAGTGGTAGTCGACGTCGTGGAAGCCGGCGCCGGCGACCGAAGAGCCGGGCGGTACCGGCACCTCGAGGCGATGGAGGCTGCGGTGCGAGGTCAGGTTGTGCACCGCGTACTCGTAGCGCCAGAAGCCGGTGCCGAGGTCGTGGACCTTGGCGGCGAGGTGGAAGCGGCCGTCGGCGGCGACGTCGGCGAGCTCGAGGGCGACGCTCGGATCGATCGCCGGCCAGACCGCGAGCGCCGGCAGCCGCTGTTGCGTCGCCGCGAACGGGCCCGACCCGGCCCAGCCGAAGCGGCGGGCGTCCGCTTCGGTGATCACGGCCTCGCGGAACGAGGCGTTGTTCCAGGAATTGCCCGCCGCGGCGTCGTCGGCGGTGACGTACTGCCCCTCGAAGAAGTAGCGCGCACCCGGGTTGGCCGCCGGATCGACGTCGCCGTCCGCGACCACCAGGCGCCGGTCGAGGCCGTCGTCGACGAGCGCCGAGTCGTCGTAGGGAAAGGCGTAGGCGCCGGTCGCGGCATTGACCTGGTAGCGCGGCCCGAGATTCGACTGCGTGCCGTTCAAGGTCCCGCTGTACGGGTCGTCGCACCCCTGGCCGAGCCAGGCGCCGCCCGAGTGCCCCTCCTCGAAGCTGCACAGGCAGTAGTCCTCTCCCGAGAGCGCGAAGAAGCCGTGCTTCAACCAGCTCATGCCGATCTGCTCGAGCCGCCCGCCCGGGCGCTCGGCGTCGCTCTTCAGGCGGTAGAGGTTCTGGCCGATCACCGGGTGCTCGTTGGTGCCCGAGAACCACTTGAGGTCCTTCTTGCCCTCGTTGAGCGACTCGGTGCCGACCGAGTAGGAGCGCCTGCCGTCGACCGCCGCGTCGGCGGTCCAGTTGCGCAGGTCGTAGAGGAGGGCGACGATGACGTCGGGGCCCTCGGAGGGGTCGGTGCAGATGGCGTAGACGCCGCTCGCGGCGGTGGCGGCGGTGAGCAGCGTCAAGGCGCGCCGGAGGCGCGGCAGGCTTCGAGGCATCGGTCCGGTCTCCCCGTCCTGTCGAGTGGACGGCGGAGCCTGTCCCGTTCGTGACCCCGGGTCAAGGGAAAGGGCCGCTAGGGAACGCGGAAGTCCCAGGCGGAAGCGGTGCCGTTCTCCCAGTCGTCGGCGAAGAGCAGCGCGCCGCCCGGGACCGGGAGGTTGACCGAGAAGGTCGTGGGCGCGCCGGGCGCGGCTGGGCGGAAGAGCGTCAGCTCGACTCGTCCGCCGCCCGGAGCCTGGTCGGAGTCGAACCAGAAGTTGTAGGTCGTCCCCCAGCGTAGGGCATTCGCGTTCGGGTTCGCCGCGTGGGTCGCGCCGAACCAGGCGACGAAGCCGTTCGGGGCGTCGGCCTCGATGGTCCAGTCGGTGTTCGAGTAGACCTCGCCGGAGTGGTAGTCGACGTCGTGGAAGCCGGGAGCGTCGACCGTCGAGCCCGCCGGGACCGGGACCTCGAAGCGCTGCAGGCTGCGGTGCGAGGTCAGGTTGTGCACCGCGTACTCGTAGCGCCAGCTGCCGTCGCCGAAGTCGTGGACCTTGGCGGCCAGGTGGAAGCGGCCGTCGGCGGCGACGTCGGCGAACGCGAAGGCGACGCTCGGGTCGATCAGCACCCAGGCGGCGAGCGCCGGCGACTGCTGCGTGGTCGCCGCGCCGAGCGCGCCCCCCCAGCCGAACGAGCGGCTCGTGGCGTTGGTGATCACCGCCTCGCGGAAGGAGGCGTTGTTCCAGGCGTGCCCGGCGGCCGCGTCGTCCGGCGTCACGTACTGCGCCTCGGCGAAGTAGCGCGCCCCCGGGTTGGCCGCCGGATCGACGTCGGCGTCGGCGACCCGCAGCCGCTTGCGCAGCGTCGCGTCGCCCGTGCCGCAGAGCTGGTAGGGATAGGTGATCTGGCCGGTCGCGGCGTTGACCTCCGAGCGCGCGCCGAGCGCGCCGGGGCCCCCCGGGCCGCTGCAGGCCGTCCCTTGGGTCGAGTTCTCGCCGTTGGTCGCGGCGTCGTAAGGGTCGGAGCAGCCGGTGCCGAGCAGGCTGCCGGTGCCCGGATTGTCGCAGCCGTCGCCGTTGCCGCTCGCCACCGAGCAGAACTCGTTCTGGGCGAGCGCGTTGAAGCCGTGCTTCAGCCAGGCGAGGCCGATCTGCTCGAGCCGGCCGCCCGGGCGCGCGGCATCGGTCTGGTAGCGGTAGAGGTGCTGGCCGATCACCGGGTGATTCGTCGTCCCCGCCTGCCAGAGCAGGTTCGTGTCCCCGATGTTGAGCGACTTGGTGCCGATCGAGTAGGCGCGCTGGCCGTCGATCGGCAGCGCGGTCGTGACGTGGTTCGCCCAGCTGCCGTAGAGGTCGGCGACGATGACGTCCGGGCCGTCGGAGGCGTCGAAGCAGATCGCCCAGAGCCCGGCAGCGGCGAGCAGGCCGGCGACGGCCGCCACGAGCGCGCGGCGGGCGCGGTGGACGCGGTGGGCAGAGACGGAGGGCGAGGGGCTCGGGGACATCGGACAGTTCGGGCGATGCGGCCGGCGCGACGGGCGAGCGGTGGCCGATTGGCGCGCAGCCTGGCCCGAACCGGGCCTGTGGGTCAAGGGAAGGTCGCTGGGGCCGCGGAGTCCGCGTTCAGAGGCCCGAGGGCTTGGGGAGAGCGTCGAGGAGCTCGCGCGCCTCGGCCGATCCTGGGTCGAGACCGAGCGCGGCCTCCGCTTCGGCCCGCGCCTCGGCGGGGCGGCCGGCGCCGGCGAGCGCTCGGGCCAGCAGCAATCGGCTCTGGGCATCTTGCGGATTCGCCTCGACCGCGCGGCGAAACTCGGCGGCCGCCTCCGCGAAGCGGCCGGCCATCGCGAGCAGGCCGGCGAGGTTCTCGCGCGCCGGGAGCGCCCGTGGGTCGAGGGCGAGCGCCTCGCGGAAGAGGCGCTCGGCCGCCGCGAGGTCTCCCTGCCGCGCGCGCGCCAGCCCGAGATCGTGGAGCAGGGCCGCCGTCGGGCCACCGGCCGCGAGCGCCGCGGCGAAGGCGCGCTCGGCGGCCGGAAGCTCGCCGCCGGCGGCCAGCCGGCCGCCGAGGCGTACCAGCGGCGGCGCGAGATCGGGCTGCGGCAGCACTCCCCAGTCGAGCGCGCGCGCCAGCCGGCCGGCGGCCGCGCGGGCACGCGCGAGCTCGGCCGGCGAGAGCGCGCTCTGCGCCGCGGCGGCGGGCAGGGTGCGCTCGAGCCCGAGCCCCCAGGCGCGCTGCGACTGGACGCCGGCCGCGTGCGCCCAGGCGAGGGCGGCGAGCGCGAGCAGGGCGACGCCGCCGCGGCCGGCGGGCGAGAGCCTGCCGTCCCGCTTGAGCGAGAGGCGGCGCGCGGCGACGTGCGGCGCCGTGGCGAGCCGGTAGCCGATCAGGGCGCCGTAGGCGAGGCAGGCCGCCAGGCCGAGCGAGTAGAGGAACGGGAAGAGGCCGTAGAGGCCGCGAAAGGCGAAGAAGGTCGCCGTGAAGGCGAGCGCCAGGACGAGCTCTTCGCGCCAGGGTAGGCAGCGGTGGAGCGCGCGTGCGGCGCGCGGTCGGGTGGCGACCGCCGGCTTCCCCCAGCCGAGGTAGAGCGCGTCGTTCGGGCAGACCGAGACGCAGTCGAGGCACTTCATGCAGCCGGCATCGACGACGGCGCCGTAGGTGCGCACCTCTTCGTGGACGCGGACGTTCGAGGTACAGACCGCCGTGCAGTGGCCGCACCCCTGGCAGGCGTCGGTGACCCGGATGCGCAGCGGCGCCACCCGGTCCGCGACGCCGAAGATCGCGCCGTAGGGGCAGGCGTAGGTGCAGAAGCCCTTGGCGCCGAGCAGGTAGACGCAGAGGAAGCCGCAGACGACGAAGGTGGCGATCGCCACCCCGGGGCCCGGGAAGGTGGCGTAGAAGTCGGCGGTAGTGAAGTGCTTGGTCAGCGCGGGCGGCCCGAGGCCGGCGAGCAGCCGGTAGGTCAGCGGCCAGAGGAACATGTAGAAGAAGGCCGCGAGCGGCACGAGCGCGAGCAGGCGGGAGCGCAACGGCTTGGGCCGGATGCCGACTCGCTCGAGCAAGAAGCGGCAGAGGTCCTGCAGCGCCACAAGGTGGCACCCCCAGCCGCAGAAGAAGCGGCCGACGAGCGCCGTCGCGCCGATCGCGGCGAGGAAAAAGACGGCGCCGGCGTTGATCACGCCGCTCCTGCCGAGCTCCATGGCCTCCGAGGGCTCGAGCGGCGTCATCGTCTCGCCGGCGAGCAGCCAGTGGGCGACGTGCAGGGCGATCAGCAGGTGGACGGCGATCAGCACGCCCGCGCGCCAGCGCGAGGCGCGCGAGCGCCGCGGGCGCCGCGGCGAGGCGACGACCGGCAGCAGGCTGCCGCGAGCGGGCGGAGTGCGCGGCGCGGGGCTCATGGCGGTGCCGGGTGGGCGCCGCCGATCCTATCGGCCGGGGGGCGAGCGGGTGCGCCGGCCGCCGGCCGCCGGCTCAGGGCTGGGGCGGCGGCGCCGCGGCGGCGCGGGCGCCGCCGAGCAGCTTGTCGGTGTCGACGATCGACAGCAGCTCGATCTCGAAGACCAGGGCCCCGCTCGGCGCCGCCGGGAAGCCCTCGTTGCGCGCCGCAGGGATCCAGCACTGCCGCTTCTCCTCGACCGTCATCCCCTCGAGGCAGTCGGCGAAGGCCGGCATCACCTTCTCCATCGGGAAGAGCGTCGGCCGCCCTTCGGCGAACGACGAGTTGATCGCCTCGCCGGTCGGCCGCCAGTAGGTGAAATTGACCATCGCACCGTCGCTGCGGGTCACCTTGGCGCCCGTCTTGCCGGGGCGCACGGTGAGCACCGAGGCGCCGTAGACGGTCGTCCGCGCTTTCGGGTCGGGCTCGGCCAGGTAGCGCGGCGGATTCGGAATGCGACCGATGTCGACCAGCGCGACGTCGAAGACCGCCGGCTCGCGCCGGCCGCTCTTCGGGTTCGGCGGCACGCGATCGGCGGGAAACCACCAGCGCCGGATCTCGCCGGGACGCATGGTCTTCATGGCCTCGCGCCAGGCGGGAAAGGTGTTGCGCACCTGCATCCGCTGCGGCCGCCCCTGGGCGAAGCTGTTCTGGAAGACCTCCCCGGCGGGGGAGCGGCCGATGACGAAGAGCGCCACCACGTCCTGATCGGCAGGCGGCAGCTCTCCCTCCACCCCCTGGTGGAGGACCTTGTAGGCGAGCCCGGAGGGGAGGCGCACGGCGTCCTCCGGAGGCGCGACCAGCTCGGCCGGCGTGGGCGCCGGCGGCTCGGGCGCCGGCCGGGCCGGCGGCGCCGTGCCGCGCTGCAGCCCCTGGGGGGACTGGGCGGAGAGGGCGGAAGCCGCCAGCGCCGCCAGGAGGGCGGCGCGGACGGGACGGGGCATGGGTTTCCGGACGGATGCGTTCAAGAGAGTCTCCCGCGCCGCTCGTTTGCAACCTGCGAGCCACCGACGGTGAGGGGAGCGCGGGGCCGCCTCGGCGCCCGGGTGAGCCGCCGGGCTCGGGCCGAGCGGGGATCCCGGGTGCCGCGGGCCCTCGCGACGAGCCCGCTCCTGGGACCTGTCGGGCTCCACGTGCGCCAGGCGGGCGCCGCCGCCCGAGCCATTCTGGCGTTCCGGTGGCGGCGCGACGCTCTGCTAGCATGCCGCGGAGATGCCGAATCCGGACGGCGACCCGCGCGTGTACAAGATCGTCTTCCAGAGTCAGGGACAGGTGATCGAGCTCTACGCCCGCCAGGTCGGCCAGGGGTCGCTCTTCGGCTTCGTCGAGGTCGAGGACCTGGTCTTCGGCGTCCGCTCCGAGCTGGTGGTCGACCCCGGCGAGGAGGGGCTGCGCCGCGAGTTCGGGGAGGCCAAGCGCCTCTTCCTGCCCCTGCACGCCGTCCTGCGGATCGAGGAGGTCGAGCGGGAGGGGGCGCCCCGCGCGCGCCCGACCCGCGAGAGCGAGGCGTTGGTGCGCCCCTTCCCGCTGCTCGTCCCGCGGCCGCCGGGCGCACCCTCGCAGGGCTAGCCTCCGCTCCCGGGCAAACCCCCGGCCCCTCCCCCTCGTATAGGCGAGTACCGCTTCGGCTCGAATGCCCGGAGTGCGCGCCCGCAGGGGAGCCGCCGATGATCCGTCTCCGCAACCTCCACAAGAGCTATCCCATGGGGAGCGGCAGCCTGCACGTCCTCAAGGGGATCGACCTCGACCTGGGGCGCGGCGAGCTGGTCTCGATCATGGGCGCCTCCGGCTCGGGCAAGTCGACGCTGATGAACGTCGTCGGCCTGCTCGACCGCTTCGACGAGGGGGAGTACCGGCTCGACGGCGTCGACATGTCGGCCCTGACCGAGACCCAGGCGGCGCGCTATCGCGGGCAGTTCGTCGGCTTCGTCTTCCAATCGTTCCACCTGATTCCGTTCAAGACCGCGGTCGAGAACGTCGCGCTCCCACTCTTCTACCAGGGCGTGCCGCGCCGGGAGCGCAACCGGCGGGCGGCGGAGTTCCTCGAGCAGGTTGGCCTCTCCGACCGCGCCCACCACCTGCCCAAGGAGATGTCGGGGGGCCAGCAGCAGCGGGTGGCGATCGCCCGCGCGCTCGCCGCTCAGCCCAAGGTGCTGCTCGCCGACGAGCCGACCGGCGCGCTCGACTCGGTGACCTCGCGCGAGGTCATGGAGGTGCTGCAGGGGATCCAGGAGCAGGGCGTGACCGTGCTGATCATCACCCACGAGCACGACATCGCCGAGATGACCGACCGCATCGTCCACCTGGTCGACGGCCGTATCGTCGAGGACTACCCGACGGCGCGCGCCGGCGGCAGCCAGGCGCGGCCGCAGCCGGCGGCGGCGGCCGGCGGCGAGGCGCGGGCGTGATCGATCGCGATACCTGGGGCGAGATCGTCGAGATCGCCTCGCGCAACAAGCTGCGCACGGCGCTGACCGGCTTCGCGGTCGCCTGGGGCATCTTCATGCTGGTCGTGCTGCTCGGCTCGGGCAACGGGCTGGCGCACGGCATCGAGCACCAGTTCCGCGACGACGCGATCAACAGCATCTGGGTCTCCTCGGGGCGCACCTCGATGCCCTACAAGGGGCTGCAGCCGGGCCGCCAGGTGCGCATGACCAACGACGACTACGACGAAGTGATCACCCGAGTGCCCGGCGTCGAGCACGCCTCGGCGCGCTTCTGGATCTTCGGCAACCAGCAGGTCACCTACCGGGGCGAGACCGGCAGCTTCACCATCCGCGCCGTGCACCCCGGGCACCGGATCCTCGAACGCACGAAGGTGATCGAGGGGCGCTTCCTGAACGAGCTCGACCTCGCCGAGTACCGCAAGGTGGCGGTGATCGGCACCGTGGTCGAGGACAGCCTATTCGGCGAGGCCTCGGGCGTCGGCAAGGAGATCGCGATCAACAAGATCTCCTTCCTGGTGGTCGGCGTCTTCGACGACGACGGCAGCGAGCGCGAGAAGGAGCTCATCTACCTGCCGATTTCGACGGCCCAGCGCACCTTCAACGGCCAGAACCGGGTCTCGCAGATCCTCTACACCACCGGCGACGCCTCGCTCGCCGCCAGCCGCGCGATGGCGGGGGAGACCCGCGAGATCCTGGCGGTCAACCACACCTTCGACCCGGAGGACATGCGGGCGCTGTTCGTCAACAACAACGTCGAGAACTTCCAGCGCTTCGTCGCCATGATGAGCGCGATCCGCGGCTTCGTCTGGGTGGTCGGCGTCGGCACGCTGATCGCCGGCGTGGTCGGCGTCTCGAACATCATGCTGGTGGCGGTGCGCGAGCGGACGCGCGAGATCGGCGTGCGCAAGGCGCTGGGCGCCACGCCCGGCTCGATCGTCCGGCTGGTGCTGGCCGAGTCGGTGTCGATCACCGCGGTCGCCGGCTATCTCGGGCTGATCGCCGGCGTCGGCGTGCTCGAGGGGATGTCGGCGCTGCTGCCCGAGGAGTCGTCGTTCTTCCGCAACCCCGAGGTCGATCTCGGGGTCGCCGTCTCGGCGACCGTGCTGTTGATCCTGGCCGGCGCGCTCGCCGGCTTCTTCCCGGCGCGCCGGGCGGCGGCGATCCGCCCGGTCGAGGCGCTGCGCGACGAGTGACCGCGGGAGAGGGCGCGAAGGGGCACGCCATGTTCGACCTCGATCACTGGCAGGAAATCTGGGCGGCGCTGGCCAAGAACCGGTTGCGCACCTTCCTGACCGCCTTCGGCGTTTTCTGGGGGATCCTTCTGCTGGTGCTGCTGCTCGGCTCGGGCAACGGCCTGGCCAATGGCGTCACCTCGGGCTTCTCGGGGCTGGCGACCAACAGCGTCTTCGTCTGGGCGATGCGCACCAGCAAGCCGTTCGCCGGCTTGCCGGCGGGGCGCGCCATCGAGTTCACCGATGCCGACTGGCAGGCGATCGCGGCGCAGCTGCCCGAGGTCGAGACGATCGCGCCGCGCCTCCAACTGGGCGGCTGGCGCGGCGGCGCCACGGTCGCGCGCGGACAGCACTCCGGCTCCTTCTCGGTCACCGGCGAAGTGCCGGAGATCCAACGGGTCCAGTCGCTGATGGTTTCCGAGGGGCGCTTCCTCAATCGCCTGGACGTCGAGGAGCGGCGCAAGGTGGCGCTGATCGGCGAGCGCGTGCGCGAGGTGCTGTTCGACCGGGGCGAGCAGGCGATCGGCGGTGACGTCGAGATCAACGGCGTGCAGTTCAAGGTGGTCGGCATCTACCGCTCGCGCCAGACCGGCCGCGACGCCGACGAGGTCGCGCAGTCGCTGATCGTGCCGTTCACCACCTTCCAACAGGCGTTCAACGCCGCCGGCCGCGTTCACTGGTTCGCGCTGGTCGGGCGCCCCGAGGTCTCGGCCGAGCAACTCGAGGAGAAGACGCTCGCCCTGCTCAAGGCGCGCCACAAGATCGCGCCCGACGACCGCCGCGGCATCGGCAGCTTCAACCTGCAGGAGGAGTTCGACAAGATCCAGGGGCTCTTCCTCGGGATCCGGCTGCTGATGTGGATCGTCGGCCTGGGGACGCTGGCAGCCGGCGCGATCGGCGTGTCGAACATCCTGCTGATCGTGGTGCGCGAGCGCACCAAGGAGATCGGCATCCGGCGCGCGGTCGGCGCCACGCCCTGGAGCGTCAAGGGGCAGATCCTGGTCGAGGCCGTGCTGCTGACCTCGGTCGCCGGCCTGGTCGGGCTGATGGCCGGCGTCGCGCTGCTCGAGGTGATCGGTTCGCTGGTGCCGGCGACCGGCTCCGGCGGCGAGTCGACCATGTTCCTGGCGCCGGGGGTCGACCTCGCCGCGGCGGCGCGCGCGCTCGCCGTTCTGGTCGCGGCCGGGGCGCTGGCCGGCTACCTGCCGGCGCGGCGCGCGGTGGCGGTCAGCCCGGTCGAGGCGCTGCGCGCCGACTGAGACGTGACGCGAATCACCGAATCGTGAGGGAACGAACGTGAAGAGAGTCCTCGGCATCCTCGTCCTCGTGCTGTTCGCCGTCGCCGTGCTCGGCACCGGCGTCTTCCTGCTCAAGAAGTCGCGGAAGGCCCCGGTCGTCTATCAGACCTCGACGCCCGAGCGCGCGACGATCGTCAAGAAGACGGTAGCTACCGGCTCGGTGGTGCCGCGCAAGGAGGTGGCGATCAAGCCGATGATCTCGGGCATCGTCGAGGAGCTGCCGGTCGAGCCGGGGCAGCGGGTCGTGGCTGGCCAGCTGATCGCCAAGGTGCGGGTCATTCCGAACATGGTCCAGCTGTCGGGCGCCGAGTCGCGGGTCAACAAGGCCGGGATCGCGCTGGCCGACGCCGAGCGCGAGCTCGAACGGCGGCGCCGCCTGTTCGCCGAGGGGACGATTCCCGAGGCCGAGCGCGACAGCGCCGAGATCGCCTGGCGGCAGGCGACCGAGGAGCTCGCGGCGGCACGCGACAACCTCGACATCGTGCGCAAGGGGACGAGCGCGCGCGTCGCCTCCTCCTCGACCACGCTGGTGCGCTCGACCATCGGCGGCACGGTGCTCGAGGTGCCGGTCGAGGTCGGCAACTCGGTGATCGAGGCGAACAACTTCAACGACGGGACGACGATCGCCTCGGTCGCCGACCTCGGCGACATGATCTTCGAAGGGCGGGTCGACGAGTCCGAGGTCGGCAAGATCCGCGAAGGGATGGAGCTGCTGCTGACCGTCGGGGCGGTCCCCGACCAGAAGCTCCGGGCGACGCTCGAGCGGATCGCGCCCAAGGGGGTCGAGGAGGAGGGGGCGATCCAGTTCGAGATCCGCGCCGCGCTCGCCCCGCAGGACGACGTCGCGATCCGCGCCAATTACAGCGCCAACGCGGACATCGTGCTCGACAAGCGCGAGGACGTGCTGGCGATCGACGAGGGGCTGCTGCAGTTCGACGGCGAGCGGCCCTACGTCGAGGTCGAGGTCGCGCCCCAGGTTTTCGAGCGCCGGGATCTCGAGGTCGGCCTCTCGGACGGCCTGAAGATCGAGGTGGTCTCCGGCCTCGCCGAGGGCGAGAAGATCAAGAACCCCAACCCCGACCTCGCCGGCGGCCGCGGCGCCGGCGCTGCGCGCGGGCGCTAGCCCCCGGACTCAGCTGTCGGCGTCGTTCGGCGCTCCCGAAGGGAGCGGCGCGAGCTCGACGGCGCGCGGCTCTTCCAGTCGCTTGTCGGGGGCGGCTTCGAGGCCCTCGAGGCGGCGTCCCTGCGGGATGACGCGGCTGGCGAACGAGCGGGTCGCCGCGTTGTGCGCCTTGACCGCGTCCTCGAGCCCTTTGCCGACCCGGTCGAGATGCTCGGCGAAGATGCGCACGCGGTCGTAGAGCTCGCGGGCGACGTCGGAGATCTCGCGGGCGTTGGCGGCGAGCGCTTCCTGGCGCCAGCCGTACGCGACGGTCTTGAGCAGCGCGACCAGGGTGGCCGGCGTCGTGATCAGCACGCTCTGGCGGAAGGCGTCCTCGATCAGGGCGGGGTCCTGCTCGAGCGCCGCCGAAAAGAAGGACTCGCCCGGCAGGAAGAGCACGACGAACTCCGGCGCGTCGTCGAACTGGTCCCAGTAGCGCTTCTCGGAGAGCTTGGTCAGGTGGGTGCGGACTTGCCGGGCGTGACGGACGAGGTACTCCTGTCGTGTCGCCTCGTCGGTCGCCTCGACGGCCGAGAGGTAGGCGTCGAGCGGCGCCTTGGCGTCGACGACGATGCTCTTGCCGCCCGGGAGCTTGACCACCATGTCGGGGCGCAGGCGGCCCTCCTCGGTGGTGACGTTTTCCTGGGTCAGGAAGTCGACCCGCTCGACCATGCCGGCGAACTCGACGGTGCGGCGCAGCTGGACCTCGCCCCAGTTGCCGCGCACCTCGGGGCGGCGCAGCGCGGTGACCAGGCGGCCGGTCTCGCGCACCAGCCCCTGCTGCGACTCCGAGAGGCTGGCGAGCTGCTGGCCGAGCTGGCCGTAGGCTTCCTTCCGGCTCGCCTCGAGCTCCTTGAGGCCCTGCTCGTAGCGGGCGAGCTGCTCGCGCATCGGCGCGACCAGCGAGTCGATCGCCTGGCGGCGCTGCTCGAGCTCGCCCGAGGCCTCCTTGCGCGCGGCCTCGAGCCGCTCCTGGGCGAGGTCGAGGAACATCCGGTTGTTGTGCGACAGCGCCTCGCTCGCCAGGCCGCGGAAAGCGTCGGCGAGCTTCTGCTGGGCGGCGTCGAGCAGCGCCTGCTTCTCGGCCATCTGCTCGCGCTCCTCCTCGAGCCGGGTCGAGAGCTCGGCGCCGCGTGCCTGCAGCGTCCCCACCTCGGCGCGCAGCGCCTCGGTGCGGTTGCGCTCCGCGTCGAGCTCGCCGCGCAGCTGCGCGAGCTCGGCCTCCCGCGCCTCGAGGCGGGTGGCGAGCGCCACGCGCGCCGCCTCGGCCTCGGCGCGCACGAGCGCCTGGGCCTCGCGGATGCGGCGCCGGACGACCGCGCGCACGAAGAGCGCGACGCCGATCGCCGGCAGCAGGGCGAGCAGGACCTTCGTCCACTCGGGCATCGCCGCCGACGCTAGCAGAGCGGGGCGCCGGGGGGGCGCCCAGGCGCCCGCTCGGGGACATGAAGCTCGGCTTCGTGTCCCCGTCGCCGGGGGAGGCGAACGTCGGGAGTCGCCGCGGCATCTGATCGGGGACATGAAGCTCCGCTTCGTGTCCCCGTCGAAGGGGAGGCGAACGTCGGGACGGGGACACGTACCCAGCTGCGCTGGGAACATGTCCCCATTCCTCTGGGAGCTTCAGCGACAGTCGAGCAGCAGCTTCCCGGAGGTCTCGCGGGCCTCGAGCGCGCGGTGGGCTTCGGCGGCCTCGGCGAGCGGCAGGATCCGGTCGATCGCGACCGCCAGCCGCCCGGCGGCCGCCGGGGCCGAGACCCGGCGCCAGCGCTCGAGCAGCTCCTCGCGCTCGCGCAGGTAGTCGAAGATCGAGAGCGAGACCAGCGTGCGGCTGCCGAGCACCGGGCGCGGCGAGAAGGGCTCGATCAAGCCGCTCGCCTGCCCGAAGACCACCAAAGTGCCGCGCATCCGGGTGGCGCGCACCGACCCGGCGAAGGTCGCGCGGCCGACCGAGTCGAGCACGACGTCGCAGCCGCGCCCGCCGGTCAGCGCCAGCGCCCGCTCGGCGAAGTCCTCCCGAGTGTAGAGGATTGGATGATCGCACCCGGCCGCGCGGGCGCGCTCCGCCTTCTCCTCGGTCGAGCAGGTGCCGAGCACGGTTGCCCCCGCGGCTTTCGCCATCTGGGAGACGAGCAGCCCGACGCCGCCGGCGGCGGCGTGGACCAGGATCGTCTTGCCGGGTGCGGCGCGCGCGATCGTGTGCACCAGGCAGTCGGCCGTCAGCCCCTGAACTGGCAGCGCCGCGCCGACCTCGTCGGAGAGCTCGGCCGGCAGCGGCAACAACCGGTCGGCGCGCACGACCGTCGCTTCGGCGTAGGCGCCGGCACCGTCCGCGAAGGCGACGCGCTCGCCGAGCGCGACGCCGGCGACCCCCGGGCCGACCGCTTCGATCGAGCCGCACCCCTCTTTGCCGGGCCGCGCGGGCAGCGCCCCGGGCGAGTAGAGGCCGCTGCGCAGGTAGACGTCGACGAAGTTCACCCCGGCGAAAGCGAGGCGCACGCGCGCCTCGCCGGGGCCCGGCTCGGGCAGCGGCAGCTCCTCGAGCTCGAGGACCTCCGGTCCCCCGGTCGCGTGATGGCGGATCCCCTTCACGGCTGCGCTTCGGAGCGCCAGGGAGAGGCCTGGTAGTCCGGGAAGGGGGGGCGGGCCGGCCGCTGCGGCGCTCCCGTCTCGAGCGCCTCGAGCAGGAGCGCCACCCCCTGCTCGAGCTGCGGGTCGCGTCCGGCGGCGAAGTCCTTCGGCGTCACCTCGACCTCGAAATCGGGCTCGACCCCCTGGTTCTCGACCTCCCATTCGCCGTGGACGGTGTAGAGACCGCCGCGCGGCGCGGTGACCATGCCGCCGTCGACCAGCTCCGGGTAGTCCCAGATGCCGACCAGTCCTCCCCACGTGCGAGTGCCGACCAGCGGTCCGAGCCCGAGGTGGCGGAACATCCAGGGCAGCGCGTCGCCGCCCGATCCGGCGTGGCGATTGATCAGCATCGCCTTCGGTCCGTAGTGGGCGCCGGCCGGCGAGAGCATGTCGGTACCGGCGCGCGCGGCCACCCCCCACATCGGCTCGCGCGCCAGGATCTCGACGACGTAGTCGGCGACCAGGCCGCCGCCGTTGTAGCGCTCGTCGAGCAGCATCCCCGGCCGGTCGATCTGCGCGAAGAAGTAGCGGTTGAACGACTCGAAGCCGGCACCGGCGGTGTTGGGCAGGTGGACGTAGCCGAGCTTGCCGCCCGACAGCCGCTCGACCTCGCGCCGATTGCCCTCGACCCAGGCGCGGTAGCGCAGCTGCCGCTCGCTGGCGATCGGCACGACGGTGACGTCCCGCGCGCCCTTGCCGCTCGGGTCGGCGGCCAGGCGGATGCGCACCCGCTTGCCGGCGGTGCCCTCGAACGGGGCGTAGAGCGACTCGGGCGGCGCCAGCTCGCGTCCTTCGATCGCGATCAGGTACTCGCCGACGCGCGCGCCGACCTCCGGCCGATCGAGCGGCGCGGCGAGCTCCGGGTTCCAGCTCTCGCCCGAGAAGAGGCGCGCGATCCGGTAGCGCCCGTTCTCGATGCTCCAGTCGGCGCCGAGCAGCCCGCCCGCCACCCGCTCCGCCGCGGGCGCGTCGCCCCCGGCGACGTAGAGGTGCCCCACCGAGAGCTCGCCCAGCATCTCGACGAGCAGGTAATTCAGGTCGTCGCGGTGGGCGAGGCCGGGCAGGAAGCGCTCGTAGCGCGCCTCGGCGGCGGCGAGGTCGAGGCCGTGGAAGCCGGGGTCGTAGAAGAAGTCGCGCTGCAGCCGCCAGGCCTCGCGATAGATCTGTCGCCACTCGGCCGGCGGGTCGATGCGCGCCGCCATCGCCGCGAGGTCGAGCTTGCCCTCGCCCTTCTCGACCGGCCCGGCCGTCCCGGCGATGGTCCAGCTCTCGCCCGAGCGGAAGAGCATCTTCTCGCCGCCGGGCGTGACGTGCAGCTCGGCGACCTCGTCGGCGAGCTCCTCGGCCTCGCGCTTCTCGATCGAGTACCTGGAGAGCGCGCCGGCGCCCAGCTCCTCGTCGTCGGCGCCGGCGAGCTCGGGCGCCTCGAGCAGCAGCAGCTCGCCCGCCTTGCCCGGCGCGAGCGCCTGCCAGTGTCTCGGTTCGAGGCCCGGGACCGGCACGACGCGGCGCTCGATCCCCTCGAAGTCGACGCGGGTGGGCGGCGGCGTCTTCTTCGCCCCTGTCGGCTCGCCGCCCGTGTCCGAGGGCTCCTTCGCCTTGTCCTCGCGCGCCGTTGCCCCTTCCTCCTCGTCGCTCTCCGGCGGGAAGGGCGAGGGCTCGTCGCTCGCGAGCACGACGAGCCAGACCGAGCGCGAGACCGGGCGCTCGACGCTGGTCATGTCGAGCCAGGGGGCGGTCGGCCCGAAGTCGGTCGAAGCGGCGAGCCAGAGGTACTTGCCCGAGGCGTCGAAGACCGGCAGGCGCGCGTCCGCGAGGCCGTCGGTCAGCCGATGGGTCGAGCGCTCGGCGACGTCGTAGAGGTAGACCGAGTGGACGTGGCTCTTCTCCCGCTTCGAGTAGGCGAGCCAGCGCGAGTCGGGGGACCAGGCCGGATCGAGCGTGCGGAAGGGGTGGTCGTAGGTGTCGGTGTCGACCCGGGTCCACTCGCCGCTCGCGACCTCGACGATCCAGAGCCGCAGCGCTTGGTCGTGGAGCGCGAGCCGGGCGCCGTCGGGCGACCAGACCGGCCGGTAGAGGAAGGCGGGCTCGGGCGGCGGGAGCCGCCGCGCGGACCCGAGGCCATCGGCCGGAGCGAGGTGGAGGGCGGTGTCCCCGCCCGCATCCGAGAGCCAGGCGAGGGTCTCCCCGTCGGGCGACCAGGCGGGGTCGCGATCGGCGGCGCCCGAGCTGCGGGTCAGGTTGCGCGGATCCCCCTTCTCCGCCGGAACGGTGAAGATCTCGCCGCGCGCGGAGAAGGCGGCGCGGGCGCCGGAGGGGGAGATCGTCGCCGCGGTGACCGCGTCGCCGACCTTCTCGAAGCGGGGGCGGATCCCTTCGAGGTCGGAGGCAATGGTGATCCGCGGAAAGGAGACCGCGCCGGTCGCCAACTCGTAGAGCCCGATCTCGCCGAAGCGCTCGAAGACGATCGCTCCCGGCCCGGCCTGGGCTTGCTTGAGATCGAGGCCGTCGTTGGCGAAGACGCGCGCGACCTCGTCGGTCGCCGGGTCGTGGCGGAAGAGCGTCACCGTCCCCTCCCGGTCGGAGAGGAAGTAGATCCGGCCGTCCTCGGCCCAGGCGGGGGAAGAGTCGTTCGACCGGACGCGCGGCACCGGGTGCAGGTCGAGGGTCGCGAGATCGACGATCCAGAGGAAGGTCGACTGCCCTCCCCGGTAGCGTTTCCAGGAGAGCTGGAAGCGCTCGTGCGGCATGTAGACGAGACGCGCGCCGTCGGGCGAGAAGCTGCCGGCCCAGGCTTCGGGCAGCGGCAGCCGCTGCGGCCAGCCGCCGGCCGCCGGCACCGTCCAGAGCCGCTCGTCGTTGACGCCGTTGTCGCGCACGCTGCGGAAGAGCACCTCGCCGCCGTCGCGCGTCCAGCCGACGACGCGGTCGTCGCCGGGGTGGAAGGTGAGGCGTCGCGGCGCGCCGCCGGCGGCGGGCATCACGTAGACGTCGACGTTGCCGTCGTACTCGCCGGTGAAGGCGATCGAGCGGCCGTCGGGGGCGAAGACCGGGTCGCGCTCGATGCCGGCGTGGGCGGTCAGGCGCCTCGCCTCGCCCCCGGCGCGCGGCGCCGACCAGAGGTCGCCGGCGAAGACGAAGGCGATCGAGTCGGCCGCGAGCGTCGGCTGGCGGAAGAGGCGAATCGGCTCCTCGGCGCCGGCGGGCAGCGCGGTCGAGAGAGCAAGGGCGAGCGACGGCAGCAGGGCGATGCGCATGGCGGGCTCCTCCGGGACGAGATGTCCAGCGGTCCGCGGTCGGGACCACCGGGCAATCTACAACGGCCGACGGCGCGGCGCCCCGCGCCGCGGGTCAGCGCCCCGCGCCGCGGATCAGGGAACCAGGACCGCGGCGCCGGTGAGCGCGCCCGAGCGCAGGTCGCCGAGCGCGTCGTTCGCCCGCTCGAGCGGGTAGCGGGTGACCCGCGGCGTGAGCGGGATCGCCGCCGCGAGCTCGAGCAGCTCCTCGCCGTCGCGCCGGGTCAGGTTCGCCACCGAGCGCAGCGTGCGCTCCCCCCAGAGGAGGTCGTAGGCGAAGGGCGGGATCTCGCTCATGTGGATGCCGGCGCAGACCACCGTCCCCCCCTTGCGCACGGCGGCGAGCGCGGCGGGCACCAGCTCGCCGGCCGGCGCGAAGATCAGCGCGGCGTCGAGCGGCCGGGGCGGGCGCTCGTCCGAGCCCCCCGCCCAGGCGGCGCCGAGCGAGCGCGCGAAGCGCTGCCCCTCGAGGTCGCCCGGCCGGGTGAAGGCGAAGAGCTCGCGCCCCTGGTGGCGGACGACCTGGGCGAGCAGGTGCGCCGACGCGCCGAAGCCGTAGAAGCCGAGCCGCCGGGCGTCGCCGGCGAGGCGCAGCGCCCGGTAGCCGATCAGGCCGGCGCAGAGCAACGGCGCCGCCGCGAGGTCGTCGAAGCCCGCCGGGAGCCGAAAGGCGAAGCGGGCGTCGGCCGCGCAGCGCTCGGCGTAGCCGCCGTCTCGCGTGTAGCCGGTGAGCACCGGCCGGTCGCAGAGGTTCTCCTCGCCACGCCGGCAGAAGTCGCAGGCGCCGCACGCGCCGCCGAGCCAGGGGACGCCGACGCGCTCGCCGACCGCGAAACCCTCGACCGCCGCGCCGACCGCGAGCACCTCGCCGACGATCTGGTGGCCGAGCACCAGCGGCAGCGCGGGCTCCGCGAGCTCGCCGTCGACCACGTGCAGGTCGGTCCGGCAGACGCCGCAGGCGCGCACGGCGAGCAGCAGGTCGGCCGGCCCGGCGGCCGGCTCGGGGATCTCCTCGAGCCGCAGCGGCTCCCCCGCCCGGTGCAGCACCATCGCGAGCACGCGACCATCCTAGACCTTCGCCCGAACGCCGCGCCCTCGTGGGTGACGTCCCGGCGGCCCCGAGCCTCGCGGAAGCCCGGGAAGACGTGCTGGGAATCGTCGCGGCGCCGCGCGACGGGGCGAGGCGGCGGCGTCCGGCAGTCCCGATCGAACCGGCCGCCGGGCAGCGGGAACGACCGGGGGGTTGGCGAGGTCGGCGAGCGTCCGTCGCATTGGGGAGTAAGATCCGACCCAACGCGCCGCCGCAGCACGCAAGGGTCGTCCGAGGAGGATTCGCCATGCGCCACCGGCTCCTCTGGCTCGCCGTCGCGCTCTCCGGACTGCCGGGCCCCGCCCGCTCGCAGCAGCTCTACGCCCCGTTCCACCCCCTCGTCTTGGCCGAAGAGGCTTTCGACGCCACGGTGCCGAGCGTCGCCAGGCTTTCCGAGAACGGGATCGCCTTCGTCACGGTCGCCCTGACGGACGAAGGCGCGACGAACGGACTCCGGATCGTCGATTGCAGCTTCGACTTTCCGTTGGAGTCCGGCAACGCCGACGACTGGGAGCTCTTCTTCGCGCACGGCGAGGGAACCTGCCTGCTCGGGGACAACGTCGAGAGCGGGCTCTTCGGGCTCTCGGACCGGCAGGTGAAGGTGGGCGAACACACCTACTTCACCGTCACCGGCGAGAATCCCGGCGAGACCGCCTTCTGTCCGAAGATCGCGGGCTACGACGCGTCGTTCGCCTACGACGGCTCGACCTGCATCGCCGACGACGGCAACAGCATCTCCAACGACCTGATCGCCATCGACGACCAGCTCTGCAACGCGACCCATCGCACCGCGACCGACGCGCTGCGCGTCCACTGCGCCTCCAAGGGCGACCTCGGCGCCTGGACCACGAAGCTGACCGTCGCCGACACCGGCGGCCCGGACGGCGGGTACAACCACTTCCGGATCGAGCCCTACACGCGACCCACGACCGGCGACCTCTGGATCCTCGTGCTCTTTCCGGTGGAGTTCACCGGCACGCTCTTCCTGGCGGGGTTCGAGCTCGCGACCGGCGGCTTCGTCTCGCAGGTCCAGCTCTCGGACGGAGCGGTCGACCGCAGCGAGGTGCCGGCCGGCGGCTACCTCGACGCCGAGCTCGCGGTCTCTCCCGGCCTCCGGATCGCGGCGGCCTGGAGCGATGGCCGGAGCATCGACTTCAAGCTGATCGACGGCCTCGGCACTCCGAGCCTGACCTCGGTCGCGGGGACGATCACGCCGGGCGACGACCACGCGCCGGGGGACTCGTTCGAGATGGAATTCACCGGCGAGCGCAACCTCCGGTTCTTCCGGCGCAAGACGCTGGACTTCGGGCCGGAGCTCGGGCAGACCGTCGAGCTCCTGATCGTCGACCAGCCTCTGGGCGGCCCGGGCGAGCCGCTGCCCCCCTTCAACGAGAGGTCGCTGCGGACGCCGCTCGTCGACCGGCCGCTCGCGATGTCGCCGGACGGCTTCCTGATCACCGACGGCGGGGGCCTCCGGCTCGGCGTCTTCAGCCCCGCCGAGATCTTCGCGACCGGCTTCGAGCTCCAGTCGCTCGAGCTCTGGTCGGCCGTCGTCGGCGGGCCCCCCTGAGCGCGCCGGGCGTCCGGGCGCAACCGCTGCGACCGAGCGCCGTCGACGTCGCGCGCGGCCGGGATCGGCTAGGCTTGGGGCCGGCCCGTGCCGCCGCCGGCGTGCCGGCCGCCCCGGAGAAAGGAGCTTCCCCGATGCGCCATCCGCTCACCTTCGCCGCCTCCGCCCTGCTCGCCCTAGCGCTCGCCGCGCCCGCCGCGGCGCAGCGAGGCGACGACGCGGCGCGCAAGAGCAAGAACGGCAAGACCGAGGCGACGATCGCCGGCGTCGAGGTCGCCGTCGAGTACGGCCGGCCGCTGGTCAACGGCCGCGAGATCTGGGGCAAGCTCGTCCCCTACGGCAGGGTCTGGCGCACCGGCGCCGACGAGGCCACGACCATCACCTTCTCGAAGGACGTGACCGTCGAAGGGCAGCGGCTCGCCGCCGGGACCTACTCGCTCTTCACGATTCCGGGCGAATCCGAGTGGACGGTGATCTTCAACCGGACCGCGCGCCAGTGGGGGGCCTACGAGTACGACGCGGGCGCGGACGCGCTGCGCGTGACCGTGACGCCGGAGAGCGGCGAGCACGTCGAGGCGCTCGACTTCGTGGTCGAGGGGGAGCGCGTCGTGGTGCGCTGGGAGAAGGCGCGCGTAGGCTTCCGGGTCGCTCCCGCCGCCTGAGCCGGCGAGAGGCGGCGCAGAGCGGAGTGGCGCGATGACCGGCCCGACCGGCGGCACGCGAATCGAGAGCGATAGCCTGGGCGAGGTCGAGGTCCCCGTCACCGCCTACTGGGGGGCGCAGACCGAACGGGCGCGGCGCAACTTCCCGGTCTCCGGGCTCGTCTTCCCGCGGCGATTCCTGGCGGCCCTGGGGGCGATCAAGGCGGAGTGCGCCGCGGTCAACGCCGAGCTCGGCATCCTCGCGCCCGAGCTCGCCGCGGCGGTGCGCGCCGCCGCCGCCGAGGTCGCCGAGGGGAAGCTCGATGCCCACTTTCCGCTCGACGTCTTCCAGACCGGCTCGGGCACCTCGACCAACATGAACGCCAACGAGGTGATCGCCAATCGCGCGATCGAGATCCTCGGCGGCGTCGTCGGCTCGAAGCAGCCGGTCCACCCGAACGATCACGTCAACGCCTCGCAGTCCTCCAACGACGTCTTCCCGACCGCCATCCACGTCGCCGCCTTCGGGGCGATCGTCGAGGAGCTCGAGCCGGCGCTCGGCCGGCTGGCCGACGCCCTCGAGGCCAAGGCGCGCGAGCTCGACGACGTCGTCAAGATCGGCCGTACCCACCTCCAGGACGCCGTGCCGGTGCGGCTCGGCCAGAGCTTCGGCGGCTATGCGCGTCAGGTCCGCGCCGGCCTCGAGCGGCTCGCCGCGGCGAAGGTGCGCCTGGCCGAGCTCGCGCTCGGCGGCACGGCGGTGGGCACGGGCCTGAACGCTCCTCCCGGCTTCGCCGATCGGGTGATCGCGCGCCTGGCCGAGCGCAGTGGCCACCCCTTCGTCCCGGCGCGCGATCGCTTCGAAGCGCTGGCGGCCAAGGATGCGGCGGTCGAGGCCTCAGGAGCGCTCAACACGCTCGCGGTCTCCCTCACCAAGATCGCCAACGACCTGCGCTGGCTCGCCTCGGGGCCGCGCTGCGGACTCGGCGAGATCGCGCTGCCGCCGCTCCAGCCGGGCAGCTCGATCATGCCGGGCAAGGTCAATCCGGTGATCCCGGAGATGACGCTGATGGTCGCCGCCCAGGTGGTCGGCCACCATCAGACGATCACGCTCGCCGGCCTGTCGGGCAACTTCGAGCTGAACGTCATGATGCCGGTGATCGCCTACGACCTGCTGCAGTCGATCCGGCTCCTCTCGAGCGCGACCGAGCTGCTCGCCAGCCGCTGCGTCGCCGGGCTCGCGGCGGACCGGGAGCGCTGCGCCGAGCTGGTCGAGCGCTCGCTCGCCATGGTCACCGCGCTCGCGCCCCGGCTCGGTTACGACCAGGCGGCGGCGATCGCCAAAGAGGCGCTCGCGACCGGCAAGAGCGTCCGCCAGGTCTGCCTCGAGTGGCAGGTGCTGCCGCCCGAGGAGCTCGAGGCGGCGCTCGACGCGCTCGCCCAGACGCGCGGGGGCTTGACCGGCGGCTGAGCGCGGCCGCGGTCCAGATGAGATAGCATTCTCAAGATGAGAGCGGCGACGCGCCCCTCCGGAATCGTTCGTGGAACCTGCGCGCTCGCGACGCTGGCGCTGGTCGCGCTCGGCGTCGGCGCCCGCCACGCCGAAGGGGAGGGGCTGGCGCACCACGGCCCCGCCCACGCTCCGTTCGAGGTCGTCGCCAGCGCGACGCACGCCGCGGCACCCGTGCATTTCGACGCGGCGTCCGCCGCCGTTTCCCGGATCTGCCTGGCCTGTGCCACTGCGGTCCGCAAGGGCGCCGCGCCGCCGGCTCCACCGGCGCTCGTCGCGGCGGCCGCAGCATCGCCCCAGCCCTCCGGCACGACGACCGCGGCGCCACGCCGCCTCGACCTCCCGCTCCCCCCCGGGCGCTCACCGCCCGCCTGCTGATCCTCGCCGAGGCCGCCCGCGCGGCCGACCCGGACGGCGCGTGGCCGGCCGGGTCTCCATCTCCGAGCGCCCCTGGTGGCGCGGATCCCGAGGAGCCGGACCATGAGCAGGCAGCTTTCGTCGCTTTTCGTCGTTCTCTCTCTCTTCTTCGTCGATGGCGCCGCGGCCGTGCGCGCCGCGCCGGGCGATGGGGTGCTCGCCGGCCGGGCGGTGACCCACGACGGCGCTCCGGCGGCTGGCGCCAGCGTGCGGGTGGTCGGGACCACCCGGGCGGCGACCGTCGACGCCGACGGGCGCTTCGAGCTCGCCCCCCTCCCCGCGGGACGCTACGTCGTCGAGGCCGCGAGCCCCCGCTTCGGCCGCGCGGTCGAGAGCGTGGAGCTGCTCGCGGGAGAACGGCTCGAGATCACGCTCGAGCTGCACCTGCTCGTCCACGGCGAGTCGGTGACGGTGACCGCCTCGCCCGATCCGCGCGCCGCGGCGGAGATCGCGCGCCCGGTCTCGGTGCTCGAGGGAGACGACCTGCTGGTCGCCCTCGAGCCCTCCCTCGGCGAGACGCTCGCGGATCAGCCGGGGGTCTCCTCGACCTACTTCGGTCCCGGGGCGAGCCGCCCGGTGATCCGGGGTCTCGGTGGGGACAGGATCCGCGTGCTCGACAACGGCCTCGGCATCGGCGACGTCTCGAGCACCAGCCCCGATCACGCGGTCGGCGTCGAGCCGCTCGGCTCGGAACGGATCGAGATCGTGCGCGGTCCGGCGACGCTGCTCTACGGCTCGAGCGCGGTCGGCGGCGTGGTCAACGTCCTCGACGGCTCGATCCCCGACTTCCTGCCCGAGGCGCCGGTCATCGGCAGCGTGACGCTGCGCGGCGGCAGCGTGGCCGACGAGCGGGCCGGGGCGGCCGCGTTCGACGGCCGGCTCGGCCGTCTGGCCTGGCACCTCTCGGCCTCGAAGCGGCAGACCGAGGACCACGAGATCCCCGGATTCGCCGAATCGAGGTACCAGCGCGCGGCCGACGAGGACGAGCACGAGGAAGAGGAGGGCGAAGAGCACGAGGAGGAAGAAGAGGCGTTCGGGATCCTGCCGAACAGCGCGATCGAGAGCGAGTCGGGGCGCTTCGGACTCTCCTGGGTCGGGGACGCCGGCTTCCTGGGCGTCTCGGTCTCCGGCTTCGACACGCTCTACGGCGTCCCCGGCCATGCGCACGAGCACGGCGAGGAGGAGCACGGCCACGGCGAGGGCGAGGAGGAAGCGGAGCACGAAGAGCACGAGGAGGAGGAGGGACCGGTCCGCGTCGACCTCGAGCAGCGCCGGGTCGATCTGCGCGGCGAGATCGCGCGCGAGCTCGGCATCTTCCGCGGCCTCAAGGTGCGCATCGGATCCTACGACTACCAGCATGTGGAGCTCGAGGGCGACGAGGTCGGCACCCGTTTCGACACCGACGGCTGGGAGGCGCGCCTCGAGGCGCGGCACCGGCCGCTCGGGCGGATGTCCGGCGCCTGGGGGGTGCAGCTCGGCCGGCGCGAGTTCGTCGCCGTGGGCGAGGAGGCGTTCGTCCCCGCCAACGACACCGAGAGCCTGGCCCTCTTTCTCTTCGAGGAGATCGAGGCCGGCGCTCTCACCTGGCAGCTCGGCGCGCGCTGGGAGGAGAACGACCTCGGCGTCGAGGTGGCGGAGCTGCCCGACCGTTCCTTCTCCGGTCTCTCGGGCTCCCTCGGTCTCGTCTGGCGGATGACCGACGCCTTCTCTTCCTCGCTGTCCGTGGCGCGCTCGGTGACCGCGCCGAATCCGGAGGCGCTCTACTCGGACGGCATGCACGTCGCGACCCGCACTTACGAGATCGGTGATCCGACGCTCGGCGAGGAGGTGAGCCTGGGCGCCGACCTCGGATTCCGCTACGAGGGGGAGCGGCTGCGGGCGGCGGCGAGCTTCTTCTGGAACCGCGTCGACGACTTCGTGGTCGAGGCGTTCAGCGGCGAGGAGCAGGAGGGAGCCGACGTCGTCCGCTTCGGGGCCACGGACGCGGAGCTCCACGGGTTCGAGCTGGCGGCGCACATCGGCCTCTGGCACCGCGCCTCGAGCCACCTCGAGCTCGACCTCGACTACGACCTCGTGCGCGGCGAGGACCGGATCACGGGCGACCCGTTGCCGCGCATTCCGCCGGCGAGCTACGGCGCCGGCCTCTCCTACCGAGGCGACCGCTGGTTCGCCTCGGCCGACTGGCGCCGGGTCCAGCGCCAGGACCGGCTCGCTCCTTTCGAGACGCCGACCGACGCCTATTCGATGATCGACGCCGCGGTCGGCTACCGCCTGTTCGCCGGCCGCACGGTGCACGACCTGATCCTCGCCGGCAAGAACCTGACCGACGAGGAGGGGCGCGTGCACGCCTCTTACCTCAAGGACTTGGCGCCGCTACCCGGGCGCGACCTGCGCTTGAGCTACCGGCTGACCTTCTGAGCCCGCGCTCCGGCCCGGCCCTCGCGGCCGTAGGCGGGCCGGAGCGGGATCGAGGTCAGCCCATGTGGCGGATCACGGCGTCGCCGAACTCGCTGCACTTGACCTCGGTCGCCCCCTGCATCAGGCGGGCGAAGTCGTAGGTCACGGTGCCGGCGTGGATCGCGCCGTCCATCCCCTTCAGCACGAGATCGGCCGCTTCCGTCCAGCCGAGGTGGCGCAGCATCATCTCGCCCGACAGGATCACCGAGCCCGGGTTGACCTTGTCGAGGTCGGCGTACTTGGGCGCCGTGCCGTGCGTCGCCTCGAAGACGGCGTGGCCGGTGACGTAGTTGATGTTGCCGCCGGGTGCGATGCCGATGCCGCCCACCTGCGCGGCCAGGGCATCGGAGAGGTAGTCGCCATTCAGGTTGAGGGTGGCGATGACGTCGAACTCGTCGGGCCGGGTCAGCACCTGCTGCAGCGTGATGTCGGCGATCGCGTCCTTGACCAGCACGCGGCCGGCGGCGAGCGCCTCCTTCTGCTCGGCGTTGGCCGCCGCCTCGCCCCGGTCGCGCTTGGTCCGCTCCCACTGGTCCCAGGTGTAGGTCGAGTCGGCGAACTCGCGCTCGGCCAGCTCGTAGCCCCAGTTGCGGAAGGCGCCCTCGGTGAACTTCATGATGTTGCCCTTGTGCACGAAGGTGACGCTCTTCCTGCGGTTGGCGATGGCGTACTGGATCGCCGCGCGCACCAGCCGCTCGCTCCCCTCGCGCGAAACCGGCTTCAATCCCACCGCGGCGCTGCCCGGGAAGCGGATCTTGCGGTACATCTGCGGGTGGGACTTGGAGAGGAAGTCGAGGATCTGGTGGACCTCCGGCGAGCCGGCCTCGAACTCGATGCCGGCGTAGATGTCCTCGGTGTTCTCGCGGAAGATCACCATGTCGACCTTCTCCGGGCGCTTGACCGGGGAGGGGACACCCTGGAACCAGCGCACCGGCCGCAGGCAGACGTAGAGATCGAGCAGCTGGCGCAAGGCGACGTTCAGGCTGCGGATGCCGCCGCCGATCGGCGTGGTGAGCGGGCCCTTGATGCCGACCAGGTACTCACGGAAGGCGTCCACCGTCTCGTCGGGCAGCCAGGTCTGGAAGCGGTCGTAGGCCTTCTGGCCGGCGTAGACCTCCATCCACTCGATCTTCTTCGCGCCGCCGTAGGCGCGCTCGACGGCGGCGTCGAGCACGCGCACGCTGGCGCGCCAGATGTCCGGGCCGGTGCCGTCCCCCTCGATGAAGGGGAGGATCGGACGGTCGGGGACTCGCAGCGTCCCGCCCTCGAGCGTGATCTTCGAGCCGTGGGCGGGGACGACGGGCTTGGGGCTGTTCATGACTCGGGCTCCCTCCTCGAAGCCTGGGGATTCTAGCCCGCCGCCCAACGCCCCGCGGGGTGGGGCCGCGCGCCGGACGGCCGTTCGGACGGGGCGCTGGCCCCGATCCGCGGGCCGGGCCGAGGACCGGTCAGGCGGGCTCCGCGCGCAGCCGGCGCCCCGGCGGATAGGGGAAGAAGTCGGGGAACTCGCCGGCGGCGATGCGGCGCTGGACGCCGATCCACCACTGCGGGCGCAGCAGGTCGCCGTGGACGTCGAGAAAGGCCTCGCGCGCCCGGCCCGCCAGGCCGAGGAAGCGGCCGAACTCCTCGGGGAAGACGTCGCGCGGGCCGACGTAGAACCAGGCGTCGCCCCCGGAGTCACGCTCGTCCTCGGGCTCGGGCAGCTCGCGGAAGACGCACTCGGCGAGCGGACAGAGCTCGTCGTAGTCGTAGAAGACCACCCGGCCGTGGCGGGTGACGCCGAAGTTCTTGGGCAGCAGGTCGCCGGGGAAGACGTTGGTCGCCGCCAGGTCCTTGATCGCCTGACCGAAGTCGAGCGCGGCGGCGACCGCCTGCGGCTCGGGGGCGCTCGCCAGGTAGAGGTTGAGCGGCGTGATCCGCCGCTCGGTGTAGAGATGCCGCACGGCGACGCGCGGACCGCGTACCGAGACGCTGCCCGCGGCGGTCTCGAGCAGCCGGGCGAGCAGCCGCTCGGAGAAGCGCGAGCGCTCGAGCTCGACGTGCTCGAACTCCTGGGCGTCGACCAGCCGGCCGGCCCGATCGTGGCGGAAGACCATGCGGTAGCGGGCGATCACGTCGGCGCGGCTCACGGTTTTCGACGCACCGAAGCGGTCCTTGATCACCTTGAAGACGATGTCGAGCGAGGGCATGGTGAAGACGCTCATCACCATGCCCTCCTCGCCTGGTGCGATCACGAAGGGCTCGTCGGACTCGGCGAGGTGGAGCAGCAGATCGCGGTAGAGCACCGCCTTGCCGTGGCGGTTGTGACCGAGGGCGATGTAGAGCTCCGCGACCGGTTTCCTCGGCAGGATCGACTTGAGGAAGCGCACGGTCTCGTAAGGCTGGTCGACGTCGACGTGGAAATAGGAGCGGGTGAAGCCGAAGACCTGGCTGACCTCGTCCTCCTCGAGGAGCACGGCGTCGATCGCGACGCCCCGCCCCGAGTTGGTCAGCGCCAGCACGAGGGGCACGACCTCGGAGTCGCGCAGCACGCGCCCGACGAGGTAGGCGCCCTTGTTGCGGTAGAAGACCGGGTCGAGCACTTCGACGCGCTCGACCATCTCGCCGGCCAGACCGCCCGGCAGGGCGGCATCGATGTGCTCGGCGGCGCGCGCGAGGTCGCGTTCGAGGTCCTCGAACGGGGCAGCGAGCGCGTGGCGGGCGAGGATGCGGGCGAGCACCGCCCGCGAGCTCCCCTCGGGACGGTAGGCGGCGTGGGCGGGTGCGCCCGGGAGACGTAACAGGCTCATCGGAGTCGGGCCCACGAACTCGATGGCCGGGTCGACGCCGACGGTGGTGAACAGCCGGCGGGAGGCCGAGCTGAAGAAGGTCTCGGCGAGCTCGACGTCGGGCCGGCCGGCGACCCGCCCGGCGTAGGCCTCCTTCATGGTCGCCCAGAGCGAGCGTCGGCGCAGGTCCTCTCCGAGCTGGGCGTCGAGCACCTCGAGCGCGGTGCCGATCACCCGGCCGTAGGTCTCGAGCCGCTCGCGCGCGTCGGTCTGCATCCCCTGCCAATCGGCGGCGGCGAAGCGGCGGGGCGCGCGGGCGGTGATCTCGGCGAAGGCCTCCCGGTAGTCCTCGAAGGCGCGAACCAGCAGCGCGGCGCCGCGGCGGGCGAGGTCGTGCGGCATCGCCGCCGATCGTACCCGCGACTCCCGATCCTCCGCGCCGCGCCGAAAGGGGGCCTCGACCCAACCGGAGACCGCCATCCGAGACATCCGTGACAGTTACCAGGGGAACACGCTGAGCACTTGTGA
>WYBK01000156.1 GCA_011525905.1 Acidobacteriota bacterium
CTCGTTCGTCGTAACGTCGGGGCCGCCGCGGGCGCGGCCGCGGACACCAGGCGGAAACCGGAGGGGACGATGCGATTCATGGTCATGGTCATGGCGACGAAGGAGACCGAAGCGGGCGAGCTGCCGAAGCCGGAGGCGTTCGCCGCGATGCAGGAGTACAACGAGGAGCTGGTGAAGGCCGGCATCCTGCTCGCCGCCGAGGGACTCTCCCCCACCTCGAAGGGGGCGCGCGTGAAGTTCGACGGCGAGGAGCGCACCGTCACCGACGGGCCGTTCACCGAGGCGAAGGAGCTCGTCGCGGGCTTCTCGATCCTCGAGGTGGGCTCGCTCGCAGAAGCCATCGACTGGGTGAAGCGCACGCCGAACGTCTTCCCGAACGGCGAGGCGACGGTCGAGATCCGCAAGCTGATGGACGTCGAGGACTTCGGCGAGAGCTTCACGCCCAACGAGGAGATCGCCAAGGTCAAGTACTGAGCGCGAGGCCGGGCGACCCGATGCCGAAGAAGGGGCGGGACCCGATTGGGTCCGCGGCGGACATCGACCGGACTCACCTCCACGGAGAACCGACATGAAGACCCCCGCGAAGAACACGATCTGTCTCTGGTACGACCGCGACGCCGAGGAGGCGGCGCGCTTCTACGCCCGGACCTTCCCCGACTCCTCCGTCGGCGCGGTGCACCGCGCGCCGAACGATTTCCCGTCCGGAAAGAAGGGGGACGTGCTGGTCGTCGAGTTCACCGTGATGGGCATCCCGTGCATGGGGCTCAACGGCGGCCCGGGCGTCGAGCACAACTTCGCGTTCTCGTTCCAGGTCGCGACCGTCGACCAGGAAGAGACCGATCGCTACTGGAACGCCCTCGTCGGCAATGGCGGCCAGGCGAGCGAGTGCGGCTGGTGCCGGGACAAGTGGGGGGTCTCCTGGCAGATCACGCCGATCGCGCTGACCCAGGGGATCACCGACCCCGACCCGGCGGTCGCCAAGCGCGTCTTCGACGCCATGATGACGATGCAGAAGATCGACGTCGCCGCCATCGAAGCCGCGCGCCGCGGCTGACCGTGCGCGCCCTCCGGGATGCATCCGTCGTGACGGCATCGGAGTGATAGGGTCCGCGCGATGCGAGTGCTCACGGGACGCGTGGTGGCCGGCAGGATCGAGCTGGGCGGCGAGATCGAGGACGGCACGCCGGTCGCCGTGCTCGCGCCCGGCCAGGAAGGTCGCGACCTGACCCCCTCCCAGGAGGCCGAGCTCGCGGAGGCCTACGCCGAGATCGAGCGCGGTGAGCTCGAAGAGGGCCTCGCCTTGCTGCGCGAGATCCAAGCTCGCGCTGGCCGGTGACCTACCGGCTCCGCGTTTCTCGACGGGCGGCGCGACAGATTCGCGAGGCCTCGAGCTGGTGGCTGCGCAACCGAGACAAAGCCCCGTCCGCCTTTGCAGAGGATCTCGAGGACGCGCTTCGACTGGTGACCGATTTTCCCCGCGTGGGGGAGCCCGTGCGCCATCCCGACCTCGCGGGAGTCCGGCGTCTCCTCCTGGCTCGGACGCGACACCACCTCTACTACCTCACCGAGGAGGCGACCCAGACGGTCGACCTGCTCGCTCTCTGGCATGCGAGCCGCGAGACCCCGCCCGCCCTCTGACCCAGCCCGGAAGCGTTCGAGGTAGCCCCCGCACCGAAGGGCCTCGTCCGGCCGAACGGCGTAGCGCTTCCGATCCTCCGGCCTTACTGACAGATCCTGTCAGTCGCGCGTGCTACCGTCCGGGCAATTCTCGGAACGTTGACGTGGGGGCTGGAGCCGGCGGAGCGCTCCGGACCGGCTGGACCCTGGGTCCCTTCGACTTGGGAGAGATCATGAACAACCGCACGCCATTGCTGCTCGCCGCCGTTCTCGTCTCCCTGGCGCTCGCCGCTCCCGCTCCAGCCGCGAAGCCGGACCCATCCGAGGGCGGCAGGAACCTGACCAAAGCGCACACCGCGCACGTCGCGGCCGGCATCGAGCGCCTACTCGCGACCGGCAGGCTCTCTGCGGCGCACGAACTGACGACCCGGGAGGGCCTGGCCGCGTTTCTCGCAGCGCGCGCGGGCGGTCAGCGCCCCGCGCAGATCGATCCCGAGGTCCCCGAAGCGCTCTGGAGCCTCGAGCGGGACCCCGGCCTCGACGAAGTGATGGCTCAGCCGACCGCCGGCAAGAAGGGACTGACCCCTCATCCCTCGGGCGTCAACTCGGTCGGTGCGGTCGTCTGCACGATCGGCGACGAGCTCCTGGTCAACGGGCGCTTCGTCCTCTTCGTCGATTTCCAGGGGTTCGTCGGTGGCGTCGAGATCGCCCGCTCCTGCCGCATGACGAACTCGGCCGGCTACTTCTTCTTCTTCGATCGCAACAACGTCGAGATCCCGGTCAAGATGCTCAACGCCTGCTTCGGCGGCTCTCCCCCGGGCCACTGGGTCTTCGCCGCTGGTCTGACCAACTTCGCGGTCGAGATCTCCGTCTTCGACCTCTTCACCGGC
>WYBK01000157.1 GCA_011525905.1 Acidobacteriota bacterium
AGGCCGTCGAGCAGCTCGACGCCGAACGTCTCGTTCCAGCGCTCGTGGAGCGGGACGGGGAGCGCCTCGCCGGCCGAGGTCGCCAGGCGCAGGCTCGACAGGTCCTGCGCCGCGGCCTGCGGGTGGGCGAGCAGCTGCTGGATCATCGTCGGCACGTTGACCAGGAGCGTCGGCCGGTGGCGGCGGATCGCCGCGAAGAGCGCCTCGGGCGTGGCGCGCTCCGCGAAGAGGCAGGCGGTGGCGCCGACCGAGAAGGGGAAGAAGAGGTTGGCGCCGAGCGCGTAGCCGAAGAAGAGCTTCGGCACGGCGAGCGTGACGTCTCGCTCGGTGATCCCGAGCACCCCCTGGCCGTAGGCGACGGTCGTGTAGGCGTAGGAGCGGTGGAGCTGGACGACCGCCTTGGGCCGGCCGGTCGTGCCGCCCGAGAAGAGCATCACCGCTGGGTCGTCGCGGTGGGTGCGGACGTTCTCGAAGCGCTCCTCGATCGAACGGGAGAGCTCCTCGAAGGAGGGGCAGCCCGGGGCGCGCTCGCCGGCGGTCACGAGCTCGACGCGCTCGCGCGCCTGCGCGATCGCCTCGGCCCAGCGCCCGACCGCCTCGCCGTCGACCACCGCCCGGCGCGGGCGCAGGTAGTCGACCAGCGTCGCGAGCGCCTCCGGCGCCAGCTCGGGGTTGACCGGCACGGCGACCGCGCCCGCTTTGAGGATGCCGAAGAGCGCGCCGACGAAGTCGACGCCGTCGGGCAGCGAGAGCAGCACCCGCTCCTCCGGCCGCAGGCCCAGCGCGACGAGCACGGTCGCCCAGCGATCCGCCAGCCCGAGCAGCTCGCGGTAGGTGAAGTCGCCCTCGTCGGTGCGCAGCGCCAGCTTCTCGCCCCGCCCCTCGGCGACCCGGGCGTCGAGCAGCCATTCGGCGAGGTTGAACTCCTCGGGCGGGACGAAGGTCATCGTCGCTCCCGGGGCAGCGGGACGAGTGTCACCGCGCCTCCCGAAACCGGTCGGCGTAAGCGAGCGGCTCGCCGCTCTCCCAGGGGCGGTAGGCGTTGCAGAAGTCGATGCGGTCGCCGAGCGTCGGGTGCGAGGCGCGCCAGGTCTCGTAGATCCACCCGGGGCGCGGGTTGCCGAGATTCTCGCGCTGCAGCGCGACGAAGGCCTCGGCGGCGGCGCGGTTGTCGCGGGTCAGCTCGAGGCCGAAGCGGTCGGCCTCGTGCTCGAGATGACGCGAATAGACGAGGAAGGCGGGGGAGATCAGGAAGACGAAGAGCCCGAACAGCAGCGAGAGCAGCGGCAGCGCCGCGACGTCGCCCAGCTCGGAGAAGCCGAAGCGGTCGGCGTAGCGCCGGAAGAGGGCCCCGGCCGTGCGGTGGATCAGCCAGAGGCCGGCGAGGATCAGCAGCGGCACGATTACCAGCGTCTTGATCACGTGGCCGAGCACGTAGTGCCCCATCTCGTGCGCCATCACGAAGAGCAGGCCGTCGCGCTCGACCTTGGCGAGGATGGTGTCCCAGAGGACGATCCGCTTGGTGCCGCCGAGCCCGGTGACGTAGGCGTTGACCGCCTCGGTGTCGACGCTCTTGTCGACCTCGAAGACCCGTCCCCCCTCGATGCCGGCGCGCTCGGCCAGCGCGAGGATGTCGGCTTCGAGCCCCTTGTCCTTCATCGGGCCGAAGTCGTTGAACAACGGGTCGATCCAGATCGGCGAGACGATCGTCGTGAAGACCAGGAAGGGGATCGAGAGCACCGCCGTCCAGAGCCACCAGCGCCGCGGGCTCTTGCGCAGCAGCAGGAAGGGGACCCAGCCGAAGGCGAGCGCCATCACCGCGCCGACGGCGAGCCCCTTGACCGAGTCGCCGAGCCATTTGCCGAGCGTCTGGTTCGACAGGTCGTAGGCGTGCGGGCGGACGAACTCGGCGTAGTAGGCGAGCGGCAGGTCGACGAAGAAGGAGATCGCGAGGAAGAGCAGGAAGAAGAGGGCGACCGTCGGATACCAACGCCCGCGTCCCCAGCGCGCGGCGAGCGTCCGCAGCTTCGCCGACCAGCCGGTCGCCAGCCAGACGACCGGCACGGCGATCCCCCAGAGGAGCCCGAAGGCCCAGAGGAGCATGCCGCTGCGGTAGTACCGCAGCGCCTTCTCGCTCGGCTCCGGCACCGCCACCGGCCCGTCGTCGACAGCGACCGTCGCCGCCGCGGCCGTCTCCGGCGCGGCGCCGGCCTCGCCGGCCGGCGCGCTCGCGGCGACCGGATCCACGTTGGTGTCGGTGCCTTCGGCGGCGAGCGCCTGCGTGGCGACGAGCGCCCCAGCGACCAGGAGCGCGACAGCGATCGCGGAGCGCGACTTCCTCCAGTTCCCCATGATCCGACCCCTCCGATCTCGATTGGACGCCGCGGAGTCTACCCGGGACGCCGCGGCGCCCGCCCGGCGATGGGCCGGCGCCGGGACGGGGACACGTACCCAGCTGCGCTGGGAACATGTCCCCGGGCGGATGTCGCGGCGCCCGCCCGGGGACATGAAGCTCGGCTTCGTGTCCCCGTCGATTCGAGCGTCCGCTCGGGGACATGAAGCTCGGCTTCGTGTCCCCGTCGCTCCGTGGGCCCTCGCCGGGAAGGGGACACGTACCCAGCTGCGCTGGGAACATGTCCCCGAATCGCGTCGTGCTCGGGCGCGTCTTAGAGCGAGGCGGAATCCCAGCTCGACGTGTCGCCGGTCTCGAAGTCGTCCCAGGAGAGGAAGG
>WYBK01000158.1 GCA_011525905.1 Acidobacteriota bacterium
GGAAGAGGAAGAGGAAGAGGCTGCTGGTGCGGCTGCGTCAGCGGGCCGGGCGGCCGCTGTCGAGCATGTAGTCGAACGGATTGACCGAGCGGCCGTCGACCTGGACTTCGTAGTGCAGGTGGTAGCCGGTCGCCCGGCCGGTGTTGCCCACCAGACCGACGATCTGGCCGCGCTCGATGCGCTGGCCGGGGGTCACCTCGACCCGCGAGAGGTGACCGTAGACCGTGACGATGCCGTAGCCGTGAGCCACGAAGACCGCGCGTCCGAGGCCGCCCGAGCGCTCCGTCCGGGTGACGACGCCCGCCGCCGAGGCCTTGACCGGCTTGCCCGGCAGCGCCGAGATGTCGACGCCGGAGTGGAAGGCGCGCTGGCCGGTGATCGGATCGCGCCGGTAGCCGAAGCCGCTCGAGATCAGGCCGCGGACCGGGGTGATCGCCGGAGTCGACGACACCAGCCGGAGGTTTTCGCCCAGGCGGGTCTCGATTCCGTCGAGCGCGCGCATCAGCGAGCCGCTGCGGCTCTCGAGATCGGCGATCGCCAGCTCGGCGGCCGAGCTCGCCAGGCGAACCTCGCCGCCCACGCCCCCTTCGTTGCCGGTCCCGGGCGACCCCAATCCGGCCACGATGGCGAGCTGCCGCGTCCGATCCTCGGAATCGGAGAGACGCTCCTGGAGGGAGGCGAGCCGCTCCTCGAAGCTCTCGTTGGTCTGGCGCAGCGACTCGTTCTCCTGCTGGAGCTGCGTGAGCTCGGCCTGGTCGACCCGGGCGGTGAAGAAGAGGTAGAGCGAGAGGACCGAAGCGGTGCCGACGATCACCAGAGAAAGCGCCGTGGCGAGGATCTGCGCCGTGGTCAGCCGCCACTTGCGCAGTTGGGATCCCTCGTTGCGGACGAAGATGACCGTATGGTGCTTCGGCATTCCCTCTCTCTTGACTGCTGGCCGACGAAGGACGGAGTCAGGACGACACGGTGTCAGGTCGACCGAATGGGACTGCGGAATTGTAGCCATCGAGCCCCGCCTGTCAACCCGTCCGGCCAGGCGGGGAGCGCCCGCCCGGCCCGAGACCCCGCCCTCAGGCGAGGCGCCGGTCGAGGCTGCGGAACTGGATCGCTTCGGCGAGATGGGGCGCCGCGAGGCTCTCGAGGCCCGCCAGATCGGCGATCGTCCGCGCCACCTTGAGCACCCGGTGGAAGGCGCGCGCCGAGAGCCCGAGCCGCTCGAAGGCGGCCTCGACGAGCCGCCGGGCGTCGTCGCCCAGCGGACAGCAGTGGCGCACGCCGCGGGCGTCGAGGCTGGCGTTGTGGGGCGCCGGATGGCCGGCCGGGAAGCGCCCGCGTTGGCGGGCCCGCGCCGCCGCGACGCGCTCGGCGACGGTCGCGCTGGGCTCGCCCTCCCCCCCGCGCAGCTCGCGCACCGAGAGGGCCGGAACCTCGACGTGGAGGTCGATCCGATCGAGCAGGGGTCCGGAGATGCGCGCCCGGTAGCGCTCGACGGCGGGCAGCGGACAGCGGCAGGCGTGCCGGGAGTCGCCGAGATGGCCGCAGGGGCAGGGATTCATCGCGGCGATCAGGGCGAAGCGCGCCGGGAAGGCGAGCGCCGCGCGCGCGCGGACCACGGTCACGCTGCCCTCCTCGAGCGGTTGGCGCAGCGCCTCGAGCGCGTCGCGCCGGAACTCGGCGAGCTCGTCGAGGAAGAGGACGCCGCCGTGGGCGAGGCTGACTTCGCCGGGGCGCGGCAGCCCGCCGCCGCCGATCAGGCCGGCGGTCGAGACGCCGGGATGTGGCGCGCGGAAGGGGCGTGCGGCGAGCAATCCCCCCGGCGGCTCCTCGGCGACCAAGGAGTGGATCTTGGTCACCGCCACCGCCTCCTCCGTCGTGAGCGGCGGCAGCAGGCCGGGCAAGGCGCGGGCGAGCATCGTCTTGCCCGCGCCGGGCGGTCCGATGAACAGGAGATTGTGGCCGCCGGCGGCGGCGATCTCGAGCGCCCGCTTCGCGAGTTCTTGGCCGCGGATCTCCGCGAGGTCGACCGCCGGAGCGGCGCAGCCCGGGGCGAGCCGTGGGCGCGCCGGCGGGAGCGGACGCTCGCCGAGCAGGTGCTCGAGCGCGTCGCCGAGCGAGCCGACGCCGACCACCGGCAGCGCGTCGGTGGCGGCGGCCTCGCCGGCGTTGGGCGCGGGCAGGAGCAGCTCGCGGCGGCCGAGGCGGCCGCCCAGATCGGCGATCGCCAGCCCGCCGCGCACCGGTCGGACGGCGCCGTCGAGGCCGAGTTCCCCGCACAGCAGCCGGGTCTCGAGCGTCTCCTGCGGGAGCGCGCCGTGGGCCGCGAGCAGGGCGAGGGCGATCGCCAGGTCGAGGTGGTTGCCCTCCTTGCGCAGATCGGCGGGCGCGAGGTTGACGGTGACGGCGCGCGGCGGCAGGTCGAAGCCGCAGTTGCGCAGGGCGCTGCGCACCCGCTCGCGGCTCTCGCGCACGGCGGCGTCGGGCAGGCCCACGATCTGGATCTGCGGCAGGCCGTTCTGGACGTCGACCTCGACCTCCACCGGCCGGGCCTCGATCCCCCACGGAGTGGCGGCGAGCGCACGGGCGAGCATCACCGGAGAGAGTCGGAATCCCGGCGCCCGAACTGTCGCACCCAGCGACGGCGCCGCCTGGAGCCCGATCGCCGCGAGCTCTCCGCGCGGGCGCCGCGTGCGGGCCTTCGCCCGAGAGGGCGGTCGGTTACAGGACCTGGGTCTGGTCTCCGGGGCCTGCCGCGCGAGCATTGCGCCGATACGCTCGCCTGCGAAGAGCATCCAGTTGGAAGGAGATCTGGGGCTCGCCCAGGCCCGTCGCGCCTGCGCCGAGGCGCCAAATCCCCTCACCCATCTATGGAAAGGGGCGTGGCACCAGCGTAGATGGGCCATCGCGCCAGCGCCCGGGCGATGGCCCAGCCTCAGAGCGCGAGGTAAGGAGGGGGATAACGAATCGACGAAGTGCGAGGAGCGGATGTCGCCAGGGGATTCCCGCCGCAGAGGTGGCAGGAGAGAAGAAGAGAAAGTCAGAGAAGAGAAGCGAGAGAGAGTGGGAAGAAGGAGAGAGAGAATGAGAAGTCCGCGGCGCGGCTTCAGATCGAGCGGCGGACTTCGGCGAGATCCTGCTTCCAGACCGGGACGCCGCAGTAGCGGGAGCCTTCCGGGCAGGGGGGCTTGACGCCGGCGAGGGCACGCTGGCTGCACGGGGGGAGGAGCCAGCGGCCGAGGCGGGGGTGGATCGCGGCGATCTGCTCGGCCTCGTCGAGGCTCGCCCGCCAGATCTCCTCCTGCGCGTTGAGGCAGAGGCGCATCGTGTGCTTGTGGTGCAGGTGCAGCAAGTCGGCCGACTCGCTGAAGCGGATCGCGACGGCGTTGGGCAGCAGGTAGTGGATGGTCTCGACCGGCACTCCGTGACGCGCGAGCCGCCGCATCCCCTCCCAGGCGCGCTCGCAGCTCTCGTGGAAGAAGCGGCGGCACCCCTCGTCGCGGGCGAGCAGCGCGGGCTCGACCAGGTCGGGGTCGCCGTCGATCTGCGCGGCCAGGATCGGTCGCGAGGCGGGGGTCATGCGGTGCCGTTGATCCTGGCTGTCGGCGGTGTGCGAGAGCTTCTTGCGGAAGGTGTAGTGCGCGTGGCCGAGGCAGCGCGCGAGCTTCGAGTGGGTGGTCAGATTGAGCGCCTCGCCGAGGTAGCGGTTGCGCGCCGGGTCGAGCAGCGTGGCGAGCGCCTCGTCGTCCGACAGCTCGCCGCCGGCGGCGCCCAGCACCTCGCGCACGGCCTCCGCGACGGTCTCCTCGGCGGCGACCTTCCAGTCGACCAGGCGCGAGACGCGGCTGCCGAGCGCGGCGTCGAAGCGACTCCGGAAGCCGGGCGCCGGCCCCTGCCGGGCGAGCGCCACGAAGCGCTCGTGCTCCGGCGTCGCCTCGAGCGGCAGCGGATCCTCGAGCACTCGCGCGTAGTCGGGATCGGCCGCCAGCACCTGCTCGACCATGCGCTCGACGACCTCGGCCTGCTCGAGCGGCGCGTCGTAGAGCCGCGCCAGCCGGCGGTAGCGGAAGAGGGTGATCGCCGAGACCGTGTGGTAGAGGTAGGCGAAGGTGGCGACCGGCAACAGGTAGCGCGCGACCTCCTGCGCCTTCTTGCCGATCTCCTTGGCCCAACGCTCGGGCTGGTGGCGCCGCGCCGGGAAGCGCTCGTAGAAGGCCTCGCTGGCGACCGGCACCAGCCGCCGCGCGAGTTCCTCGTAGTCGGCGACCAGGCCATCGGCCGTCTCGCGATAGACGGTGAGGGCGGGCTCCGGGAGCCGTGGCAGGGCGTAGCTGCCGGCGCGCACCGTGACGTAGCGCTGGGAGACCTGCTCCGAGTTGTAGAAGGGGTGGGCGTGCAGGAAGCTCCAGAGCAGCTGGCGGCTGACGTTGGACAGCGCGAACTGGAAATGGACGTGCTGGAAGGTCGTGTGGTGGCCCGCGCCGTAGATGTCGCCGGCGAGCCGGTCGCGCCGCTGCCGCCGCGCGGCGGCGGCCTCGGGCTCGAGCCCGTCGCCCGCGACCTCCTCCGGCGTCACGATCCCCTTGGCCGAGTAGCAGGTGCGCGCGGCCGCCACGGCGTTGTCGAAGCCCCGCTCGAAGCGCCGCACGAGGCGGACTTCGGGGGGTGGGGAGAGGAAGCTCGACGACGACATCTGGGGTCCCGGGAGCGGGAGGATACAACAGATTGTGGTCGAGTCCCGGAGCCGGGCGGGCGGGCGCCGATGTTAGGCTGACTGCCACCGCAGCTCACGACACCCCACGCGACGAGGAGCGCGCCACGCGATGACCAAGACCATCGGATGCGGAATCGCCCTGATCGCCGTCCTGGCGATTCTCGGTATGGTGCTCTACGGCCAGTACAACGGGCTGGTCACCCAGGAGGAGAACGTCAGCCGCGCCTGGAGCGACGTCGAGAACGTCTACCAGCGGCGCGCTGACCTGATTCCCAATCTGGTCGCGACGGTCAAGGGGTCCGCCGAGTTCGAGCAGGAGACGCTGCAGAACGTCATCGAGGCGCGCAGCCGGGTCGGCCAGATCTCGGGGCAGGCGGCCGAGCAGATCCTCAACGACCCACAGAAGTTCCAGCAGTTCCAGCAGGCGCAGGACGGCCTCTCCTCGGCCCTCTCCCGACTGCTGGTGGTCGTCGAGCGCTACCCCGAGCTCAAGTCGACCCAGGCCTACCAGGACCTGATGGTCCAGCTCGAGGGGACCGAGAACCGGATCGCGGTCGAGCGGCGCAAGTTCAACGAGGCCGCGCAGGGCTTCAATACGATGCTCAAGAAGTTCCCGACCAACCTCTTCTCGAAGATGCTCGGCTGGCACTTCGCGCCGCGCCCATACTTCCAGGCCGCCGCGGGCTCGGACGTGGCGCCCAAGGTCGAGTTCTAGACGGACTTGCCGGCGCCGCTCGCCGTTCGCCGCGCCGGGGCCCGCTCGAGCGGGCCCCTCGCGATCGCCGCAGTCGCGCTGACGCTCGCCGTCTCTCCTCTCCTCGGGGCGGCCGAGCTGCCGCCGGCGCCGGCGCGCTGGGTGAGCGATCGCGCCGGCGTGCTCTCTCCGGCGGCCGCCGCCGAGATCGACCGCCGGCTCGAGGCCTTCGAGCGCGAGCAGGGCTCGCAGGTGCTGGTGGCGATCTTCGAGCGGTTGCCGGAGGGCGAGGCGCTCGAGGACTGGACGCAGCGGGTCGCCGAGGCCTGGCGGGTCGGCCGCGCCGACCGGGACGACGGCGTCGTGCTCTTCGTCTTCGTGGCCGACCGGGCGCTCCGGCTCGAGGTCGGCTACGGCCTCGAAGGCGCCCTGACCGACCTCGAGTCGAAGCGGATCCTCGACGGCGCGGTGGTGCCCCGGCTCCGCGCAGGGGACTGGGACGGCGCGCTCGCCGCGGGCGCCGACGCGATCGTCGAGTCGATCCGGGGTGAGTACGCGCCGGGCGAGCCGGCGCGCGGGCTCCGCTCGACCGGCGGCGAGGCGGGCTTCGTCGCGCTCGTCCTGCTGCTGATCGTCGTCTACCTGATCTTCAAGGCGCGCGCGACCCATCGCGGCGGCAGCTTCCGGGGCGGCGGCGGTGCCTCCGGCGGCGGCTGGTCGGGCGGCGGGTTCGGTGGCGGGTTCGGCGGCGGCGGGGGCGGCGGTTTCTCCGGCGGCGGCGGCAGCTTCGGCGGCGGCGGCGCGTCCGGACGCTGGTGAGGAGACTCGTACCGCGCGTCCGGGAATCGTCCCGGGACGCGCTTCGCTGGGTGGGGGGAGCTCGATGAAGAGATACTTCGCAATCGCCCTGCGGGCGCTCGTTCCGGCCGCCCTCGCGCTGCCGGCCCTCGCCGCCGCACGGCCCGCTCCCTCGCCTCCGGCGAGCTATCCACAGCTGCCCAGCGAGACCCCGGCGCATTTCGAGCAGCCGACCGGCGACTGGGACTACGAGCGGCGCGTGGCCGAGATCCCGATGCGCGACGGCGTCCGCCTGCACACCGTGATCCTCCTGCCGAAAGGGGCGCGCGATGCGCCGATCCTGCTCACCCGCACCCCCTACGACGCCGACGAGATGACCGAGCGAGAGTCGAGCGTCCACCTCGGGCGCGCCATCCACGGCTACGACCACCCGACCGACGTGGTCGTCGAGGGGGGGTACATCCGGGTGGTCCAGGACGTGCGCGGCAAGTACGGCTCGGAGGGGGACTACGTGATGAACCGGCCCCTCTCCGGCCCGCAGAATCCGACGGCGGTCGACCACTCGACCGACACCTGGGACACCATCGATTGGCTGGTCGCCAACCTCCCCGAATCGAACGGCCGGGTCGGCATCCTCGGAATCTCCTACGACGGCTTCCTGCCGCTGATGGCGATGGTGAACCCGCACCCCGCGCTCAAGGTCGCGGTGCCGATGAACCCGATGGTCGACGGCTGGCGCGGCGACGACTGGTTCCACAACGGCGCCTTCCGCCAGCAGGGGATGCCCTACATCCTCGAGCAGGAGGCGACGCGCAAGAACGAGGCGAAGTGGTACTCGACCCACTACGACGACTACGAGGCGTTTCTCGCCGCGGGCTCGGCGGGGGAGCTCGGCCGGCGGCGCGGGCTCGAGCAGGTCGGCTTCTGGCGCAAGATCCTCGCCCACCCCGCCTACGACGCCTTCTGGCGCGACCAAGCGGTCGACCGCGTGCTCGCCGAGCGGCCGCTCGAGGTCCCGGCGGTGATGATCGTCCACGGGCTCTTCGACCAGGAGGACATCTACGGCGCCCCGGCGGTCTACGACGCGCTCGAGCCGAAGGACGGCGGCAACGACCGCGTCTTCCTGGTGATCGGACCCTGGCGCCACGGTCAGCAGATCCGGGAAGGGAGCTCGCTCGGCGCGATCCACTTCGACTCCGACACCGCCCTCGCCTTCCGTCGCGACCTGCTCGCCCCCTTCCTCGCCCAGCATCTGAAGGAGGGGGCGCCGCCGGCCGACCTCGCTCCGGTGACCGCCTTCGAGACCGGCACCAACGTCTGGCGCCGGCTGCCGGCCTGGCCGGCGGGGTGCGTCGACGGGTGCGAGGTACGGCCGACGCCGCTCTACCTGCGCGCCGACGCGAGGCTCTCTTTCGCCGCGCCGCCCGAGGGCGGCGAGCCCTACACGGAGTACCTCTCCGACCCCGCGAAACCGGTGCCCTTCATCCCGCGGCCGGTGAAGGCCCAAGGGGCGCGGTGGCAGGAGTGGCTGGTCCACGATCAGCGCGAGGCCTCGGCGCGGCCCGACGTCGCGACCTTCGTCTCGGAGGTGCTGACCGCGCCGGTCAAAATCAGCGGCCGGCCGGTCGCCCGCCTGGTCGCCTCGACCAGCGGCAGCGACGCCGACTGGGTGGTCAAGCTGATCGACGTCTCTCCGGACGAGGTCGCCGCGCGCCCCGAGATGGGGGGCTACCAGCTGATGGTCGCCGGCGACATCTTCCGCGGCCGCTACCGCGAGAGCCTGGAGACTCCGCGGCCGATCCCTCCGGGCGAGCCGCTCGAGTACCGCTTCGACCTGCCGACCGCCAACCACGTCTTCCTGCCCGGCCACCGCATCCTGGTGCAGGTCCAGTCGAGCTGGTTTCCACTCTACGACCGCAACCCGCAGACCTTCGTGCCGAGCATCTTCTGGGCGAAGCCGAACGACTTCCGCAAGGCGACCCAGCGCGTCCACCACGCGCCCGGGCGGGCGAGCGCGATCGAGCTGCCGTTGGTCGTCGGGCGCTAGCCGCGCGGCGCCGTCAGCGCGCGAGCTCTCGAACCGCCTCGCCGAGCAGGTCGACGGCCCGGTCGAGCTGCGCGTCGGAGAGGTAGGGGGCGGGACCCAGGCGCAGAAAACGGCCGCGCGCGTCGGTCTGCACTCCGCGCGCGAGCAGGGCGCGCGCGAGCGCCTCGGCGTGCGGGCTCTCGATCGCCAGGAAGCCGCCGAAGACCTCGAGCGGCACGGACCGCTCGCGCCTCGCCAGCGGCTCGGGCAGCGCGAGGGCGTCGAAGCGCGCGGCGAGCCGGCCGACCTGGTGGCGCGACACCGCGCGCAGGAAGGCCGGAGTCAGCCCGCGTTCGGCGAAGAAGTCGAAGACGCGCGCGCCCCGGTAGTGGCTCGCCGGGTCGTAGGTCGCGCCGCCGAGCGCGGCGGCGCCGGGGCCGTACTCGACCCGCCGCCCGTCGTGCGCCGCGCCCTTCGCCGCGAACTCGGCGAACCAGCCGGTGAGCGTCGGCCGCAGCTCGAGCCCCCGCGGCAGCCGCAGGAAGCAGTTCCCCTCGCCGAGCTGCAGGTACTTGTAGCCGCCGCCCGTGACCAGCGCCGAGTCGAGCCCGAGCGCACCGAGCGGGAAGGGGATCGCACCGAGGGCATGGTAGGCGTCGACCAGAAGCGGCACCGCGCGGCGATCGCAGGCGGCGGCGAGCTCGCCGAGGTGGGGCACGATGCGCGCGGTCTCGAACAAGACCGCCGAGACGAGCACCGCCGACGTCCGCGCGTCGATCCGGCCGGCGAGCCGCTCGGCCAGCGTCTCGACCGGCCGCGCCGGCTCGCGGTGGACCTCGAGCCCCGCCTCGGCCAGCCGCGCGAGCTGGCGCCTCAGGGTGTGAAACTCGCCGTCGGTCGTGACCAACCGCGGCCGCCGGGCCAGGTCGAGCGCCGAGAGCCAGCGCACGACCAGCTCGTGCGTGCTGGCGGCGAGCGCGATCTCGCCCCCCGGGTCGTCGAGCAGCGCGCGGTAGCCCGCGCGCACCCGCTCGGCCTTGGCGAAGGCGCGCTCCCACTTCTCGTCGACCGCGTGCGCGGCATCGTCGAACGACTCGGCGAGCGCGGCGCGCGCCACGTCCGGCCAGGCCTGGTGCGAATGGCCGGTGAGCAGCAGCCGCTCGCTCACCCGGAAAGCCGCGTAGTCGACGGCGAGGGCGTTCGGCGTCCGCCGCAGGTCGTCGAGGGCGAGGCTCACAGCTCGGTGCGGATCGCCCAGAGGTCGGGGAAGAGCGGGTCGGAGACCGTCGTCTGCAGGTACTGCACGCCGGCCGAGCCGCCGGTGCCGCGCTTGTTGCCGATCGTCCGCTCGACCATCTTGACGTGGCGGTAGCGCCACTCCTGGATCCCCTCGTCGAGATCGACCAGCCGTTCGCAGACCTGCGCGAGGTGGGGATGGCCGCGATAGATCTCGATCAGGACCGGGTGGAGCTCGGCGCAGGGAGGATTCGAGGCGGCGAGGTCGCGGCGCAGCAGCTCGGCGGGGACCGGAAAGCCGTGGCGGTCGAGGAAGCGGACGAAGTGGTCCCAGAGCGAGGGCTCGGCGAGCCGCCGCTCGAGCCGCGCGAGCGCGGCGGAGCCGGCGTGATGGGCGAGCATCTTGCGGTTCCTGCGCCCGAGCAGGAACTCGAGCTCTCGGAACTGCGGCGACTGAAACCCCGAGGCGGCTTCGAGTCGGCTGCGGAAGGAGAGGAAGGAGACCGGGCTCATCGTCTCCAGGATGTCGATCTGCGCCACCTGGACCTTGAGGATGGTCAGGACCCGCTTCAGCGTGGCGTAGACGGCCGGCAGGTCGTCGGCGTCGAAGCGTCGCCCGAGATGGTCGAGCTCGTGCAGCATCTGCTTGAACCAGAGCTCGTAGACCTGATGGATGACGATGAACAGCATCTCGTCGTGCTCGGGCCCGTCCGACTTGGGGCGCTGGCATTCGAGCAGCTCGTCGAGCCTCAGGTACGAGGAGTAGGTGAGTGACAAGAGAACCTCCGCCGGCGAAGGGTATCTCAGAGGGGCACGACCCGGTCGAGAGCGAGCAGCCAGAGCTCGCGCCGGGGCGGCCGGGCGAGCCCGAGCGCGAGCGCGGCCGCGCGGGCGTAGAGGTCGAGCTGCGGCCGGTAGCGCTCGACCAGCTCGGCCACGCCGGCCTCGTCGACCCCGTCGCTCTTGAAGTCGGCGATCACCGGCTCGTCGGTCTCCGGGTCGCGGTAGAGCAGATCGATCGCGCCGGTGATGCCGGCGAGCGGGGCGGGCTCCGGCTGCACGCGGTCCTCGGAGGCCGCCGCGTGCGGTGCCGCGAGCAGCAACGGCAGCTCGCGCCCGGCGATCCGGGGCTCGAGCTCGGCGAGGCGGGCCAGCAGGCGGCTGCCGACGAGCCGGTCGAGCCGCGCCTCGAGCCGCGCTCGCGCGGCGTCGGTCGCGGCGCCGGCGAGCTCTCGTTCGAAGGTGGCGTGGGCGGCGGCGCGCCAGCGCTCCGGCGCCTGGGCGGCGAGCGGCGCCAGCTCGAGCGCGACGTGGAGCGCCGTGCCCCGCGCCCGCGCCTCGTCGCGCGCGTCGTCGGAGAGCGGCCGCGGGGGATGCGACCAGGGCTCGTCGGGCTCCACCCTTGGCTCGAGCTCGGCCTCGAGGGCGCCGACCTCGGTCGCGCGCGCCAGGCCGGGCCGCGCCTGCCGCGCCTCGGCCACGGCGCGCGCCTGCGCCCGGCGTGACAGCGCCTCCTCGGGGTCGAACGGCCCCGTGCGCTCCCGCCCGCCGCGGGCGGCGCGATCCGGTTCGGGCGCCTCGGGGCGCGGCAGGATCCGCCAGCGAACGCCGTGCGTGTCGACGAGCCCGTCCCCGCCTGCCGAGGCGAGCCGCGCCGGCCAGTCCTCGTCGGCGGGCAGGCGGCCGGCGAGCAGCGCCGCCAGGTGGCCGGCCCGCTCGGGATCGGGCGCTCCGGCGGCGGCGGGGAGGTTGCCGACCATCACGAGGCGCCGGATCGCGCGTGTCATGCCGACGTAGAGCAGGCGCACCTGCTCGGCGGCGCGAATCCGCTCGTCGAGGTCGGCCACGGGCGCGAGGGCGGGAGTGGGCAGGCCGAAGAGCCGATACTCCCAACGGTCGCGCACCCGCTCGGCCACCTGCCCGGCCGCCCGGCGGCGCGCGCCGGTCCCCTGATGGAGGCCGGCCAGATAGACCTGGTCGAACTCCAGTCCCTTGGCGGAGTGGAGGGTCATCACGCGCACGGCGTCGTCGGCCGACTCGAGCGGTCGCCCCTCGGGGGCGTCGGGGCCCTCGGTCACGGAGCGCCGCAGCTCGCCGAGCAGGCGGTGGACCGGTTCGCTCCGGGCGAGCTTCTCGGTCAGCTCGCGGAAGAAGCGATCGAGGTTCGCCAGCCGGTGCGGCCCCTGCCAGCGCGCGCCGGCGGTCAGGTCGGGCAGGAAGCGGGCGCGCAGGCGGTCGACCCAGAGCGTCGCCTCCTCGTTCTCGAAGGCTGCGCGGCGCTCGATCAGCGCCTCGAGAGCGCCGCGCAGCGCGACCGGCCAGCCGGCGACCCGTTCGAGGCCGGGCACTTCACCGGGCACCATGGCGAGCGCGCGGTCGACGATGGCGCCGAGCGCGGCGAGCGTCGCCTCGTCGGCGCGCTCGGCGCGGCCGAGCCGCTCGGGCAGGCCGGCGCGCCAGAGCGGCAGGAGCCCGGCGTCGGGCACGCCGACGAAGGGCGAGCGCAGCCAGGTCGCCAGCGCGACCAGGTCCGCCGGGTCGAGCGTCGCCCGCACCAGGGCGCCGGCGTCGATCGTCTCGCGCCGGCGGAAGTAGCTGCGGTCCTTCTCGACCGCGAAGGCCACGCCGCGCTCGCGCAGCGCCTCGAGGTAGCTCTCGAGATGGGTCTTGCCGCGCAGCAGCAGCGCGACGCGCGCGGGCTCGACCTCTCCCGCGGCGATTCGCCGCGCCAGGTCGTCGGCGATCGCCGCCGCCTCGCGGCGCGCGGCCTCCGCGGCGGCGACCCGGCGCTCGCCCGCGAGCGGCCAGGCCAGCCAGTACTCGATCGTTGCCGCGTCGCCGGCCCGCGCGCCGCGCGCGACGAGCGGCTCGAAGCGCGCGGCGGTCTCGCTCTCCCGTGGCATCAACGGCTCGGCCACCCGCTCGACCTCGGCGAGGATCCCGGCCGCCGAGCGGAAGTTGGCGACCAGGGGGGCGGCGCGCTCGCCGCCGAGCGCCTCGTCGACGAACCGCCGGTAGACGGAGAGACGGGCGCGCCGCCAGCCGTAGATCGACTGCTTCGGATCGCCGACCAGGAAGAGGCCGGGACGCTCGCCCGGCTCCCCCTCGAGGGCGAGCCGTCGCACCAGCTGGCATTGCAGCTCGTCGGTGTCCTGGAACTCGTCGACCAGCAGCTGGCGGATGCCGCGGCGCAGGGAAGCGGCGACTCCCGGCCGGTCGAGCAGCCGCACCGCCAGGCGGAGGAGGTCGGCGTAGGTGACCCGGCCGCGCGCGCGCTGGCGGCGTTCGACCTCGGCCGCGACCGGCGCGACCACAGATCGTGCCGCCGCGAGCCGCTCGGCGTCGAGCTCGAGCACGAAGTCGAGGGCGCTCGCGAAGGCGCGGGCGCGGGCCGCCAGCTCGCGGGGCTCGGCGAAGATCGCCTGCTCGGCCTGCGCGAGGTCGCCGCGGCGCAACCGCTTCAGCTTGCCGGCGGCGGTGGACGAGAGCGCGTCGGCGAGCCGGTCACGCAGCGCCCGGAGGCCGGCGGCGTCGGCGACCCGCTCGGCGAGCAGCTCCTCGATCGTCGCGAGGTCGTCGCGCAACGCGACGAGCGCCGGCAGGCGCCGCGGCGGCTCGCGCGTGCGCAGCGACTCGCCGAGCGCCGCCGCGGCCGCCACGAGCGGCGTCAGGGCTTCGGCGATCGAGGCGGAGTCGAACGGATCGCGCTCGAGCTCGGCCGCCTCGACGCCGCAGCCGGCGAGCTGGCGCACGGCTTCGGCGATCTCGCCCGGGCCGATCCCGTCGCGGGCCAGGAGGGTGAGCGCCGGGTCGCCGGCACGGTAGCGCGGGGGGAGCCGCTCGGTCAGAACCTCCTGCAGCGCCGCCTGGAGCGAGGACTCGTCGGCATCGACCTCGAGCGACGGATGGAGCCCGAGCTCGAGCGCTCCGGAGCGCAGCAGAGCGAGCGCGAAGGAGTGAATCGTCTGCACGCGCAGGCGGTCGATCCCGGCGAGCAGGCTGCGGGCGCGCGCGGCGCGCAGCACCGGGTCGTCGGGCAGCGCCTCGGGGGCCAGCCAGCGCGGCAACTCGGCTGGAGCGCCCGCTCCGCCGCCTGCGCCTTCGGCGAGTCGAGCGAGCTCCGCCTGATAGCGGTCCGCCATCTCGGCCGCGGCGGCTTCGGTGAAGGTGATCGCCACCACCCCCTCGAGAGTCGCCAGCGCCACCGCCTCGGCGGAGCGGTCGGCCGCCGCGGCGGACTCCCGCTCGGCCGCGGCGCGCTCCCAGCCGGGCCCGAGGGTCCAGGCGATCAGCCGGGCGACCAGCGCCGTCGTCTTGCCGGTGCCGGCGCCCGCCTCGAGCACCACCGGCCGCTCGAAGTCGAGCTGCGCCCGCCGGCGCGCCGCGGCGTCGAGCTCCAGCGGCGTCGGCGTCATGCGCGCTCCCCTCCGGCCGGCAGCGGGTGCGCGAGCACCAGCTCGGCTTCGGCCACGTCGCCGGCGTCCGCGCTCTCGGGGCCACGCACCCGTCGCTCTTCGGTCCACTCGCGCAGCCGCCGCCGCGCCCCGCTGTCCCCCTGCAGGCAGGCCTCGGCGACCCGGCACCAGGCGCAGGCGGGGCCGAGCTCGAAGCCGCCCGGATCGACCAGGCGAGGCGCCAGCCGCCCGGTGGCGAGCGCCGCCGCGGCTCGCCGGGCCGCCGTCGCGAGCGCTCGCAGCGCCTCGACGTCCCCGTGCTCGAGCCGGGCCTCGATCTCGACCCTCTTCTCCTCGTCCTCGGGCTCGCCGAGCGCCAGGAAGCGGCCGCGCGCCGGCGCGCCGCCGAGAGCGGCGACGTAGGCCGCCGGCTGCAGGTGGGCGCCCTGGCGGAGCGCGGCGAGGTGCCGCGATTCGCCGCCGACCTTCTCGCGCAGGGATTCCGGCGTCCAGCTCTTGTAGTCGGTCAGGACCACCGTTGCGCCGTCGCGGTCGACCCGGTCGACGCGAAAGTCGACGGTGAGCGCCGCGCCCCAGGGCCCGAGGTCGGCGGCGCCGACCACTTCGCAGCCGAGCACCTCCGGGGGATCGGAGGCCCAGTCGACGGCGGCCCGCGCCGCTGCGCGCGCGCTCTCTTCGGCCAGCAAGAGCTCGAACCCCCAGAAAGAGAGTCCCTCTTCCTCGAGCAGGCGGCGGGCGACCGCACGGGCCTCGGCGGCGAGCTCGGCGTCGCTGGGGAAGGGGAAGCGCCGCCCCGGCGCGGCGAGCAGGTCGGCGAGCGGCGGCGCCGCCCCCGCGCCGAGCCGGCGCTCGAGCAGCCGGTGGACCGCGATGCCGACCAGCCGGCGATCGAGCGGCGCCGGGAGGTCTTGGACCGGATCGACGAGCGGCTCGAGTCCGAGCCCGACCTCGAGCAGCGCTTGCCATCCACACGCGTGCACCTTCTCGATGCGAGTGACCCAGAGAGGCTCGGCTGCCAGCGCGCCGGCTCCGACCCGCCCCAGAAAGGGCCCGAGCGCCCGCCAGATCCGGCGCCCCCCGGCGCTCCCCGGGTCGGGGTCGAGCTCGTCGAGGGTCTCGGCGCGCGCCCGGGCGTGCGCCCGGTCGAGCGGCTCGACGGCCGCCGCGCCGCGCGCCTCGGCGAGCGCCGCCGGCAGGCAGGAGGTCCAGCGCGGCCGATCTCCGGCCAGCCCCGCGGCGAGCGCTTCGGCGATCGGCGAGGGGGGGAGGTCGGGCGGCGGCGGTGCGCTCGGCGCGACCGGGACGCGCCAGCGCTCGCGCAACGCTTGCGTCGCCCCGTCGCGCCAGGAGAGGCGGTCGAGCAGCGGCGAGACCAGCATCGCCGAGGCATCGTCGGCGCGGCGGCGGAAGGAGAGTGTCACCCTCGGCGCCGCGGCGACGAGCTGGTCGAAGAGGAAACGCTCCTCGAAGATCGCTTCCCGCTTGACCGGCAGGTCGGGGAGCACCGCGCGCAACGCGCGGCGCGCGGCGTCCCCGAGCAGCGGATCCTCGCGGGGGGTGGCGGGGAAGTACCCGCGGTTGAGCCCGAGGACGAAGAGCTCGGCGAAGGTCCGGCTGCGGGCCGCGGTCACCGAGAGGATCTGAACGCCGCCCCCCCGGCCGCCGGGCGCGACTCGCTCGTCCCCTTCGGCAGCCCGCGCCAGCAGCTCGGCCAGCTCGTCGCGCCCGAGGAGGAAGTCGGAGGGGAGATCGGCGGCGAGCCGGGCGAGCGTCTCGGCCAGCCAGCCGCCCGCAGACCCCTCGGTCGGCAGCACCACCCGCGCCAGCCGGCCGAGGGCCCCGAAGTGCGTGGCGGCCGGAGCGCGCTCCGGCAGGCTCGCGACCGCGCGGGCGAGCGCCCGGCAGGCCGACAGCGCCCGCGCGAGGCTCGCCCGCCCCAGCCGGCGCGCGCGCGGCCGGCCGTTGGGCGGCTCGGCCGAACCCTCCTCCTCCGCCAGGCCGTAGCCGCGCACCGGCAGCGCCAGCGAGCGGGCGCGCCCGAGCCGCTGGCGCAGATCGAGCGCGGCGAGCTCGGCGAGCGTGAGGGCGCCCAGCGTGCGCGCGGCGACGCGCAGCTCCGCCTCGGGTGCGACGCGCGCCAGCCCGGGCGCGAGCAGGTCGAGCACGACGTCGGCCGCGAGCCGCTCGCGCTCGTCGAGCAGCCGGACCAGGGCGAGCGCGGCGCGCCGCCGCGGGTGGGGCTCGGCGGCGCCGGTGACGCTGTAAGGGACCGCCGCGCTCTCGAAGGCGCGGCGCAACGGCGCCAGGTAGGGGCCGAGATCGCGCGCCACGACGCCGATTCGCTCGGGAGGGAGCGCGCCTCCGGCCAGCGCAGCCCGGATCCGGCGAGCGACCTCGCGCGCCTCGGCGGACTCGCCGGTCGCCGAGAAGGCGTCGAGCTCGGCCGGCGCAACCCCGCGGACGGGCTCGACCGCGCGCCCTTGCAGCAGCCGTTCGCGCAGCGCCCGGCCGAAGGGCTCGATGGCGGCGTCGCGGGCCGCGCCGTGGGCTGCTGGCGGCAGGTCGAGCCAGAGCGCGCCCGGACCGGCGCGGGCGAGGGCGGCGAGCAGGTCGACGACCGCTCCGGTCGCGTCGGCGAAGCCGTGAATCAGGATCGCGGCCGCGGGCGGAAGGCTCGCCGGATCGCTCTCGATGCGCTCGGCGGCGTGCCGGTAGAGCGCAGCGCCGGCGGCTCGCCCTGCGGTGGCGAGCGCAGCGGCGACCCCTCCTGCGGCGCGAACGACGGCCGTGGCGCGCACTCTCTCCGCTCGCCCGAGCGGCAGGTCGGGCTCGGCCAGCGCCTCGAGGGCAGCCGCCTGGGTCGCCTCGTCGAGGCCCGCGTCGAGCAGGTCGCGGACGCTTCCGACCAGTGGTGCGAACCCCCCTTCGAGCGGCGCGAGCCGGCGCGCCAGCTCCGGCTCGGCGAGCGCCGCCCGCCGCACCAGGACCGGTAGCAGATCGGCGCCGCGCGGCGGCGGTTCGCCCGCGCGGTCGAGCACCGCGAGCGCCAGGCGGCGCAGCGTCACGACCTCCAACCCGAGCCAGGCGGGTCGGCGTTCGGCCAGGCGAGCGAGCAGGTGGTTGCGCAGCGAGCCGGAAGGGACGACGACGCGCACCGGAGCGCGGATCGCGTCGAGCGTCGAGGGTTGGGCCGGGAGCAGCGCCTCGACCTGGTCGAGCAGAGCCTCTTCCGTGGCCAGCGGCCCCGCGCCGGTGAGCAGCCGCGCCGGGGTCGACGGACCGAGGGCGGGCTGGCCGTCGGGGGGCGGGGCGCTGGGGCCGGTGGCGTCGGGCAGGAGGGTCTCGCTTTCGCTAGTGTCGCAGCACGATCGGCGGCACGATAGGAGGAGGCTCCGGTGGCGGTCAAGCGGCGGCGCGCGGCGCGCGCGGAAGAGAGAGCGACGGCCGGCGAGTGGCTCGAGCGAGGTTGCGCGCGGGGCGGGCTGACCGCCGCGGCGCTGCGTGTCGCGAGGGCCGGCGTCGTCGTCGCGCGCGCCGACCGGGGGCTGCGGCGGCTGGCTGCGCGCCGGCCGCTCGGCCCTCGCGACCTCTTCGACGCCGCCTCGCTCACCAAGCCCTTCGTGGCGACGCTCGCTCTGCGGCTCGACGCCAGCGGCGTTCTGAGGCTCGAAACGCCGATCGGCGAGCTGCTTCCTAGCGCGCGCGGCGCGCTCGCACGCCGACCGGTCGAGTCGCTGCTGCGGCATCGGTCGGGGTTGGCGGCCTGGCATCCGCTGGAAAAGCTGCAACTAGGGGTTCCGAAGACGGGCGCCGCGCCCTCGGCGCTCGCCGAGGCTCTGCTGGAGTGGTTCCGCCTCGAGGCCGGGCTCGGCTCGCCGCCGGGGACGTACAGCGATCTCGGTTACCTGCTCTATGGGCTACTGGTCGAGCGCGGGCTCGGACTCGGGCTCTTCGCGCTCCTGCGGCGCGAGGTACTCGCGCCGCTCGGGCTGCTGGGCGAGGTTTTCGAGCGGCCGCCCGCGGCGCGGACGGTCGACTGCGCGCTCGACGGCGCGCGCGAGGTCGAGCTCGCCGGGCGTCTCGGCTTCCGGTTGCCCCGGCCAGCGCGCCTCTTCCGCGGCGAGGCGCAGGACGGGAATGCCCGCTTCGTTGGCCGGCTCTGCGGGCACGCGGGGCTGTTCGTGACGGCGGATGCGCTGGTTGCGCTCGGCGCGGAGTGGCTCCGGCCGGGCCCTCTGCTCGATGCCCACGCGGTTGCCCGTGCCCTCGGGGGGCCGCGCGGCCGCTTCGCCTTGGGGTGGGCGCGGCGCCGCCGAGCGGGCTCGGCGGGGCTCGCGCTGTCGCGCGAGGCGTTCGGCCACACCGGCTTCACCGGCGGCTCGCTCTGGATCGATCCTGCGCGCCGGCTGGTCGTCGCGCTCGCCGCTCACCGGCGCAGCACCGCGATCGAGCTCGACCCGCTGCGCCGCGACCTCCACCGCTTCGCGGTCGCCACCTTCGTCGCGACGGAGCGCTCCTCCGGAGTCGTGCGGATGCGATAGCCTTCCGGTCGACGGAGCCCACGCTCCGAGCTCGGATTTCACTGTCGGGGATCCGCTACCGGCCGCGCTCGGGCGGCCGATTCGCCGGCTCAGCCAGGAAGGGGAAGGACCGACCGCATGGAGATTCGCGATCTCGTTCTCGTCGACGGCGTGCGCACGCCGATGGCGGAGTTCAACGGGCCGTTCGCCGGGGTTTCGGCGATCGAGCTCGGCGCCCGTGCCGCGCGGGCCCTGTTCGAGCGCACCGGGGTCGACCCGGCGGCGGTCGACCACGCGATCGTCGGCAACGCGCTCCAGACTTCGGCCGACGCGATCTACGGCGCCCGCCACGTCGCCCTCAAGGCCGGCGTGCCGAAGGAGGTGCCGGCGCTCACCGTCAACCGCCTCTGCGGCTCGGGCATCCAGTCGGTCGTTTCCGGAGCGCACCTGATCCTGAACGGCGAGGCGACGACCTGCCTGGTCGGCGGCATGGAGAACATGTCGCAGGCCCCCTACGTCGTCCGCGGCGCGCGCAAGGGGGTGCGGCTCGGGCACGCCGAGCTCGAGGACTCGCTGATGGCCTCGCTGCTCGACAGCTACTGCGGCTACTACATGGCGCAGACCTCGAACAACCTGGCGCGCGACTACGACATCTCGCGCGAGGAGCAGGACGCCTGGGCGGCGGAGAGCCAGGCGCGGGCGCTCGCGGCGATCGAGGCGGGGCGCCTGGCCGAGGAGATCGTCCCGGTCGCGGTCGGCGAGGGGAAGCGGGCGGTGACCGTCGAGCGCGACGAGCACCCCCGGCCGGGAACCACGATCGAGGCCCTGGCCAAGCTCCCGACCGTCTTCGGCAAGGAGAGCTTCGTCACCGGCGGCAACGCTTCGGGCATCGTCGACGGCGCCGCGATGATGCTGCTGACCTCGGCGGCGCGGGCGGCCGAGCTGGGCGTCGCGCCGCTCGGCCGGATCCTCTCCTGGGCGACGGTCGGCGTCGAGCCGTCGCGCATGGGTATCGGTCCGGCGCCGGCGATCCGCGCCGCGCTCGCCAGAGCCGGGCTCGAGCTCGCCGACCTCGACCGGATCGAGATCAACGAGGCCTTCGCCGGGCAGATCCTCGCCGTGATCCGCGAGATGGCGCTCGACACCGGCAAGCTCAACGTCAACGGCGGCGCGATCGCGCTCGGCCACCCGCTCGGCGCCACCGGCACCCGCATCACCCTCACCCTGCTCAAGGAGCTCCGGCGGCGCGGCGGCGGACGCGGCGTGGCGTCGGCCTGCATCGGCGGCGGACAGGGGATCGCGATCGTCGTGGAGGCATTTTCATGATCGACCTCACCGGACTGCACGTCCTGGTCACCGGCGGCTCGCGCGGCATCGGCGCGGCCGCCTGCAAGCTCTTCGCGAAAGCGGGCGCCACCGTCCTGGTCCACTACCGGGAGCGCGAGGACGAGGCGCAGCGGGTGCTCGACGAGCTCTACACGATGTCGTCGCGCGAGCACCGGCGCTTCCCCTGCGACTTCCTCGAGCCCTCCGAGATTCAGGAGCTCTTCCAGTTCGTCGGCTCGGAGTGGGGCAAGCTCGACTGCCTGGTCAACAACGCCGGCGTCTGGCTGCACAATCCGCTGTCGCAGTTCGACGAGGAGAAACTGATCTGGTCGCTGCGGATCAACGTTCGCGGGCCCTTCCTCTGCACGACCCAGGCGCTGCCCTATCTGCGGCTGTCGAAGAACGCCTCGGTGATCAACCTCGCCTCGACCTCGGGGCAGCGCGGCGAGGCGTTCTACAGCCCCTACTCGGCGTCGAAGGGGGCCATGCTCGCGGCGACCAAGGCCTGGGCGGCCGAGCTGGCGCCCGAGATCCGGGTCAACTGCGTCTCGCCCGGCTGGGTCGACACCGACATGTCGGCCGCGGCGCTGCGCGACGACCCGAGCCAGCACGACGAGATCGTCGCCCAGATTCCGCTGCGCCGCGTCGCCAGCGCCGAGGACATCGCCGGACCGATCGTCTTCCTGGCCTCGCCGCTCGCCCGCCACATGACCGGCGCCATCCTCAACGTCAACGGCGGCGCCGTTCTCTCGGGCTAGAGCTGCCCCGACTCGAGCGCGGCCAGGCCGGCGACGTAGGCGGGGTCGGAATAGCGGCTCGGCAGGAAGGCGCGCGCCCAGTCGGGCAGGGGCTCGCCGGCGATCTGGGCGGCGAGCAGCCCGCCGGCGGCCGGCGCCGCCATGATGCCGAAGCCGGAGAGCGCGCCGAGGATCCAGGCGCCCTCGATCTCCGGCGAGAGGGGACCGATCAGCGGGCGGTTCTCCGGCGTCTTCGAGTAGTAGCCGCCGTCGACGTAGGGGCGGCGCCCGCGCTCGAGATAGGCGGCGAAGGCGGGCGCGATGCGCGCGACGCCGCGGAGCACCACCGGCAGGTGGAGCGGGTCGATTGCGAACGGGAAGACCGGCTCGGGGATCGGCTCGACGTGGTAGTTCCAGAGCAGGATCGCCGAGTGGCTGTCGTCCCCCCCTTCGGGACGGAAATGGACCCCGGCGGGGATCTCGGCGAGCAGCGGCGCGGTCGCCGGGTCCTCGGCGAGCCCGGCGCGCTCCTCCTCGGTCCAGGCGACGGTCACCGGGTCGTTCCAGATCGCCAGCGGCGCCCGCCGGGGGAGGAGGCCGAGCTCGTCGTCGAAGAAGACCTTGAGGTGAAGCTCGTGGCGGATCGGCAGCTCGACGCCGAGGCGCCGGGCGACCTGGGCGACGAAGGGGCCGGCGGCGTTCACGAAGAGCGGCGTGGCGATTCGCTCGATCGCGCCGCCGCGCGCCACGCGCACCGCCGCGACGCGGCCCCGTTCGACCTCGACGTCGACGAGCCGGCCCTCGACCAGCCGGGCGCCGGCGTGGCGCGCCTGCTCGAGGAAGAGCATGCCGAGCTGCTGCGCGGAGAGCCAGCCGCAGCCGCGGGCGTGCAGCGCCGCGCGCACGTCGGCGGCCACCCAGGGGAAGCGACGGCGGATCTCCTCGGGATCGAGGAATAAATCGGCGCCTCCCGGGCCGGGCTCCGGCCGGTTCCAGCGCGGCTCGCTCCAGGCCGGATCGTCCGGCGCGCCCGGGTGGATCCGCAGCTCGCCGGCGCCGGCCGCGGCGGTCGTGCGCGCCCCCCGTTCGAGCGCGGCGGCGCCGCCGGACGTCGCGGTCAGGTAGAGGTAGCCGTTGCGGTTGAGCGCGAAGGCGTCGCCGCTCGCCGCGGCGAGCTCGTCGAAGAGCGCGATCGTCCGGTTGGTCAGCTCGATCATCGGCCGGTCGGGCCACCAGTTGCGGTAGCACTCGGTCGACTTGTCGCTGGTCAGCGAGAACGGGGGGCGCTCGTCGACGATCACCAGGTCGCGCAGACCCTGGCGGACCGCCAAGTGCCAGGCGGCGGCGAGCCCGGCGACGCCGGCGCCGCAGATGACCGCGCCGGTGGTCGCGGGGAGGCTCAGCGGCGCGGCCATCGCGCCTGCAGCTCCCGGCTGGCGGCGGCGTGGGCGGTCAGCTCGACCATCGAGTCGCCGCCGAACTTCTCGAGGCAGGCGTCGGCCAGCACCAGGGCGAGCATCGCCTCGGCGATCACGGCGGCCGCCGGCAGGGCGGTGACGTCGCTGCGCTCGTATTGCGCCGCATGCGGCTCGAGGGTATCGAGATCGACCGAGGGAAGCCCCTCGCGCAGGGTGGCGATCGGCTTCATGTAGATCGTCGCGACGACGTCCTCGCCGTTGGTGATGCCGCCCTCCAGGCCGCCGGCCCGGTTGGTGGCGCGGTGGAAGCCCGATTCGGCGTCGTGGGCGATGGCGTCGTGGGCGGCGCTGCCGAAGCCGCGCGCGGCCTCGATCGCCGCGCCGAGCTCGACCCCCTTGACCGCCGGCACCGAGAGCAGCGCCTGGGCGATCCGGCCGTCGAGCTTCTGGTGCCACTGGACGTGGGAGCCCAAGCCGACCGGCACGCCGTGGGCGACCACCGTCGCCGAGCCGCCCAGCGTGTCGCCCGCGGCCTTGGCCCGGTCGACCAGGGCGACCATCTCCGGCTCGAGCGCCCGGTCGACGGCGCGCAGCGGCGAGGCGTCGTCGACTCCGCAGAGCGCCTGCCAGTCGGGGATCGGGGCGTCGGCGCCCAGCGGCCCGAGCGAGCGGACGCCGCTCCGGATCTCGACGCCGAGCTCGGCGAGCAGCATCCGGGCGAAGGTGCCGGCCGCGACGCGCGCCGCGCTCTCGCGCGCCGAGGCGCGCTCGAGGATGTCGCGCAGGTCGCGCCGGTCGTACTTCAGGCCGCCGGCGAGATCGGCGTGCCCGGGCCGCGGGCTCTTGAGCCGCCGCAGCTCGACGAAGGCCGGTTCGATCTCCTCCGGCGTCGGCGACATCGCCCGCGTCCAGTTCGCGTAGTCGCGGTTCTCGATCCAGATCGAAATCGGTGAGCCGAGGGTTTCGCCGCCGCGCACGCCGCCCCGGATCTCCGCCCGATCGCGCTCGATCTTCATCCGCCGCCCCCGGCCGTGGCCGTGCTGGCGGCGGGCGAGCTCGCGCTCGAGCCGGTCGAAGTCGATCCGGAGCCCGGCGGGCAGCCCTTCGAGGATCGCCGTCA
>WYBK01000159.1 GCA_011525905.1 Acidobacteriota bacterium
CTGCTTTCGCTCTGGATGCCGATCGTCGTCGCCGCGGTCCTGGTCTTCGTGGTGAGCGCCATCGTCCACATGGCGCTCGGCTACCACAAGGCCGACTACAAGAAACTGCCCGACGAGGACGGAACCCTGGCCGCCCTGCGCGCGAGCTCGATCCGTCCCGGCTACTACGTCTTCCCCCACTGCATGGACCCGAAGGAGGCGCAGACGCCGGCGATGCAGGAGAAGTTCCGCGGCGGGCCGGTCGGCATGCTCACCGTGGTGCCGTCGGGGCCGCCGAACATGGGCAAGCTGCTCGGGCTCTGGTTCGTCTACACGCTGCTCGTCTCGCTCTTCGCCGGCTACGTCGCCAGCCGCACGCTGGGCGCGACCGCCGACTACCTCGCGGTCTTCCGGGTCGCGGGCGCGGCGGCCTTCATGTCCTACGCGCTCGCGCCCTTCGCCGAATCGATCTGGAAGGGGCAGCCCTGGGGCAACACGGTGCGCGCCATGATCGACGGCCTGGTCTACGCGCTGGTCACCGGCGGCGCCTTCGGCTGGCTCTGGCCGCGCTGATCCGGCGTGCGCGCCGGCCGCTCGGGCGGTCGCCCGCGGTCTAGAATCGCGGAGCGATGCGTCTCGCCGAGCTGATCCCGGTGCTGCAGATCGCCGTCGGGCCGGTGATCCTGGTCTCGGGCGTCGGGCTACTGCTGCTCAGCATGACCAACCGGTTCGGGCGGATCATCGACCGGACCCGGATGCTGGTGCGCGAGCTGCGGGCGGCGGCGAGCGGCCACGACCCTGGGGACCGCGAGCTGATCCGGGCGCAGCTCGCGATCCTCGAGCGGCGCGCGCGGCTGGTGCGCACCGCGATCGCGCTCTCGACCCTCGCCGTGCTGCTCGCCGCGACCCTGGTCATCCTGCTCTTCCTGACCGCGCTCTCGGGAGTCGAGGCGGCGGCGCTGCTCGCCCTGCTCTTCGCCGCCTGCATGGCCAGCCTGATCGCCGGCCTGGTCTGGTTCCTGCGCGACGTCAACCTCTCGCTGCGCGCGCTCCAGCTCGAGGTCGACGCGGTCGCCCACGACCTCTGAGCGCGCTCCCGCCCCGGGCCGTCGCGGCGCGCCGCCAGGTCGATTCGGCGCCGTAGAGGCTCTTCGGTTTCTTCGGGCCGGGCTTGCGCTGAGGGCTGGCGCGTCGGCGTCGGCGTTTGGGTCCGCGCTGCGAAAGCGGCGACTATGGGGGTGGTCGGGGCGGCGCTGCGGGGTGACGCGCCCTCGCCCCCGGCTCGGCTGGCGTCCAGAGGCGGCGCCCACTTCGCCGCCGAGCTCCTTCGCGGGAGCGCCATGGCGCATTCCTGGCCTCCCCCATAACTGGAAATGGGGCGATCGCGGCGGCGATCCGGCGCTCCGCGACGCGCCGCGAGGGTCCGCCTGGCGAAGGAAGAGAGCCCTCAGATCTCGCGGCGCAGCCAGGCGGCGCGGTCGATGCGGGCGAGGATCGTCTCGACTCTGCGGGCGTAGACGCGGCTCGCGCTCTTCGGATTCCAGGTCGAAGGCCGGGGGAGCGAAGCCGCGAGCTGGGCGGCCTCGCGGCGGGAGAGCGCGGCGGCGCTCTTGCCGAACCAGTGGCGGGCGGCGGCCTCGGCGCCGTAGACGCCCGGACCGAGCTCGGCGACGTTCAGGTAGAGCTCGAGGATGCGGCGCTTCTCGAGGTGCTTTTCCAGCGAGCGGGTGAGCAGCGCCTCCTTGACCTTGCGCCAGGGGTTGCGCGACGGGGAGAGCCAGAGGTTCTTGGCGAGCTGCTGGGTGATCGTCGAGGCGCCGCGCGGCAGCTCCCGCTCCTCCCAGGCCTCGCGCAGGGCGAGCTTCATCTCGGCGGTCGCGAACCCGGAGTGCGAGAAGAAGTCGATGTCCTCGGCGACCAGCACGGCGAGCTTGAGGTCGGCGGCGATGCGGGCGTAGGGAACCGGACGCCAGGCCGGCTCGCCCGGACGCCCCGCCGCGCGCTCGCGCGCCCGCCAGCGCTCGATGAACGCGGTGGTCTCGGGCGTCTCGCGCGCGAGCCGGGCGACGTCCGGCCAGGTCGCCCACTGCCAGAGCGCGCCGGCGAGGCCGAGCAGGAGCAGCGCCAGGAGCGCGAGCCCGAGACGTCGCCCCCTCGACCGCCTCGCCATGCACCGATTCTCCCGCCCGCGGCGGCGCGCGGGAAGAGACCGGGCGTCCCCGGTCCGTCGATAGACTGCGCGCGTGGACCTGGACCGACTCCCGCCGCGCGAGCCGAGCCCGCCGGGCGAGCGGGAGAGCCCGCCCGAGCGGGACGACCTGCGCCGCTGGCTCGTCGCCCCCTGGACGCTGCTGGTCTTCCTGCCGCTGGTCGTGGTCACCACGGTCTTCTGGGGGATCCTGGCGATCGCCCTCGCGGCGCTGAGCAAGAAGCTCGCCTTCCACTGCGGCGTCGTCTGGGCGCGCTGCCTCTGCTGGGCGAGCTTCGTGCGCGTGCGGGTCGCGGGGCGCGAGCGCGCCCCCGCCGGCACCTCTTACGTCTTCCTCGCCAACCACCAGGGGGACTACGACATCCTGGCCCTCTACGGCTTCCTCGGCCGGCAGTTCCGCTGGGTGATGAAGCAGGAGCTGCGCAAGGTGCCCTTCCTCGGCTGGGGGTGCGCGGCGATCGGCCACATCTTCGTCGACCGCTCGAACCCGCGCGCGGCGATCGCCAGCCTCGACGCGGCCAAGCCGCGCCTGGCCGGCGGCGTCTCGGTGCTCTTCTTCCCGGAGGGGACGCGCAGCCCCGACGGGCGGCTGCTGCCGTTCAAGAAGGGGGGCTTCCAGATGGCGCGGCAGCTCGGGCTGCCGATCGTCCCGGTAACGATCTCCGGCTCGCTGCGCGCGCTGCCCAAGGGCTCGATCTTCCCCCGCCCCGGCACCATTCGCATCGAGATCCACGAGCCGATCCCGGCCGCCGAGGTCCAGGACCTCGACCGGGCGATGGCCACGGCGCGCGCCCGCATCGAAGCCGGGCTCACGGCAGAGCCGGACCGCGCTCGCTCGGGCGGCGGCTGAACGGCCGCCGCCCTCTCCTACCCCTCCTTGCGGATCAGCCTGCCGAGCGCGGCGCGGTCCGCGCCGAGCAGCTCCTCGATGCGCTCCGGGTTGACGTCGGCGACGATGATCTGGCCGACCTCGGTGTTGACCTCGCGGAAGAGGCCGTGCGACTTCATCTTCGCCGTCTGGTACTGGTTGTCCTGGGTCGGGGTGACGTAGTGGACCGAATCGACCTGGTAGCGGTGGATCAGCCAGAGGTGGACGAGGGTCATCAGCCGCTTCTGGCGCAGCGCCTCGTCGAAGGTGTTCTGGTCGCGCACCGAGAGGATGTTGCGCCCGCGCCGGTCCTGGATCGGCGCGAAGACGACGTTGGCGACCTTGCCGCCGTCGCGGCCGACCAGGGCGAGCTCGAGCAGCTCCGAGCCGGCGCGCTGCGGCTTGAGCTCGACGCGCAGGCGGTCGGGCAGCGAGTAGTGGGCGCTCCAGAGCGCCAGCCACTCCTCGAGCAGCTTCTTCGGCACCTCGGTCTGGATCAGGTGCTGGTGCTGCGTCGAGCCCTTGCCCATCGCCTTGGTGGTCGCCGTGCGCCCCGAGGAGGCGGCCAGCGCCGCGTCGGCCCGCGGGCCGCCGACCAGCGTCTGCGGCGTCTTGTACGGGGACTCGAGCAGCCGGATCTTGCGCTGCAGACGCGCCAGCGCGAGCATGCCGTCCTGCCGGAGCGCGGTGGCGAACTCCTCGGCCGCCACGCCGTCGATCTGGTGGCCGCCGTAGGTGATGAAGTTGAAGACGAAGCCCATCCGGCCGAGCTCCTCGGGAAAGCGGCGCATCTCGTCGTCGCTCATGCCGGTCGAGTCCCAGTTGAACGAGGGCGAGAGGTTGTAGGCGAGCATCTTGTCGGGGAAGCGGGCGTGGATCGCCTCGGCGAAGGCGCGCGCGTCCTCGAGGTCGGCGGTCTTGGTCTCCATCCAGAGCAGGTCGGCGAACGGCGCCGCCGCGAGCGACTTGGCGATCGCGTAGGGGATTCCCCCCTGCACCTGGTAGTAGCCCTCCGGGGTCTTGGCGCGCTCCGGGTCCCAGGGGACGTTGACGCCGAGCGCACGCGCCCGCTCGCGGGCCGCGTAGAAGCCGGCGCTCGCGGCGAAGCGGTTCCACTCGGCCACCGCCGATTCGGGCGCCTCCCCTTCGGCGGCGCGGAACTCGAGCAGCTCGGCGACCGCGTCGGCGTAGGTGCGCAGCCCGGCCTCGGTCTCCCAGGCCTCGAGCACCGCGTCGGCGGTCTTGTCGAACAGCGCCTCGGCCGAGGGCGCCTCGCCGCGGCCGAGAGCGGCGGCGCCCTCGACGATCCGCTGGCCGAAGCCGCGCTTGTCGAGCCAGGCCGCGGCCGTCGCGTGCTCCTCCTCGGCCAGCGCGTAGAGCAGGTGGCCGTTGAGCTCGGCCACGCCGAGCTCGTGGAAGCGGCGCATCATCGCCAGGAAGCAGGCCTTGTAGGCCGGCACCGAGAGATTGGTCACTCCGAGGATGAACGGGTGGTCGCGCTCGTCGCCCCGGTTGTCGAGCAGCGTCGCCGCCTCGGCGTCGGTGCGCGCCACGATCAGCCCGGGCACGCGCATCACGTCGAGCTGGAAGCGCGCGGCGTTCAACCGCTTGATCTGCTCGTCGGAGGAGACGAGGACCTTGCCCCCTTGGTGGCCGCACTTCTTGGTGCCCGGCCGCTGGTCCTCGATGTGGTAGCCGGGCACGCCCGCCTCGACGAAGCGGCGCACCAGGTTGCGCACGTGCGGATCGCCGCCGTGGCCGGTGTCGGCGTCGGCGATGATCCAGGGGCGGAAGTCGACCGGCGGCGTGGCGGCGCGCTGCGCCTCGCCCATGCGCGCGCGCAGGAAGCTCTGGTTGCGGTCGGCGGTCAGCAGCGCGCGCACCAGCGTCGCCGCCTCGTCCGGCACCTGCGCGAGCGGGTAGCTGGCGAGGTCGGGTCCCGGATCCTCGGAGGTCGACCCCTTGGCCGAGGTCGCCCAGCCTCCGAGGTAGATGCCCTCGATGCCCATGCGCTTCATGGCCACCGCGTGGCCCGGCGAGTAGGGGCCGAAGGTGGTGATCGAGCGCCGCTCGGCGAACAGCTGGCGCAGCCGGGCGTGGAAGCTCTCGGCGGCGTCGCGGGCCACCGGATACTCGACGCGGATCGAGCCGCGCTGCTCGACCACCTGACGCGCCGAGTAGAGGCGCACGATGCCCTCGAAGCGGGGGCTGTCGAACCACTCCTGGGTCTCGCGGATTTCCCTTTCGAACGGGGTCATGTCGTGGCTCCTGCGTTCAGCGCGGCGAGGCGCTCCGGTCGAAGTCGAGGTTCTCGGTGATGCGCCGGCCCTCGCGGTCGAACGCTTCGAGGTAGCGGGCGATGCGCTCGCGGGCGGCGTCGAGGTCGTGGTTGTCGAGGTTCAGGTTGAGCAGGTCGACGTACCAGGGGGGCTTGGCCGGGTGGCCGACCAAGCGCTCGACGATGGCGCGCGCGATCGGCAGCGTGGTCTCCTTCGAGTCGTCGTGCACGTCGCGGTCGCTCGCGGCCCGGAGCTTGGCGTGCTCCTCCTCGACCAGGCGGGCGAACAGGGCGGCATCGAAGGGGTCGCCGGCGCGCGCGCCCGTCCCCGGATCGTCCGCCGTCAACCTCGCCCCCTTGTGCAGCCACTCCCAGAGGATCGAGAC
>WYBK01000160.1 GCA_011525905.1 Acidobacteriota bacterium
CGAGCGAGGCCGCCGTGCGCCGCAGCGACGCCGCCGCGCTCGCGCTCGAGATCGCCTGGCTGCGCGCAGCCGAGCTGCCGAAACTGGTGCGCATCGAGGCGCTGCTCGCCGGCGGCGGCTTGGGCGCCGCGCCGGACCAGCCGCCGGCGCCACGCGCGCGCGCGCCCCGCCCCGCGGCCACGCCCCCTCCGACCGCCGCGCCGGACGAGCCGCCGCCGGTCGCCCCCGCGGCGACCGCGCCGCCGCAGGCCGACCCGGCGCCGGCGACCGACGCCCCGACGCACGATCCGGTCGAACGCTTCCGCGAGGAGCTCGCCCTGCGCCGGCCGGCGCTCGCCGCGCACTTCGAGGGCGCCGCGATCACCCTGCTCGACGGCCGGGTCGAGATCACCTATTCGCCGGCGCGCACGCTGCTCGCCTCGGCGCTCGCTCGCCCGGCCAACCGCGAGGTGATCGCGGCGGCCGTCGGCGCCACCTTCGGCGCCGGCACGCGCTGGCTGGCGCGCGAGGGCGCGCCCGACGCCGGGGCGCCGCCCGCCGCGGCCGCCGAGCCGGCGCGCCCCGAGCCGGCGCGTCCCGACCCGGCGATCCACGAGCACCCGCGCGTCCAGGCGGTGCTCGAGATCTTCGGCGGCGTCGTCGCAGACGTGGCCGACGAATCCGAGAATCGCCCCGAGGAGCCCGAATGAACATCCAGAAACTGATGCGCCAGGCTCAGCAGATGCAGGAGCGGATGCAGCGCGAGCTCGGCGAGCTCGTGATCGAGGCCGCCTCCGGCGGCGGCATGGTCAAGGTCACCATGAGCGGCCACAAACACCTCCTGTCGGTCGCGATCGACCCCGAGGCGATCGACCCGAGCGACCCGGCGATGCTGCAAGACCTGGTGCTCGCCGCGGTCAACGAGGCCAACCGCAAGGTCGACGAGGCGCTGCAGAGCCGGCTCGGCTCGATGGCCGGCGGCCTGCCCGGCCTCGGTTGAGCCCCGCAGCCTTCCGAGCGCGCCCGCCATGCCCGACCCGCTGCGCCGCCTGACCACCGAGCTCGCGCGCCTGCCCGGGATCGGGCCCAAGAGCGCCGCCCGGCTCGCCCACCATCTGCTGCGCGTCCCCAAGCGGGAGGCCGAGGAGCTCGCGCGCGCCATCGTCGAGGTCAAGGAGCGGCTCTTCCACTGCTCGGTCTGCAATGCCATCACCGACGTCGAGCCCTGCGCGCTCTGCACCGATCCGGCGCGTGACCGCACCAAGATCTGCGTGGTCGAGGAGCCGTTCAACATCCAGCCGCTCGAGCGCACCGGCGAGTACCGCGGCCTCTACCACGTGCTGCTCGGCGCTCTCTCCCCGCAGCGCGGCGTCGGCCCCGACGAGCTCGCCATCGACGGCCTGCTGGCGCGCCTGGAGGGCGTCGCCGAGGTGGTGATCGCCACCAATCCGAACGTCGAGGGGGAGGCGACGGCTCTCTACCTGGCGCGCCTGCTCGCCGGGCGTGGCCTCGCCCTCACCCGGCTCGCCTTCGGCATGCCGGTCGGCGGCGACATCGAGTACACCGACGAGGTGACACTCGGGCGTTCGCTCGCCGGCCGCCGCGAGATGGGCGGCTGAGCGCTCGCGTGCGCGGCGCTCGCCTGACGCGCGGCGACCAGCCCCCCGAGATCGTCGTGCCGCCGCCGGGGCCGGAGAGCCGCCGGCTGTCGGCGGAGCTGGCGCGCGTCGAGGCGCCCGGCATCTCGACCCTCGGGCCGCGCGACGAGCCGGCGATCGTCTGGCGCGAAGCGCTCGGCGCCAACGTCCTCGACGTCGACGGCAATCGCTACGTCGATCTCACCTCGGGCTTCGGCGTCGCCCTGGTCGGCCACCGGCCACCCGAGATCCTCGAAGCGGTCGCGCGCCAGGCCGGCGAGCTGCTGCACGGCCTGGGCGACGTCGCGGCCCACCCGGCGCGCGTCGCGCTCGCCCGCCGGCTCGCCGCGCTCGCGCCGGTCGACCGTCCTCGCATCCACTTCGCGGTCTCCGGCGCCGACGCGGTCGAGGTCGCGCTCAAGGCGGCGCTCGCCGCCACCGGCCGGGCGGGGCTGCTCGCCTTCGACCCGGGCTACCACGGCCTCACCCTGGGCGCGCTCGCCGCGGCCTCGCGCGCGGAGTTCCGCGCGCCGTTCGCAGCGGCGCTGCGCCCCGGCGTGGTGCGCCTGCCGTTCGGAGCCGAGCCGGCGCGGATCGCGGCCGCGCTCGCGGACGGCGCGATCGGCGCGGCGCTGGTCGAGCCGGTGGTCGGCCGCGAAGGGGTGCTGCCACCCCCTCCGGGCTGGCTCGCCGCCCTCGCCGCCGCCTGCCGCGCGAGCGGCACGCTGCTGATCGCCGACGAGGTGCTGACCGGCTTCGGCCGCACCGGCGCGCACTTCGTGGTCGAGGCGGAGGGGGTGCGCCCCGATCTGCTCTGCTGCGGCAAGGCGCTCGGCGGCGGGCTGCCGATCGCGGCCGCGATCGGCAGCGCCGAGCTCTTCGAGCCCTTCAGGCGGGCGGGCGAGGCCCTGCACACCGGCACCTTCGTCGCGCATCCGCTCGCCTGTGCCGCCGCGCTCGCCACGCTCGACCTGATCGCGCGCGAGCGCCTGGTCGAGCGCGCCCGGGCTCTGGGCGAGCGCCTGGCCGCCGAGCTCGCCCCGGCAGTCGCCCGGGTCGACGGCGCCTCCCTGCGCGGCCGCGGCGCCCTCTGGGGGATCGCGCTCGCCGCGCCGGCGCCGGCGCGCCGGCTCGCCGCGCGCCTGGCGCGCCGTGGCGTGCTGGTGCTCGCCGGCGGGGCCGCGGGCGACGTCGTGCAGCTCGCGCCGCCGCTCACGATCGCGGACGCCCCGCTCACCGCCGCGCTCGACGCGGTCGCCGCCGAGCTCGACCGCCTAGAATCGGACGCCGATGCCTGCTGAGCCGCGCGCCAAGATCGCTTTCGTCGGCAGCCACGGCGTCGGCAAGACCACCCTTTGCTACGGGCTCGCCGCGCGGCTCAAGCGGCGCGACGTGGCGCTCGAGATCGTCCACGAGGTCGCGCGCCGCTCGCCGCTGCCGATCAACGAGGCCACCACCGTGCCGGCGCAGCGCTGGATCCTGCTCACCCAGGTGGCCGAGGAGCTGGTCGCCGCGGCCCGCTACCCGGTCGTGCTCTGCGACCGCAGCGTGCTCGACAACTACGTCTACCTGCTGCTCGCCGCCGGGCGCGATTCCGAGTTCGAGGCGCTGGTCGAGGGGTGGCTGCCGACCTACGACCTGCTCGTCTACGTGCCGGTGCTCGCCCAGCCCTCGCCCGACGGCGTGCGCGCCGCCGATCCCGGCTTCCAGCGCGCGGTCGACGAGCGGCTCAACGAGGAGCTCGCCCGCCGCGGCCTGCCCGTCCTGCGCCTCGACCCGGGCGCGCGCGCGGCTTGGCTCGAGCGGGTCGAGGCGGCCGCCTGGCTGCGGGTCGGCTCCCCGCAGCTCGAGCTGCTGACGCCGGAGTGACCACGGCGACGAGCGGCGCGAGCGGCGCGAGCGCCGCCTCGCCCGGGTAGATCACGCGCTCGAGGAAGAGGCCCGAGGGGGGCGCGGTCGCCGGCGCCAGGTCGATCTCGGGGTGCGCGCGCGGGTCCTCGACCAGCGCCGCGAAGCGCGCCGGCGCGAGCGCCCCGGCGCCGACCTCGACCAGCGCGCCGACCAGCCGGCGCACCATCTTCCAGAGGAAGTGCGAGGCGACGATGCGGAAGAGCAGCAGGTCGCCCGCCGGCGCGAGCTCGGCGCGCTCGACCTCGACCAGGGTCGAGCCTTCGGCGCGCCGGTCCGCGAAGCGCGCGAAGTCGTGACGCCCGGCGAGTGCCGCGGCGGCCGCGGCCATCGCCGCGACGTCGAGCGGCCGCTCGACCCACCAGACGAAGCGCTTGCCGAAGGCGGTGCGCCGGTGGGCGATCTGGTAGAGGTAGGCGCGCGCGAGCGCATCGTGGCGCGCGTGGAAGCGCGCGTCGGCCGGCGCCAGCGCGAGCAGGTGGATGTCGCTCGGCAGGCGGGCGTTGACCGCGGCGCGGGCCGCCTCGGGGTCGAGCGCGCGCGCCAGGCGCAGGTGCGCCTCCTGCGCCGCGGCGTGCACCCCCGCGTCGGTGCGCCCCGCGCCGCCGAGCTCGACCGGCGCGCCCGCCACCGCCTCGAGCGCGCGCCGCAGCTCGCCGGCGACCGTGCGGGCGTTCTTCTGCTCCTGCCACCCCCGGTAGCGCGTCCCCTCGTACTCGACGGTGAGGCGATAGGTCGGCATGGTGCCCTCGTCGCCCCGCCGCTGGTCCGACCGGGGCGGCCGGCATGCTACGCGATGCCGCCGGAGACGCCGCGCGGCCTCGCTTGCGGCTAGACTTGGCGCCGTGGTCGAGCCCGAGCGCATCGCCCGCTTCCCGCTCTTCTCGCACTTCGCGCCGGCCCAGCTCGAGCGGCTCGCCGCCGCGCTCGCGCCGCGCGACGTCGCCGCCGGCGACCTCGTGCTGCGCCAGGGCGACACCGGCCGCGAGGCCTATCTGGTCGAGTCCGGCCACGTCCGCATCCAGCGCGCCACCCCCTACGGCCTCTTCCCGCTCGCGCAGCTCGACGCCGGCGACCTGTTCGGCGAGGCCGGCTTCGTCGACGCCGCGACCCGCTCGGGCGACGCGCTCGCCACCACGCGCAGCACCCTGCTCGTGCTCTCGCACGAGGCGGTCGCCGAGCCGCTCGAGCGCGATCCGCGCCTGGCGATGGCGCTCTACTGGGCCTTCTGGCGCAGCCTCTCGATCAAGCTGCGGCGCACCAACGAGAAGCTGGTGCGCTTCTTCGCCCAGGGGCCGCCCGAGGCGCGCGCCGCCGGCGTCGCGGCGCGGCCGCCGAGCGGCGAGTTCCGCATCGACCTCTCGGCCAAGCGCAGCCTGTTCACCGAGCAGAAGCTCTCCTCGCTCGAGATCAATTTCTTGACCTCGCTCTCGCGCGAGAAGAAGCTCAAGCCGGGCGAGGTGCTGTTCCGCGAAGGGGACCCGGGCGACGCCATGTACGTCGTGCTCGACGGTCGGGTGCGCATCAGCAAGATGATCCCCGGCGCCGGCGAGGAGGCGCTCGCCATTCTCGAGCGCGGCGACTACTTCGGCGAGATGGCGCTGATCGACCGGCAGCCCCGCTCGGCGCTGGCCAAGGCGCACGACGCGGGCGCGGTCGTGCTCGCCATCCCCGAGGACGTGGTCGAGGGGCTGCTCGACATGCGCAAGGTCTCGTCGCTGCGCCTGCTGCACATCCTCTGCGGCCTGGTCGCCAAGCGGCTTCGTGAGATCGACGACAAGCTGGTCGGCTGGTTCATCCTCGCCGGCGGGAACTGGCCCGCGGGCGGCTTCTCCTTCTGATCCCGCGCGCCGGCGCCAGCCGGTCGAGCAGCTTCCTCGCCACCCCGGTGAGCGCGCGCTCGCGCGCCTCGTCGGGCGCGAGCCAGGCCGCCTCCTCCCCTTCGGCCACGCCGGCGGCTTCCCCTCGCGCCGACCACTCGGCGCGCCGCGCCACGATCTCCAGCCGCCGGAAGGTGATCGCGTGGCGCACTCGCGCGAGCTCCTCGCCGAGCCGCCAGCTGCCGCCGTGCGCCCGGGCGAGCGCCGCCTCGGCGGTGGCCCCGCTGCCCGCCACCGTCGGCAGCTCCCAGAGCCCGGCGAGCAGGCTCGCCCCCTCCGCGCGCCGCAGGAAGAGCCAGCGCCCCTCGGCCTCGACCAGCGCCGCGGTCTGGGCGAGCGCCACTCCGGGGGTCCGCGTCCGCCGCGCGGGGTAGCGCTCCGGCGCGCCGCGCTGCCACGCCTGGCACCCCTCTGCCAGCGGGCACTGGGCGCAGCGCGGCGCACGCGGGGTGCAGAGCGTCGCCCCGAGCTCCATCAGCGCCTGGTTGGAGTCGCCGGGGCGCTGCGGGTCGAGCAGCGCCTCGGCCGCCGCGGCGATCGCCCGCCGGGTCGCCGCCCGCTCCGGCGCGCCGGCGAGCGCGGCGCGGCGCGCCAGCACGCGCACGACGTTGCCGTCGACGGCCGGCACCCGCTCGCCGAAGGCGATCGACGCGATCGCCGCCGCCGTGTAAGCGCCCACCCCCGGCAACTGCGCCAGCTCGGCGGCGCGGCGCGGCAGCACGCCGCCGGCCGCCGCCACCCGCCCGGCCGCGGCGTGCAGCTGGCGGCAGCGGCGGTAGTAGCCGAGTCCGGACCAGAGCTCGAGCGCGCGCTCGACCGGCGCGGCGGCGAGCGCGCCGGGGTCCGGAAACCGGTCCAGGAACCGCTCGAAGTAGGGAGTGGCGGTCTCCACCCGCGTCTGCTGGAGCATCACCTCGGAGACCCAGATCGCCCAGGGGTCGCGCCGGCGACGCCAGGGCAGGTCACGGCGCTCGCGGTCGTACCAGGCGAGCAGCCGGTCGGCGTCGGTCGGCATCGGCCGGGAGTGTAGCCCGGGCCGTTTTGGCGGTGGGTGTGTCAGGGCGGCAGGGGCCGGAAAACACTCGGCCCCGGGCGGGTCGCCCGGGGCCGAGGTCAGAAAACCGTACGGGGGAGGTTCCTTCGGAGGTTGGCTTTTGTGGCTCTACCCCTGTTGTCTAGGGGGGTTTGGCGAGTCGTTCAGTGGGTTGGGGCCCTCTGGGCCCCCGACTTCAGGTAGGAATAGGTCTGGAAAGTGGAACCTCCCCACATACGCAACCGTTCTACCTGCCTTCTGGTGGTAGCAACGCCTGTGCCAAGGCTCGCATTCCCAGCGGCCGGCGCAACCACCCCGCCGGGCGGGGTATCCTCCGCCGCGGGAGGGTCCCGAGGCGTCGTGCGCCGCGGCTCGGCGCCGCGGCCGCTCGCCCCCGCGGACCGGCACCGGCCCCTTCCCCCATGGTATATTGCCGCCGCCCCGCCGCTCCCCCATCCGGGTCTCCGGCCGGAAATTTCCACAGGCTGTGGAAAATCTGTTGAACCGTCGCTCGACACCAGGACCGCCTTGACCACGCCGAGGATCTGGCCGCGCATCGCCGCCGGGCTGCGCGATGCCCTGCCCCCCGAGGAGTTCTCGACTTGGATCGCGCCGCTCGCGGTGCGCAGCGAGAGCCCGGACGAGCTGGTGCTGGTCGCCCCGAGCGCACGCTTCGTGCACACCGTCGAGGAGAGCTATCGACACCTGATCGACCGTGCGGCGGCGGCCGTCGCCGACGAGCTGCTGCAGGTCTTCCTGACCTCCGAGGAGGGCGGGGACGAGCGCCCGGCGACGGCCGCGGCGGCGCCGCTCGAGCGGCTCAATCCGAAGTACACCTTCGAGACCTTCGTGGTCGGCAGCTCGAACCAGTTCGCGCACGCCGCCGCGCGCGCCGTGGCCGAGAGCCCGTCGCGCAGCTACAACCCGCTCTTCCTCTACGGGCCCGTCGGCCTCGGCAAGACCCACCTCCTGCACGCCATCGGCCACCACGTGCGCACCCGCCATCCGGGCTTGAAGGTGCAGTACCTGACCGCAGAGCAGTTCGTCAACCAGCTGATCAACTCCCTGCGCTTCAAATCGATGCCGTCGTTTCGCGAGCGCTTCCGCTCGATCGACGTGCTGCTGGTCGACGACATCCAGTTCCTGGCCAACAAGGAGCGGACGCAGGAGGAGTTCTTCCACACCTTCAACACGCTCTACACCAGCCAGCGGCAGATCATCCTCTCCTCGGACTCCTCGCCGCGGGCGATCCCGGCGATCGAGGAGCGGCTGCGCTCGCGCTTCGAGTGGGGGCTGATCGCCGACATCCAGGCGCCCGATCTCGAGACCAAGGTGGCGATCCTGCGCCGCAAGGCGGACCTCGACGGCGTCGCAGTGCCCGACGACGTCGCGCTGTTCGTCGCCAATCAGGTCAAGTCGAACGTGCGCGAGCTCGAGGGCCTGCTCAACCGCGTGGTCGCCTTCGCCTCCCTGACCGCCAAGCCGATGTCGCTCGATCTCGCCAAGGAGACGCTGCGCGACATCCTGCCGGAGAACGGCCGGCGCGCCACCGCCGCCGAGATCATCAAGTTCGTCGCGCGCCACTACGGCCTCAAAGTGGGCGAGATCAAGTCGCGCTCGAACGCCAAGCAGATCGCCTTCCCGCGGCAGGTGGCGATGTACCTCTGCAAGCAGCTGACCGACCTCTCCTACCCGGAGATCGGTCGCCAGTTCAACGACAAGCACCACTCGACGGTCATGTACTCGGTCGAGAAGATCGAGCAACTGCGCGCCACCAACGCCGAGCTCGCGCGCACCCTCGAGGGGATGACCAAGCACCTCTCCTGAGGCGCCGGCCGCGCCTGTGGAAGACCCGGCGGAGATCCCCTGTGGAGAAGCTGCGGAGAGCCCCGGTGCCCGCCGGTTCTCCACAGCGCGAACCCGCGGCTTCCACAGCCCTTTTCCGCAGATCGTGGAGCGCCGAAAGGCCCGGCGCGCCGGGCCTCCCGACCCTTTTCCGCGCTCTCCGCAGGGCACGGCGATGGGCTACGGCTGTGCTATTTTCCCCATCTCGAACAGTGATCGGAGAAGCGCATGGAACTTCGTCTGAAGCGTGAGGACCTCCTGGCCGAGCTGGCGCCGATGCAGGGGATCGTCGAGCGCCGCACGACGATCCCGGTGCTCTCCCACCTGTTGCTGCGCGCCGCCGGGGACCGCCTCCACCTCGCGGCGACCGACCTCGACGTCTCGCTGACCTCGTCGATCCCGGCCGAGATCGCCGGCGAGGGCGCGCTCGCCGTCCAGGCCAAGAAGTTCGCCGAGATCGTGCGCGCCGTGGCCGCCGAGCGGATCGAGCTGACCCTCGAGTCGGAGCGCGCGCTGCGCGTCGTCGCCGGCCGCTCGCGCTTCCGCATCCACGGCCTGCCGGCCGCCGACTTCCCGACCCTGCCGACGGTCGAGGGCCAGCCGCGCCTGGCGCTGCCGCTGGCGAGCTGCCGCCGGCTGATCGGCAAGGTGCTGTTCGCGGTCTCGTCGGAGGAGTCGCGCTTCCAGCTGTCGGGCGCGCTGCTGCGCCTGAAGGGCGAGCGCGCCGAGATGGTCGCCACCGACGGCCACCGCCTGGCGCTGATCGACGTCGCGCTGCCCGCCGCCGCGGGCGAGGACTCGATTCTGGTGCCGCGCAAGGCGCTGCAGGAGCTGCTGCGGCTCGAGGGGGAGGGGCAGGTCGAGTTGCGCCGCGGCGAGCACCACCTCTCTTTCCGCTGCGGAGCGCGCGAGATGATCTGCCGCATCCTCGACGGCGCCTTCCCCGACTACGAGCGGGTGATCTCGCGCGGCAACGACAAGCGCGTCACCGTCGAGCGGCGGGTGCTGGCCGAGGCGGTGCAGCGCGTCGCGCTGATGACCGGCGAGCGCAACCGCGGCGTCAAGCTCGAGTTCGGCGACTCCGAGATCGCCATCGCCGCCGCCAATCCCGACTTGGGCGAGGCCTCCGAGACGGTCGGCTGCGACTACGCCGGCCCGGCGCTCAAGATCGGCCTGAATCCCGACTACCTGGCGCAGTTCCTCTCGGCGGTCGAGACCGACCGCGTGCTGCTCGAGCTCAAGGACGAGAACAGCCAGTGCGTCGGCCACCCGGCGCGCCCGGAGGGCGCCGAGGAGCCCGACGAGCGGTACGTCTGCATCATCATGCCGATGCGGATCTGACGCTGCTGCCCGCGCTCGCCCGCCTTCGCCTCCGCGACTTCCGCAGCTTCGCCGCGCTCGACTGGGCGCCCCCCGCCGGCCGGGTCCTGCTGGTCGGCGACAACGGCGCCGGAAAGACCAGCCTTCTCGAGGCGGTCTACCTCGCCGCGACCACCCGCAGCTTCCGCACCGCGCAGCTGGGCGACTGCGTGCGCGCCGGCACGGAGGGCTTCTTCGTCGGCGCCGAGGTCGGCCACGCCCCGGCGCGCCGGCTCGCGGTCGCGCTCGCCGGCGGGGCGCGGCGCCGCACGCTCGACGACAAGCGCACGCCGCTCGCCGAGCATCTGGCGGTCCTGCCGGCGCTCGCCTGGACGCAGCGCGATGCCGAGCTGGTGGCCGGCGCCCCGGCCGCTCGTCGCCGCTTCCTCGACCGCGGGCTGGTGCACCTGAGACCGGCGCTGCTCGACGCGCTCGGCCGCTACGAGCGGGCGCTCGCCGAGAAGCGCGCGCTGCTCGCGCGCGGTGGCGGCGAGCTCGAGCCCTGGAACCGGTTGCTGGCGCGCCACGGCGCCGAGCTCGCGGCCGGCCGCGCGCGGCTGGCCGCCGAGCTCGCCACGCAGCTGGCGGCCGCGGCCGGCGAGAGCGGGCTCGCGCTCCCCCCGCTCGCGCTGGCCTACCGCCCGTCGCCGCCGGCCGCGGTCGCCGGCGAGGAGGCGCTCCATGCCGAGCTCGAGCGCGCTGGCGCCGCCGAGCGCCGGCGCGGGGCGCCGCTCGTCGGGCCGCACCGCGATGACCTCGCGGTCGACTGGGCCGGCGCGCCGGCGCGCCAGGTCGCCTCGGCCGGGGAGCAGAAGCTGGTCGGGCTGCTGCTGACGTTGGCCCTGGCGCGCCGCCTGGCCGCGGCCGGCCGCGAGCCGCTGCTGCTGGTCGACGACGTCGATGCCGAGCTCGACCGCCGCCGGCTGGCGGGCTTGCTGCCGCTGTTCGACGGCTTCGGCCAGCTCTTCCTGACCTCGAGCCGCCCCGAGGTCTTCCCGGCGCGCGCCGCGCTCGAGCGGGTGGCCGTGGCAGGCGCGGGAGCGCTCGCGTAAAGGCGCCGCAAAGGCCAGAGAAGAAGCTTATTTTTCATAGACTTACGGCTTGCGTGCAGGGGCCGCGCCATGATAGCTTGAGCCCCGCGGAGCGGCCCGCGCCAACGCGCCGCCCGACCCCCTCGGCAACGACCTCCGGAGAGACCCCTTTGGCCAAGAGCGTGCCCACTTACACCGCCGAAGACATCAAGGTCCTGAAAGGCCTCGAGGCGGTGCGCAAGCGCCCCGGCATGTACATCGGCGACACCGACGACGCCTCGGGGTTGCACCACATGGTCTTCGAGCTGGTCGACAACTCGATCGACGAAGTGCAGGCCGGCTACGCGACGCACGTCCTGGTCACTATCCACACCGACAACTCGGTGACCGTGGAGGACGACGGCCGCGGCATCCCGGTCGACACGCACAAGGGGGAGGGGCGCTCGGCGGCCGAGGTCATCATGACCGAGCTGCACTCGGGCGGGAAGTTCGACAACAACGTCTACAAGGTCTCGGGCGGGTTGCACGGCGTCGGCGTCTCGGTGGTCAACGCGCTCTCCGCGCTGCTCGAGCTCGAGATCAAGCGCGACGGCCAGGTCTGGTTCCAGACCTACCGCCGGGGCAAGCCGGACGCGCCGATCGCCGTCATCGGCAAGTCCAAGAAGAGCGGCACCAAGATCCGCACCGTCCCCGACCCCGAGGTCTTCTCGGTGCTCGAGATGAGCTACGACGTCCTGGCGACGCGCCTGCGCGAGCAGGCGTTCTTGAACAAGGGCGTCAAGATCAGGCTGGCCGACGAGCGCAGCGACAAGAGCGCGGACTTCGAGTACGCCGGCGGCATCGCCTCCTTCGTCGACCACCTGAACCGCAACAAGAACGCGCTGCACCCCAAGCCGATCGCCTTCGAGGAGACCGCCGTGCGCGACGGCGTCGAGGAGCGTTGCGAGGTGGCGCTGCAGTGGAACGACGGCTACGCCGAGCAGATCTACTCGTTCACCAACACGATCAACAACCGCGACGGCGGCACCCACCTCGAGGGGTTCAAGGCGGCGCTGACCCGCACGATCAACGCCTACGCGCAGTCCGCGGGCCTCGCCAAGGCGTTGAAGGAGGTCTCGCTCTCCGGCGACGACGTCCGCGAGGGACTGACCGCCGTGGTCTCGGTGCGCATCCACGACCCGAAGTTCTCCTCGCAGACCAAGGACCGCCTGGTCTCCTCGGAGATCAAGGGGTGGGTGCAGCAGGTGATCAACGACAAGCTCGGCAGCTTCTTCGAGGAGAACCCGGGCATCGCCAAGCGGGTGATCGAGAAGTGCGTCGAGGCGGCGCGCGCCCGCGAGGCGGCGCGCAAGGCGCGCGAGCTCACCCGCCGCAAGGGCGCGCTCGACGCCGCGGCGCTGCCCGGCAAGCTCGCCGACTGCTCGGAGCGCAATCCGGAGTTCGCCGAGCTCTTCCTGGTCGAGGGCGATTCGGCGGGCGGCACCGCCAAGCAGGGCCGGGACCGCAAGTTCCAGGCGATCCTGCCGCTGCGCGGCAAGATCCTGAACGTCGAGAAGGCGCGCTTCGACAAGATGCTCTCCTCGGAGGAGATCAAGACGATCATCACGGCGCTCGGCACCGGCATCGGGCGCGAGGACTTCGACGTCGCGAAGCTGCGCTACCACAAGCTGATCATCATGTGCGACGCCGACGTCGACGGCTCGCACATCCGCACGCTGATCCTGACCTTCTTCTTCCGCCAGATGCGCGAGCTGATCGCGCGCGGCCACCTCTACATCGCCCAGCCGCCGCTCTACAAGGTCGCGGAGGGCCGGCGCGAGACCTACCTGAAGGACGATCGGGAGTACCAGGCCTTCCTGGTCGAGCGGATCAAGGACGGCTGGGAGCTCTCGGTCGGCGACGGCCGGGCGCTGCGCGGCCCGCGGCTGGCCTCGTTCGTCGAGAAGGTCGAGGCGCTGCGCCAGAACCTGGCGAAGCTGGTCACCCGCGGCTACCCGGCCGACGCGATCCAGGTGGCGCTGCTCCACGGCCTCACCGACAAGCGCTCGCTCGCCGATCCGGCGCGGCTCGAGGAGGTGGCGCACATCCTCGAGGCCTCGGGCTTCCGCCAGGTCAAGGTCGGTCACGAGGAGGAGCACGGCACCGGCGTCATCTCGTTCCTTTCGCGCCGCGACGGCGTCGAGCGCCGCGTGCGGATCGACTGGGGCCTGGTGACCTCGGTCGAGTACCGGGCGCTCGCCTCCGACCGCGCGCCGCTCGAAGCCCTCGCCGCCAAGCAGTTCACGGTGCGCAAGGTCGAGGAGGGGGGCGGGAAGAAGGACGCCCCGGAGCCGACCGCGCACGAGACGCTCGACGACGCCATGGAGACGCTCTACGCCGGCGCCAAGAAGGGCCTGTCGATCCAGCGCTACAAGGGCCTGGGCGAGATGAACGCCGAGCAGCTCTGGCAGACCACCATGGACCCCACCAAACGCCGCCTGCTGCAGGTCAAGATCCAGGACGACGTCGAAGCCGACAACATCTTCACCATCCTGATGGGCGACCTCGTCGAGCCCCGCCGCGAGTTCATCGAGCAGAACGCCCTCAACGTCCGCAACCTGGACGTCTGATACCCGGGAAAGCACCGCCGCCGATATGACCGACCAGAACACGTTGCTGCCCTTCGATCGGCCGATCGCGGTCGACATCGAAGAGGAGATGAAGCGCAGTTATCTCGATTACGCGATGAGCGTGATCATCGGGCGCGCGCTGCCGGACGTGC
>WYBK01000161.1 GCA_011525905.1 Acidobacteriota bacterium
CGTCGCCGAGCGCGGCGATCCAGGCGGCCCGCACCGCGGGGTCCTGCGGCGGCCAATTCGAGGCGTCGAGCCCCTGCGGGAACTCGGCGCGGGTGATCGCGCCCGCCGGCAGCGCCGCGAAGGCCAGCACGAGCAGGCTACAGACGAAGAGCTTGGTGCGCATTCCCCCTCCCGAGAAGCGGCGAAGCCGCATGAGTGCCGAGTTTCCGCGAGAGCCTACGTACGATCCCCGCGCCCGTCAAGCGCCGCGACGAGCCAGCTCGTCGTCGATCAGCGCGGCGATGTCGGCGAAGGGACGCGCGCCGTCGAGGCGCCGGCCGTTGACGAAGAGCGCCGGCGTCCCGCTGACTCCGGCCGCTCGCCCCGCGCCGAGGTCTGCCCGCACCCGCTCGGCCATCCGGCCGTCGGCCAGGCAGGCCTCGAAGCGCGGCTGGTCGAGGCCGAGCACGCCCGCCCGCGCCACCAGAGCCTCCGAGGCGAGAGCCTTCTGATTCGCGAAGAGCGCGTCGTGGTACTGCCAGAAGCGCCCTTGCTCGCCGGCGCAGAGCGCCGCCTCGGCGGCCGCCTGCGCCCGCGGGTGGATCGCCAGCGGGAAGTTGCGGAAGGCGACCGAGACCCGCTCGCCGTAGCGCGCCTCGATCTCGGCGAGCGTCGGCACGAGCCGGGCGCAGAAGGGGCACTCGAAGTCGGAGAAGAGGACGATCTCGACCGGCGCGCCCGCGCCGCCCCCGCGCCGCGGCGCGCTGCCCGCCTCGACCTTCGTCCGCTCCGGCTCGAGCAGCACCTCGACCGGAAAGCGCTCGCGCAGCTCGGCGAGCACCTCGCCGCGCCGGGCGCCGGCGATCGACGCGATGGCGCGCGCGACGTAGTCCTCGCGCCGCGCGGCCTCGGCGGGGTCCATGCCGCGGGCCTCGAGCCAGCGCACGGCATCCTCGCGGGTGACCCCGAGCGTCTGCCCGAGGTAGGCGTCCTTCGACACCCCCGCCTCGCGCGCCGCGCGCTCGAGCAGCCGCTCCTCGATCAGCCGCTCGAGCTGCGGCTCGACCATCTTCTTGGCCTCTTGGGCGATCTGCTGCTCGTGCTTGGCCCGGGTCTGCTCGAGCGCCGACGCGACCGCGGCCTCGAGCTCGGCGCCGAGGATCGCCTCGCCGCCGATGCGCGCGACCGGGCCCTCGGCGATCGAAACCGTCGGCGAGGCAGGCCCCGCCGGGTCGGCGGGGGGTCGGCGGGCCGTCGCGATCAGGCCGCCCGCGAGCGCCGAGCCGGCGACCAGGAGGAGCAGGCCGGCGAAGCGGACGAGCGAGGATGAGCGGGAACCTTCGGACATGGAGCGCCTCGGTGTCGTGGGTGGGGCCGCGCTCTTCGCGGCCCGAGGACACTAAGCGAGGGTTCCCGGAGGGTCAAGGCGGACGCTGCCGTCTCCGCGCTCCGCTGAGCTCAGGGGACCGCGAGCGTCCAGGCTTCGAAGCCGCCCGACTCGAAGCCGTCGGCGAAGCCTCGGGGCACGAGGCGCAGCACCAGCCCCCGCTCGCCGGTGCTCGCCGCGTGCGAGCCGGCGGCGAACAGCGCGCAGGGCCGCGGCGCCGCGAGGCCGCCGAACGCCACCGCCGGCCCATCCGGCTCGGGGCGCCACTTGCCGTCGACGAACGAAGCGAGGCCCGCTCCGGCGGTGACGAAGCCCTTGGCATCGGCGGCGAGCGCTGCGCCGCCGACGGCGCTCGGGTGCTCCTGCCAGGCGAGCCCGTCGAACCGGACCAGGACGGCGTCGCCGCCCCCCGTGAGGCCCCCGAGCCAGACCTGATCGGCGTCGAGCGCGACGGCGGCCAGACGATCGACCCGGTCGAGACCGGGCACCGCCACCCGCTCGAGCTCCCGGCCGTTCCAGCGCGCGACCAGCAGGTTGCGCGCGATCGCTCCCGCACCGTCGCCGCCGACCGCCCAGATCCGCCCGCCCGCGGCCGCGATCGCGGTGAGCCCTTCGCCCGTCGACGGCCGGCCGGCGACCGGAATCCGCTCGAACGCCGCGCCGTCGTGGCGCAGCGCCAGGGCGACGCGCTCGACCGCGTCGCCGACCGGGATCACCGCGCTGCCGACCGCCCAGATTCCCTCTCCCTCGGTCGCGACGACGTCCAAGAGCTCGGCGTCGCCGTCCAGATAGACCGGCGTCGGCAGGATCTCCCAGTGCCCCGTCGTCGGCAGGTAACGCACCGCCAGCGGCTGTCGAGTCTCTGGCAGCGGGCCCGGTGCGTACGGCGCGGAGCCGACGAACCAGATCTCCTTCTCGGAAACCGCGGCGACCGCCGAGAGACGCGCCCCGACGGGCAGCGGCGCGGCGAGCGGCGACCAGGCTCCCTTCGCCCGCTCGAAGAGCAGCGGAAGACGGCCTTCGGGAGCGTCGGCGACGCCGACCGCCCAGGCCCTCTCGCCGTCGACGGCGGCGACGTCGACCAGCCGCCAGGGCAGCGCGCCGAGCGGCGCCGGTGGCGCCTCGACCTCGAGCCGGCCGCAGCCGCGCGCCAGCGCGAAGTCGTCCCAGGGCGAGGTGGTGAGCTCGAAGGCGAGATCGACGCCGATCGGCGAGTCGCTGGGCGCCGGCGACCAGCCCTCCGTCTCGCTGCGCAGCCAGGCGGGCTCGAGCCGCGGCTTGCCGGCGGCGCTCCACCAGCTCCAGGCGCCGATCGTCTCGAACTCGAGCCGGACCGAGAGGAAGTGGCGGCCGCGCGCGGCAAAGGGTGTCGCGAGCCGGAGCGAGAGCTTGCCCGGGCGCTCGGAGTCGACGGTGAGCCCGGGGTCGCCCGCGTCGAGGCGGATCTCGGCCTCGAGCTCGCCGGGCCCCCGCTCGGCGCGCCAGCGCCAGAAGCGCAGCTCGACCGCGCCGAGGCGCGGCGCCGCGCACTCCGCGCAGGCGAGGCCGTCGACGACGACCGCGCCGATCTCGCCCCAGGCCTCGAAGTCGTCGGCCAGCTCGATCGAATGGGCGCTCTCGGTCGGGCGCTCGGGCAGGGCGAGCTCGCCGCGCGTCGAGCCCCAGAGCAGCTGCTGGGCTCGGGCTTCACCGTGGGCGGCCGTGCCGAGGGCGAGGCCGAGGACGAGCGGGAGGAGGCGGCGTTGCTTTCTCATGCTCCCTGGGACAGTCGAGGGCGCCGAGCGGAACGCGCCCGGCGCGCGCTCAGTCGGAGGGCGGCCGCCGGCCGCGCCACCAGCGGCGGGCGAGCGCCGCCGCCGCCACCGCCGCCCAGGTCCCTTCGAGCACGACGAACGGCGGATAGTCGATCCACCAGGAGGCGAGCGCGGCGAGCGCGCCGCCGACCAAGTTCATCGCCGGGTAGAGCCAGCCGTCGCGCGCGAGCGCGCCGAAGAGATTGGCGAAGAAGGCGAGCAGCAGGAGGCCGACGCCTAGGCTGCCGACCAGGGTCGCGTCGAGCGCCACTTCAGATCAGCGCCAGGCCGAGCGCGAGCGCCGCGAGGTAGGCCGCGAAGCCCGCGGCGGCGAGCCGGCGGAAGGCGCTCGATCCGAGCGCGAGCGCCAGCGCTCCCTTGAAGAGCGTGTTGGCGAGCATGCCGACCAGCAGCGCGCGCGCCGAGACCTCCGCCTGCCCCCCCTCGGCGGCCAGGCGGGCGGCGGAGTAAGTCAGAGCGTCGAGGTCGGTCAACCCGAGCAGCGCCGCGCCGCCGATCACCCCGGCCGCGCCGAAGCGCTCGCGCACGTAGGCGAGCAGGAAGAGCACGACGGCGAAAAAGAGGGTCATCTGGATCGCCGCGCCGAGCCGCAACGGATTGCCGGGTGCGGTCGGGTGCTCGGCACCGGACGCTTCGGTGCCGCGACGGCCCAGCAGCGCCCAGCCGACCAGCGCCGCGCCGAGCGCCACCGCCGGGAGCAGGGCGAGCGCCATGGCGAGCGCGAGCGGCAGGTGGATGACCGCGGCGAGCGCCAGCACGCGCACCGGCAGGACGGCCGAGGCGGCCAGCACGCCGAGCGCGAGCGCCGTTCCGATCTCCGGGTGACGGCGGGCGTCGCGTGCGAAGTTGAGCGTCACCGCGGTCGAGCTGACCACTCCGCCGAGCAGGCCGGCCAGGCCCAGGCCACGGCGCGGCCCGGCGATGCGCAGCGCGAGATAGCCGGCGAAGGAGAGTCCGGAGAAGACCAGCACCAACGCCCAGAGCTTGCGCGGCTCGATCCCCGGGCTCGGTCCCAAGGGACCTTCGGGGAGCAGCGGCAGGACGACCAACGCGAGCACCGCGAAGTGCGCCGCCGCTTCGAGCTCGGCCGACTGGATCCGCTCGACCGCGCGATGCATCCGGCTCTTCTCGACCAGCACCACCGCGGTGCCCGCGAACACCGCGCTCGCCACCGCGAGCACGCCGCCGCCGGCGAGCGCCCCGGCCGCCAGCACGACCACGCCCGCCACCTCGGTGGTCGCGTCGATCGTCCCCCGCCAGGCCGACACCAGGTAGGCGATGGCGATCAGCAGGACGCCGCCGGCGAGCACCAGCAGCGCGACCGGCAGCGCGGTCGGCAGCAGGGCGCCCCCCAGGCCGCCGAGCAGTCCGAGCAGCAGGAAGGTGCGCACGCCGCCGAAGCGGCTGTGATCCTGGTCGCGGCGCGCCGACCACTCCCGCTCGATGCCGACCGCCAGGCCGCCGACCGCCGCGAGCAGCAGGCGCAGCAGCAGCTCCTGGTCGCTCACGCGCCCCTCCCGGATCCTCGCAGGTGCTGGCGGCGCCTCCGCCGCTCGGCCGCGGACATCGGCGAGAGCCTACCCGACCGGTAGCGGCGGCCGGATCAGGCGAGCGTGCCGAACTGGGCGAG
>WYBK01000162.1 GCA_011525905.1 Acidobacteriota bacterium
CCGGCGTCGATGCCGCCGGCGTAGTCCCCTTCGCGGAAGCGGGGCACGACGTCGACGCGCAGGATCCGCCCGGCGCGGGCGTCGGTCAGCACCGCCTCGAGCCCGTAGCCGACCTCGATCCGCGCCGCCCGCTCGTTCGGCGCGACGACGAAGAGCACGCCGTTGTCCCTTCCCTTCTGGCCGATCCCTCGCCGGTTCGCCTCGCCGTTGGCGAACTCCTCGATCTCGAGCCCGCCGAGCGACGGCACGGTCAGGACGACCACCTGGTTGGAAGTCGCCGCCTCGTGGTCGGCCAGCCGGACGTCGAGGGCGCGCACGACCTCGGCCGAGAGGAGACCGGCCTCGTCGACGACCCAGCCCGACGCCGGGGTGCCGAGCCCGGGGATCGCCGCCCTCGTCTCGAAGCCGAGAGCGGCCGCGTCGTCGCCCGAGCCAGCCGCGAGGGCCTCGGGCGGCGCCTCGGCCAGGATCTCCTGGGACGCAGAGGGGCCGGCGATGGCGACGAGGAGCGCGAACGCGAGGGCGGCCGCGAACGGCCCGCCGAGCCTGCTTCGGCCGCCCCGGACCGGGACGGGGTGGATCCGAGTCATCTGGGGCCCCATTCTGTGGCCGGTGACGGCCTGCGCCCAAACGCCGCGGGGCCCAACAGCCTCAGGTGGTTGCGCGGCGCCCCCGGGCTCGGCTAGACTTTTCCGTCCGCGCAGGCCCTCCTGTGCAGCCATAGCTCAACTGGATAGAGCGACAGACTACGGATCTGTAGGTTGGGGGTTCGACTCCTCCTGGCTGCACCATTCTCCTTCCCACTTCGCCTGCGCCGAGATTCCCCGAGGATGCCGGACCTTCGCTCCTTGCTCGATCTCGCGGCTCCGAGGCTCCGCCGTCCGGCGAAGGCGCTCGTCGCGTCGCTGCTGCTCGCCGCCGCCTGCGGCAAGGACTCGCCGACGCGGCCGGAGCTGCCGGAAGGGACTGCGGTCTTCGCGATCCGGGCCTGCGCCTCGGACGGCTCGGGCGGGCAGATCTTCCGGATCTGGAGCGCGGACCCCGAGGTGATCGCCCAGGCCACGGCGCTCGTCGGCGCCGGGCCGCAGCGCATCGTCTCCGGCCGGCTGCTGGCCGGCGACGGCGGCTTCAACTGGGGATGGAGCTGGCACCTGGACCCCGCCGACGTCGCCTTCGCCGATCTGGCGATCGAGGTCTGCGACGGCTGCCCGAAAGACGTCGAGGCGGACCTCGACTACTGGCTCGGCACGGTCGGTCGCTTCTGCCCCTGGTCGACCGAGGTCCTCGCCCGCGAGCGCTGATTCACCCGCGAGCCCACCCCGGTGCGTGGTGGCGGGTTCGGCGGCCGGGAGTTAGGCTCGGGACAGCCGGAGTGTCGAGCCGGCCCGGGAAGGAGGTCGTCATGAGAGTCCAGGACGGGAGTTCGGCGCGCCGCGTCGCGATCGGATTCGCGGCGGCCCTGGCGGTGGCCGCCGTGCTCGCCGGGTGGGGCGCCCTCGGCGCCCTCCAGCAGGAAGGCGAGGCGCAGAGCGAGGCGGAGGAGACCTACTCGGCCTTCAACGGCAAGCAGACCTACAAGACCTTCTGCGTCAACTGCCACGGCGCCGCGGCCAAGGGGGACGGCTACCTGGTCGACAGCCTGAAGGTCAAGCCGACCGACCTGACCGCGCTCGCCAAGGCGAACGGCGGCGCCTATCCGGCCGAGAAGGTCCGCGAGAGCATCGACGGCACCAAGCCGGTCAAGGGGCACGGCCTGCAGGAGATGCCGGTCTGGGGCGACGTCTTCCTCTGGCCCGAGGGGGACTCGCCCGAGCGGCGCGAGCACGCCAAGAGGAAGATCGGCGAGCTCGTCGAGTACCTGCGCTCGATCCAGGAGCCGGCGCCGGCCGGCTGAGCCTGGCCGTTTCCGGCCGCGCGCCGGCCGGTCAGCCGGCGCGCGGCGGCGCCGCGACCCAGAGGAGCCGCACCGGCTCCCCGCACGAGCCCACCAGCAGCGCGTTCTGGCCGAGCTGGCGCGCCAGCGCGCGCGCCGTCTCGGCGTCGACGTCGAGCAGCAGCCGGCTCGGCTCGTCGGGCCAGTGGCCCTGCGGGTCGTGGCTGGCACCCGGCAGCGCGCGCCAGCCGCGCCGCGCGATCTCGGCGTCGAGGTGTGCCAGCCGGCGAGCGTTGTCGCGCTCGCTCAGGCGGCGCGAGCCGGGGTTGACCGCGGTCAGCCAGGCGAAGCGCCGGGCGCCGAGCGCCGCGAGCAGCGCGTCCAGCCGCCGCGAGCGGCGGCCGACCCGCAGCACGAGCTCCCCGCCGGGGGCGTCGACGCGGTAGCGGGCGGCACGGTAGGCGGCGGCGAGCCGCGCGTCGGCTCCGGCTCCCGGATCCGGCGTCACGGCGGCAGACTATGATCTCCGCTCCGTGACCACCACCTCTTCGCGTTCCCTGCCGCGCCCCGAGCTCGGGCGCCGGGAGCTGCCGCGCCCGGGCGCGGCCCTGCGCCGGGCGCTCGCCGGCGGCTACCGTCTGGCCGACCTGCGCGCCGATCTGGCCGCCGGCACCGTCGTCGGCATCGTCGCCCTGCCGCTCTCGATGGCGCTCGCCATCGCGTCGGGCGTGCCGCCCCAGCACGGCCTCTACACCGCCATCGTCGCCGGCGCCGCGGTCGCGCTGCTCGGCGGCTCGAAGGTGCAGGTTTCCGGCCCGACCGCCGCCTTCGTCGTCATCCTGGCGCCGATCTCGGCCCGTTACGGGCTCGGAGGGTTGGCCCTCGCCACCCTGCTCGCGGGGCTCCTGTTGATCGCGATGGGGATCGGCCGGCTCGGCAAGCTGATCGAGTTCGTCCCCCACCCGGTGACGACCGGCTTCACCGCCGGCATCGCCGTGGTCATCGCGACGCTGCAGTTGAAGGATCTGCTCGGTCTGGAGACCGGGCCGCTGCCCGAGCACTACCTCGACCGGCTCGCCCGCCTCGTCCAGGCGCTGCCCACGGCGCAGGCGAGCGAGCTCGGCATCGGCGCCCTGACCCTCGCCCTGCTGCTCCTCTGGCCGCGCCTGTCGCGGCGCGTGCCGGCGCCGCTGGTGGCGCTCGGGGTCGCGGCGGGGGCGGCGGCGCTGCTGCGCGCGCTGGCGCCCGAGCTCGAGGTGGCGACCATCGCCAGCCGCTTCCGCTACCTCGCCGACGGCGTCGAGCGCGCCGGCATCCCGCAGCTGCCGCCGCTGCCGGCCCTCCCCTGGCGGCTGCCGGGCGCCGACGGCGCGCCGCTCGGCCTCTCGCTCGAGACGCTGCGGGCGTTGGTGCCGCCCGCCTTCGCGATCGGCATCCTGGGGGCGATCGAGTCGCTGCTCTCGGCCGTGGTCGCCGACGGCATGACCGGCAAGAAGCACGACCCCGACGCCGAGCTGCTCGCGCTCGGCACCGGCAACGTGCTCGCCCCCTTCTTCGGCGGCTTCGCCGCCACCGGCGCGATCGCGCGCACGGCGACCAACGTCCGCTCCGGCGCGCGCTCGCCGATCGCCGCCGTCTGGCACGCCCTGTTCGTCCTGCTCGCGGTGGTGGCGCTCGCGCCGCTGCTCGGCTTGCTGCCAATGGCCGCGCTCGCCGCTCTGCTGCTGCAGGTCGCCGGCCGGATGAGCGAGGCGCGCCACGTCCTGCACACCCTGCGCGTGGCGCCCCGCAGCGACGTCGTGGTGCTGCTCTCCTGCTTCGCCCTGACCGTGCTCTTCGACATGGTCGTGGCGGTGACCGTCGGCATCGTCCTGGCCTCGCTGCTCTTCATGCGCCG
>WYBK01000163.1 GCA_011525905.1 Acidobacteriota bacterium
ACATGCGTGATGCCGCGCTGACGATTCGGCTCGATCGGGAGCTCGAGCGGCGCCTGGCCCGGCTCGCCGCCCGCACGGGCCGGAGCAAGAGCGAGCTCGCGCGCGAAGCGCTGCGGCGCCAGCTGGCGCTGGCCGAGCTCGACCGCCTGCGCCAGCGCGTCGCCCCCTTCGCCGAGGCCCGCGGCTACCTCACCGACGAAGACGTCTTTCGCGACGTCTCTTGAGGATCTTCCTCGACACCAACGTCCTGGTCGCCGCCTTCGCCTCGCGCGGGCTCTGCGCCGATCTGCTCGCCCTCGTCTTCGCCGAGCACGAGCTGCTGGTCGGGGAACGCCTGCTCGGCGAGCTGCGAGCGGTTCTCGAGCGCAAGATCGGGCTGCCGCGCAAGACGCTCGACGAGATCGAAGAGCTGCTGCGCGCCCAGGCCGTCGACCTCGTCCGGGTCGAGCGCGCCGCCGAGCTCGCGGTCGAGCCGGACGACGCCTGGATCCTCGCCGAGGCCTCCGCCGCGCTCGCCGAGGCGTTCGTCACCGGCGACCGCGAGCTGCTCGCCGCCGCCCTCGACCTGCCCTACCCCAGACTGACCCCCCGCGAGCTCTGGCAACGGCTCCGCGGCGGTTGACGGGACGGCTCTCGGATTCAACGGCCGGCCCGATCCACTCCGATTCCCTCTTCGGCGCGAGCGCGCGAAGGGCACTCGGAGAGAATCGACCGGACGTTGCCCGCTGCTTCGCCCCAGTCGAAGCGGCCGCCCCTCACCCCGGATCCTCGGAATCGTCCACTTCGAGCACCAGATGGTGGACCACTTCCTCTCCGTCGAGCGGAACCACGATCGACTCCAGCGCCTTGAACCCGCTGGCCACGATGCGGAGCGGGTTCCAGCCGGGCTGAGGAAAGTACATCGAGAAATAGCCGTTCGCGTCCGTACGTGCCGACGCTCCCTGAAGCAGGACTTCTGCCCCATGAATTGGAAAGCCAGACGGGCCGCGCACGTAGCCCTGGAATCTCCGGCTCTCCTGCAGCTCGAATCCGAGAGTGGCCGTGTCATCGCAGTCGATCGGGTCGATCCGCTGCTTCCCGATGTAGTAACCGGGGGCCGCCACGCGGACCTCGAGCGGCGAACAGTCCAGGTCATCGAGCTCGAAGCGCCCGGCCGCGTCCGACAGCACCGTGGGGATGGGTCCGATCGGCCTGTCGGAGCCCTCGGTCGCCGAAGCCTGGGAGCCATCGAGCACCAGCACCCGCGCCCCCTCGACAGGAAGGCCCTCCGGGTTCCAGACGGCCCCGCTCACCGTCAGCGCTCGAGACAGGCGCACTCGGATTCGTTGCTCTGGCGCAGCGGACGCGAGCGACCGGGAGACGGGTCGAAAGCCAGGGCGCTCTACTCGCAGCTCGAGCTCGACCTGGCTGGGCAACCCATCGAGCTCCAGGACTCCGGAAGCGTCGGAGGTTGCCGAGACTCCTCGAAGCTGGACCGTCCGATGGGCGCGCCCCCCTTCCAAACGCGCCGCCACGCTCCCATGGGCACCTTCGATCGGCTCGCCCCATCGATCGACGACCTCGACGAGGAGCCGCCGTCCCGGATCCAGGACGATCGTCCCCGCATCGACTGCATCCGGCGCATCGAAGAGCTCCGGAACCTCGATGAGCCGCGACGCCAGCCCGGCGGCCCGGACCACGAGCTCGTACGCGCCAGGGGCAGCTACGGCGTCGATCTCGAAGAATCCCGCTTCATCGGTCTCCGCGGATGCGGTGGCCAGAGCGACTCGGCCAGCCAGAAGACGGAGGCCGACATCGGCCCCCTTCTCGATCACGAACACGCTGGCTCCCGGGACGCCGTGGAGCTCCGAATCGACGACCTGGCCCCGAATCGTGCCTCCTCCCGATTCCGCCGGAGGCGGCGCGGCATCGACCACCAAGACGAGGCCGTCGCCACGGTCCTCCCTCGTCGCATCGACCACCACTGCGGCCTCGACGTGCCAGGGCGCCGCCGCGCAGAGCGTCAGGCTCTCGAGGGTCGGCCCGTGCAGCTCGAACCTGCCATCGCTGCCCGTCCGCGCTTGCAGGATCGGCTCATCGGCGACCCAGACGACGGCGCCATTCACCCCTTGGCCGTTGGTATCGACGACCCTTCCGCCCAGCACAGAAAGCGCCGGCAAAGTCAGCGTCGCGGTCCCGGTCTCCGGCGTAACGCGATGGGAGAAGTGTCCGCGCTCGCCGGTCCGGGCTCTGATCTCGACGTCCCAGCGTCCTCCTGGAGCCGCAAGGGTGAGCTTGCCCGATTCGGTGGTCTCGCCCAGCAGGAATCGCGCCGCGCCGAAGAAGACTGCGGCGCGAGGAACTGGCCTGAGGTCGGGATCGACGACCGTGATCTCGACGGAAGTCGTGGAGCCGCCCGACCAGCTCGAAGCGTCCGTGCCCTCCTCGAGACGCCTCTCGCCGAAGAGCGGATGAAAAAGGCTGACGCTCACTCCTTCTCGAGCCCCCTCGATATTCAAGACTGGCGCCGCCTCGAGTGAGAAGCTCTGGTCGGCAGGAATCCAGCGCGCGTCGCACGGGCTGGCCACCGAGACGGGGACCACGCGCACGAGGACCGGAGATCCCGAAGCTCGAATCGCCGGAGGGATGTTTCGAACGGAGATGGTGCGCGCCGGTGGCAATCCTAGATTCGGGATACTGCGCCGGCCGACTGCGAGGAGCGAGGGGATCTCGAAGAGAGTCCGCCCCGCGGCCCGCAGCTCGACGTGAGCGAGCCCGGCCGAGTCGATGGGAATCACGAACTCGTCCTGGTCGACCGTGAGGTGCGTCGCGCCTCGTAGCAGCCCAGGCCAAGAGCTCGGGTCCCGTGTCGCTTCGACAGCTTCCGGCAGCTGGACCCTGGCGACGATGTCGACCTCGACCGCGGGACGCGGCGATGCGAGAACCCCGATCAGCTCGGCCTCCGAAGCTCTCGCGAAGGCTCGACCGGAGGAGCCGAAAATGGCGAGTAGCACGCCAGCGAGCGCCTTGCAGGTCCGTGTCCGCATCCGCCTCAGCCGATACGTGCTCGCCGATGATTCAACACCAGTCGTTGTCGATAGGGAAGGTGCTCCCGTTGTCGAAGCAGTAGACTGCACCTTCACCGGCCTGGGCCTCGAACTCGCCCTCACAGCTGATCTCAGTGCCATCGGGGCACGTGGCTGCAGCGTGGCAGCGGTCTTCGTCGCACTCTGTGAACCAGTCAAGATCGAAGTCCTCCGAATCGTATCCGCCCGAGCACCAAGTACCCTCTTCATCTCCGATGGTCAGTGCACAAGCTCCGTTTCCCCCACCTCCAGCGTTGCCGCCCCAGTATCCCGTGTCGTAGGTCGGATTCCGAATCGGCGCGAGCGAGGCGACTGCGATGAGAATCAACAGTGGAGCGGGAACACGACGACGCACAGGCAGCCGTACAGTCATGATGTCCTCCCAAAGAGAATGTCCTTTGTCTGGAAGCGCTGCAGCGCGCCTCGGCACCGTCGGGCCACTCCTGGGCGAGATCCTCGGTTCGCCCCGGATCGCACGTTGCCCTCGTTGCGAGGCCGACAGCCGTCCTCCTTCATTCGGCGCGAGTGGGTCCGTGACGCTCGAATCCTCCTCATCGGCACCTCCACGGCTGTGGGTCGTGAACGACCCCTCTACTCCTATAGCTGCCGCACAGCGCCAAATCGCAACAGGGGACTGCCAGAAACTCGCCCTGGCGGAGGCAAGGCGACGATGCGCCTCGCCCTCGGAAGGCGGCGTAAGGGAGCTGCAAAGTCCGTATCCGTCAGCAGTTACGTCTGCTCGATCGGTCGCGGCGGCTCCAGGGCGAGCCGCACGCCGTGCGTAGTTGCCCGCCCCTACGCGCTGGTGCGCAGGCAGTTGCGGCCGGCGCCCTTGGCCAGGTAGAGGGCGCGGTCGGCGCGCTCGACCAGGGCGGGGGGGAGGCGCCAGGGGTCGGGCACGGTGGTCGCGGCGCCGACCAGGTCGAGCGCTAGCGCCCGCCCCCGAGCTCGACGCGCGCCGCGCAGCGCTCGCCGCTCGTCCGATCGACCACCACGACCGCGAGCACCGCCTCCCCAGGCGGCGCGGCGATCTCCACGAGGTAGCGCAGGCCCCGAGCCGCGAGCCGCTCGACTTCTTCCGGCGTCAGGTCGAGCTCGAGCTCGCGCCGCTCGAGCTCACGCAGGGTGCCGTCGCTCGCGCTCAGGGCGAAGTGGATGTCGAGCCCGCCCACCTTACGATCGCCCGCTTCCAGGAGCAGCAGCGCCGAGAGAGGGATGCGCAGCGCGACCGGGACGAGGCGCGAGCGCCCGACCCGCGCCCCACGCGCCTCGCCGACTTCGGCGCCCACTCCGCAGGGATCGGGCGGCGGCGCGGCCGCGACGAGAGTCCGGAACGCCTCCTCTCCAGCGATCTCGCCGGCGGTGCGCAGGTAGATCGAGCTCCGGTGGCGCAGCGCGAGCCCCGGTCGGGTCGCGCGCACTTCGATGGCGAGCGAGCTGCCCGGTCGCGCGTCGGGCACGAAGCCGAGCGTGTAGGAGCGCGCGAGCTCCTGCCGCACGCCGCGCAGGCGCTGGTCGAGGTCGGGTGCCGCGACGAACGCCCGACCGCCCGACGCCTCGGCGAGGGCCGCGAGCTCGCTCGCCGCGCCCGGGTTCCCGGCCTGCAGCGCCGGCGGCCCGTCGGCGCCGCTCCCGGCGAAGCGCTCGGGGCCGGCGAAGAGGGTGTAAGCCGTCAGCCGGCGCGCCGCGAGGGCGCGCAACAGCCTCGCATGCTCGGCCCGCAGGCCCGCTGACTCGTCCGGCGGCAGCCCCTCGAAGTCGAACCCTCCGCTGGCGACGAGCAGGGCGGCCGGCGCCGGAGCGCTGCCGGCGACGGCCAGCAGGGCGCGCAAGGCGTCGATCCCGGCGCGGATCCGTTCGCGCCGCTCGACCGTCGAGAGCGGCCGGGCGATCGCCGCGGCGACGGGCGACGCGAAGGCGAGCGACGGCGCGCGCCGCTCGAGCCGCTCGATCCCGGAGAGGGCCTCGCTCTGCGCCTCGGTCAGCGGGACCAGAAGCTCGAGCGCGTCCCCCTCGAAGGCCGCGACCAGGAAGCGATCGCCCACGGAGGCGGCGGTCTCCAGCAGCTCGCGCACCTCGCGCAGCACCAGGAGCCGCCGCGCCCGGGGGACTCGCCAGCCGTCGAAGTAGACGATCCAGGTCGCCCCGGAGCTTCGCTCCTCGCCCGCGGGCTCGCCGGTCGCGCCGGCCGCACCGACGACCGCCGGCTCGGCGTCCCGCGCAACGCGCTCCCCGCCGCCCACCGAGAAGTGCGAGATGGGCGTCGGCACGTCGTCGACGAGGAGCACGAAGTCCTCGCGAGCCAGCGCGGGCACCTCGCCACCGTCCACCGAGCGAACCACCACGTCGACCTCGGCGACCGTCACCTCGACCGTTTCCGAGAATGCCCGGGTCGTTGGAGTGACCTGCTGTTCGCTCACTTCCACCCACCGCTTCGCGCCGATCGTCGCTGCCACGAGAAGGAGAACACCTACTAGCCGTGCATGCCGCATCTCTTAGCCCAGATCCACGGGTAAGCGTTCTGCTGGAGAGGTAGCGGAAGTGCTCCAGTCCTGATAAGACGGCGCTGTTCGAAGGTGTCGCTCGTCAGGAAAGGAGCACTTCCGAGGTGAAGATCCCAAAGCGCGTGCGTGGCGTCAAGTTTCGGTCGGCGGGTTCGACGACGACCTCCTTCGCGGGGCTGCGGTTCGTGGTCGAGCTGGCCGGGAAGCTGCGGG
>WYBK01000164.1 GCA_011525905.1 Acidobacteriota bacterium
GCAGCGGCATGGGCCTCGCCGGCGCCGCGACGATCGACGACTTGCGCACGCGCACGCAGTTCCTGCGCATCACCGCCGCCGGCCTCAAGGAGAGCCACGCCCACGACGTGGTGATCACCAAGGAGGCCCCAAACTATTGGATCGAACGCTAGCCGCGTTCTCGGGTGGATCGAGCGGTAGTCGCCCCTCGGGCTGGATCGAGCGGTAGTCGCCCCTCGGGCTGGATCGAGCGCTGCCCGCGCTGCCGGAGGAATCGGTTTCAGAGGGCGGGCCGGCGCCCGAAGCCCTCCGCCGCCCAGAGTTCGAGCCAGGGACGCAGCAAGGGCGCGCTCTCGCCGTCGAAGAGGACGCGCCCGTCGCGCATGAGGCGAGGATCGCTCCCCGCCGGCGTCGCGGAGAGCCAGCGCTTGAAGCGCTCGTAGACCGCGGCGAAGTCGCTATCCTCCTCGTGCCGCTCTCGCAGGACTTCCATGCGATCGATGCGGCCGCCGCGAATGCGGTACTCCCTCACCGAGGTGCGGTCGCCGACTCCGAGCAGGTCGTAGAAGTCGTTCTTCTCGAGCAGTTCGACCTTCACCCACTCGCCGGAGACCTCCAGGATCCGATGGGTCCACGAGGTTCCGAAGGAGCGCTCGAAGTCGCGCATCTTGCGCAGGCGCTCGCGGTCCATCGGCCTTTCTCGGCCGTCGGGGCTCCGGGTGATGACTTCGTCCGCCAGGAGACGGTTCATCCGCTCCTGGTCGAGGGCCTCCAGGGCCGCGAGATAGGAGAGCATCACCTCGCGTGCTGAGCCGGACGAAGCCGGCGCTGGCGCGCAGGCCGCGTTCGCGCCGGCCAGGAGCGCAGTCAAGATGGCAATGGTGCGGAAGAAGCCGGGCAATCGCGCCCTCCGAAGGTCCTTCTCGCGTGGGTCAGGCATCGGCGAAAAGGCTGCTCTGGATCCTGGCTCCCGTTCCGCAGGGATTCAACGCGCCGGTTGCGAGGCGGTCCGCGAAGGGGTCGAAGTGGACGGGCCAAGTCGCGTCTCCGCTGTTTCGGGACTCCGCGGCATCGACGACCGGCCGGCCCCCTCGCCCACCCCGGCCGGAACGACTCCGGCCCGGGCGTCGCCTGGCACGAGGTGCTCGACGTCGGCGAGACTCCGATCGTCCACCGGATGGTCGAGCCGAAGTAGCGGAAGCGGCCCGCTTACCTCACCTCCGACCGTTCAGGCGGAGGCCGATTCCGGCACCCAGGCGAGCACGACGCGGCGGACCTCGACGTCGGTCTTGCGCGGCTTGACGGTAACCGGCTCGAGCTCGATCGTCGCCGGGTCGAAGCGGGCGGCCACCTCGCCGAGCTCGCGTTCGACCTCGGCGGCGAGCTCTTCCCGGCGGCGCAGGAGCGCCTCGACGCTCTCCTCGGCGAGCCCGACGTCGCGCGATTCCTTCATCGACCGCGAGGCCGACCGGGCCGAGGTCGCCGCGCGGCCGAGGGTCGTGGTCGACAGCTTCTTGCGTCCGAGCAGCGCGCCGAGCAGAGTCGAGCCGACCGAGATCGCCGTCTCGAGCTTGCGGGCGCTCGCCTGGTGCTTCTCCGCTTCGACTCGCGCCTGAGCGCGCGCGATCCGCTGGTCGAGCGCCTCGAGCTTGGGGGCGGCCTTCCTGCGGGCGGCCTCGACCGCCCGGTCGCGGGCCTCGCGGGCCAAGTCGCCCAGCCGGACGCGGAAGTCGCGCTCCGCCTCTCCCGGCCGCGAGACCTCGCCGAACGCCGGCGCGGCGAGCAGCTCGAGCCGCACGGTGCGGTAGAGGGTGTCGGCGAAGTCCTTCTCCCACCTCGTGTAGGTCGCCTTCTTCTGGGCGCGGTCGGGCACGGCGCCGAAGCGCGCGCCGGCGCGGGGCTCGGCCTCGAGGTCCGTCTCCTCGATCTCGATCTCCGCCGCGGCGAGCCAGTCGACCAGACCGGTTTCGCCCAGAGGCGCGAGCCGGCGAGCGTCGACGGTCTCGGCCACTCCCTGGCGGGCGCTCTCGAGGTGCACACGGCCGAAGCCGAGCAGGGCGGCTCGATAGGCGAGGACCGGCCCGGCGTCGCGCGGCGGCAGGAAGACCTGCGGGACCTCGGGAGGGAGCACCGGTCGCGCCTCGCCGGCCGGTGCCGCCGCGGCCGCCATTTGCGGAGCGCTCGCCTTGGTCGCCGCAGCCGCCACCGCCGCCGACGGCGCCGCCAGCGCGCGCAGTTGCTCTCGCTCGAGCGGGCCGGCGAGATAGGAAAGGACCCAGCGGGTCTCGAGCAGCTCGGGCTGCGCGTCGTGCACGTTGCGCATCAGGAAGACCCGCGAGCGCAGCCCCGCCAGCCTGCGGTCCATCGCGGCGCGGTCGAGGCCGCCGCCGGCCGCGACGCCCTCGAGACCGTCGAGCACACGGGCCTTGTCGCGCTCGGTCGAGAGCCGGCCGAGGAACCAGGTGCCGATGTTGCCGAGCGCCTTGTAGTCGAGGTCGACCGGATTCTGCGTCGCGAGTACCAGGCCGAAGCCGTAGGCGCGCGCCTGCTTGAGCAGCGTGAGCATCGGCTTCTTCGACGGCGGATTCGCCACCGGCGGCAGGTAGCCGAAGACCTCGTCCATGTAGAGCAGGGCGCGCAGGCTCGCGGTCCCCGACTGGCCGCGCATCCAGGCGACCGCTTCGTTGAGCAGCAGCGAGACGAAGAACATCCGCTCGGCGTCCGAGAGGTGGGCGATCGAGACCACCGCCAGGCGCGGTCGCCCCGCGTCGTCGTAGAGCAGTCGATCGAGCGCCAGCGTCTCGCCGCGCGTCCAGACGTCGAAGCCGGGCGCGGCGAGCAAATTGTTGACCCGCATCGCCAGCGCGAAGCGCTCGCGCGCCGGAAAGAAGGTCTCGACCTCGAGGATGCCGATCTTGCCGACCGGCGGCTTCTGGACGTCGGCGATCAGCCTCGGCAGGTCGTAGCCCTGCCCCTGGCGCCAGGCCTCCGCGAACAGCGTCGCGAGCAGGATGTGCTCGCGGCTCTGCAGCGGGTCGGCCTCGATGCCGAGCAGGCCGAGCAGGCTGGTCGCCGCGGTCTCGATGCGGTCGCGGAAGAGGTCGCCGTCGGCGACGACCGCCGCCGAAGGCGGCGCGAAGGAGGCGAGGATCGAGATCGGCGTGGCGATCTCGCTGCCCGGAGTGAAGAGGGCGACGCGCGCCGCCTCGCGGAAGCGTCCGACCCGCGCGGCGTTCTGCCCCCACTCGGCGAGCCCCGCCCGCCACTTTTCCGCCTCGGCGGCGGCCAGCGCGTCGAGCGTCAGCCCCTTGCGCTCGGCGTCTTCGGGACGGACCCAGGGCCGAAACTCCTCGGGCGAGAGACCCGGGAAGGCCAGCGCGAGGTCGGCCATGTCCCCCTTGGGATCGATCACCAGCGCCGGCACGCCGTCGATCGCCGCCTCCTCGAGCAGCGCGACGCCGAGGCCGGTCTTGCCGCTGCCGGTCATGCCCAGGATCGCGGCGTGGGTGACCAGGTCGCGGGCGTCGTAGAGCAGCGGCTCGGCGCGCCGCTCGAGCGTCTCCGGCTCGAGCGGCCGCCCCAGGTAGAAGAGACCGAGCTTCTCGAAGTCCATCGGATACCCTCCGGCGCGAGCCTAGCCGAAGGCCCGCGCCGGAGGAACCGAGAAGCGGCTCAGGGAATCTGCGAGAACCACCGCGCCGACGAGCCAGTCTCGAAGTCGTCGACGAAGACCTGGTCGCTGGTCCAGGGGTAACAGACGTCGCCGAGATCGGCGCGCAGGCTCACGTCGTCGACCGCCCACCACCATTCGAACTGCGCCGTGTGGTAGCGGAAACGGACCTGGGCGTCGCTCGTTCCGGCGAGCTGGGTCGTGACGTCGAGCGCCACCTGGCCGGTCGCGTCGCCGTCCTCGAAGCGGGCGACGTTGACCCAGCTCCCGCCGGTCGCCGTGGAGCGGACGTCGACGTCGCACTTCTCGTCTTCCCCGAGGCTGTACCAGCGGAAGTTGTGCGCGAAGGCGAGCTCGACGTCGCTCCAGCCGGTGAGGTCGACCGCAGGAGTGATCAGCTGCTCGTCCTGGGTGGCGCTCGAGCCTGCCTCGTCGGAGTCGACGATGGCGAAGGGCTCGAGCAGCCCGACCGCGCGGCCGCCGGGGTTGGCGGTCGTCCAGGTCGCCGCGGCGCCGCCGCCGCTGCCGCCGTCGACCACGCTCCAGCTCCCCGGGATCCCGACCTCGAAGCTCTCCGAGAACGCGGTGGCGTAGACCCGCTGACCGACGTTGGCCGACAGGATTCCGGCCACCGGACCGAACGGCCCCCCCTCGTTGGCGGTGATCTCGGTCAGGTCGAAGATCGCCTCGCCGCCGCACGGGAAGCTGCCGTCGAGCTCGAACTCGATCGGCGAGGCGGCGAGCGCGATCTCGCCGGCGGCGATCGCCCCGAAGCTCGCGACCGTGTCGAGCAGCGTGATCCCGGGGCTGCTGCCGGTGCCGACGCCGACCGCCGCCTCGACGCCGGTGGCGTCCGAGCTGCAGGAGGCATTGCGCACCCGCGGGACGAAACTCCAGGTCTCGCCCGGATCGAGCAGCCCGTCGCCGTTGCCCGCGACCTCCACGAGGTCGGAGGCTGGCGGCGCCGACATCGAGAGCGCGTCGGTGCAGAGGTAGTCCTCGATCAGCGGGTAAATGTCGGACATCAGCATCCCGCGGTTGCCGATGCCAGGCGTCTCGCAACCGCCGCAGTGATGGAGGCCGACCATCTGGTCGTCCGACTCGCGGAAGATCGGCGAGCCCGAGCTCCCGCCTTCGGTGTCCAGCGTGTCGTAGTAACGGATGACGCTCTTGCCGGCGGTCGGATCGACCACGACGTCCTCGTCGTCGCCGTGGGCGATCTCGTGCGGCCGGCCGGCCGGGTGTTGCACGATATAGATCGCCTCGCCATCGGTCAGCCGCGTCGGGTCGGGGCGGACGTAGCCGAAGGTCGCGGCCGGGTCGCCGATCACGCTGTTGAGGCTGAAGTCGAGCGTCGTGGTCGTGGCGTCGCAGTCGCCGATCGGCGACTGCACCACCGTCTCGTCGCAGCGGAAGCTCTGGTAGTCGGCGGTCGGCGGTGCGCCGGTGTTGCAGGCGGTGCGGTAGAACTTGAAGACGAACTCCGAGTTGGCGCAGGAGCCGGCCTCGGGGATGCAGTGGTAGTTGGTCATGACGTAGTTGTTCGGCGAGACGTTCGAGCCCGAGCACCAGAGGCCGGTGGCCGGGTTGCCGCCGAGGGTCATGACGCCCACGGAGGCCAGGACGTTCGCCCACTTGCCCGCCTCATCTTCGTAACAGATCACGTCGTCGTAGTCCGCCGGCGCGCAGACGCTCTCGGGCGCCGCTGGGGCGTCGTCGAACAACCCCGGTTCGCCGACCAGCACGCGATCGACGCGGAAGGGAGGCTCCTCGTACGGCGCCCGGTGCTCGAGCTCGAGATGCAGCGTGTCCTCGAAGGCGGTCAGGCTCCAGAACGTCCCCCGGTCGCGCGGGCCGCGGCCGGTCAGCCGCTCGATCTCCCGCCCCGAGCCGGCGCGCACGACCAGCACGTCACCCGGTCGCAGCGCGAAGTCGACGAAGCGGACCTTGAGCAGGCTGGCGCCCGGCCAGTAGATCGTCTCGCTCCAGAGCCGTCGCCCAGGGCCGAGCGACCGCGCCGCGCCGGCGCGCGGCACGACCTCGATCGTCTCGACCTGGCCGACGGCCTTCGGCCCGGGCTCGATCGTAGCGTGAGGATCGGGCTTGCCGGCGAAGGCGGCGCCGGTGGCGATGGCCCCGACGAACAGTCCGGTCAAGAAGCGGTGGTGACGCATGACGTACCCCCGGAGAAGGCTGCGGAACGGTCGGATTCGCGAAGCCTACCAGGGAGGTGGGCCACGAAAGAACCGGCTTCGGAGCCAGGCCCCGCCAGCTCCGGCCCGGCTCACCCCCAGGCGCGGGGGTCGAGGTCGTAGGGCAGCGGCGTCAGATTCTCGTTGCCGTTCTCGCCGACGACGACCAGGTCTTCGAGCCGGACGCCGTAGCCGTCGGGCGACGGGTCGTAGAGCCCCGGCTCGAGGGTAACGACGTCTCCGGCTTCGAGCCTCCCCTCTTCCTCCCCCGCCTCCTGCTTGAAGCTCGGCAGCTCGTGCAGCTCGAAGCCGACGCCATGTCCGAGATTGTGGACGTAGCCGGAGAGGCTCCCGGGGTGGCTGATCGGAGTGGCGTAGCCGCGCTCGCCCAGCAGCGCGCAGACCCGCTGCTGAAGATCCCAGCCACGGATCCCGGGACGGGTCCCCGCGTGCGCCAGCTCGAGCGCCGCGGCGACCGCCGCGTGCGCGGCGGCGAGCGCTGCGGAGGGCTCGCCGACGCAGAACGTGCGCGTGCAGTCCGCGAAGAGTCGACCCTTGGGGAAGAGATCGGCGATCAGCGACTCGCCGGCGCGCAGCACCCGCTCCGGCGTCCCCGAGGTGTGGGGCACGCCCCCCTCCTCGCCGGGCGAGAGGATGTTCGACCGCGGCTGCGTCAGCTCGTGCGCCGCGAAGCGCTGGGCGACCTCCCGTTTCAGGCGCGCCACGCGCAGGCGCTCCCCCTCGAGCCAGAGCTCGCCCTGGCGCACCGTGGCGGCGGCGAGCAGCGCCGCGAGAGCGCGGAAGGCCGCCATCGTCGCTTGCGCGACCCGGCGGATCTCGGCGATCTCCGCCTCTCCCTTGCGCTTGCGCAGGAGGCGGGCGATCTCGGTGCCGGAGACCAGCGGCCAGCCGCGCGCCGCGAGCCGGCCCGCGGCCTCCACCAGGGCGCCCGCCGGCCAGCCGCCGGCGACCGCGACCGGGCCGGCGGGCACGCCGGTCAGCTCGAGCGCGCGGCCGAGCACCGCCGCGAGGAAGGCGCCGGCGCCCGGCTCTTCGCGCGCCCAGCGGGGCACCTCGAGCGCCTCGGGCGCCAGGGGCGCGAGCCCGGTGGCGGTGGCCTCGTCCCGCTCCATCGGCGTGAAGTAGCCGAGGCGGGGGGCCTGCCCGTGGGGCTGTAGGACGAAGGCGTCCCCCAGGTGGCTCGCCCCGAGGTGGCGCGCCAGGTCGGGTTCCTCGCTGCCGTGGCCGAGGATCAGCAGGGCCCCGGCGCCGGCGCGCGAGAGCAGGCCGTCGACACGTGCCGTCGAAGCGGGGGCCGGCGGCGCCGTCACAGGTGCTCGGAGAGGAAGCTCTTGAACGCGGCCTTGGGCATCGCGCCGATGGCGCGGTCGACCGCCTGCCCCCCCTTGAACAGCACGAACGCCGGGATGCTCGAGACCCGGTACTGCATCGCCAGCTCCTGGTTCTCGTCGACGTTGATCTTGGCGATGCGCAGCTTGCCGTCGAGCTCGTCGGCCAGCTCGTCGAGCACCGGCGCGACCATGCGGCAGGGGCCGCACCAAACCGCCCAGAAGTCGATCAGGACCGGCAGGTCCGACTGCAGCACGGAAGTGGCGAAGTTCTCCTGCGTCACCTCGAGGATCTTGGCGTTGGCCATCAGGTCGTCCTTTCGTCGCGGTTCGCGCTAGCTCGCCGAACCGTTGGAACGCCGCAGCATCGAGAAATATTCTCGCGTGATCTCGACGTCCCGCCGGATCTGGCTCGACAACGCCATCACCGAGTTGAAGAGCATCTCGTCCCGCAGCCGCTTGTGGAAGTGGAGCTCCACCCGCTCGCCGTAGACGTCCGAACCGAAGTCGAGGATATGACTTTCCACGACTCGCTGGTAGTTCTCGTAGACCGTGGGCCGGGTGCCGATGTTGGTCGCCGCGTCGAAGGTGGCCGGGAAGCTGGGAAAGAAGACCCGGGTGGCGTAGACCCCCTCGAGCGGCTCGAGCTCGCCGTCGGCCGCGATGTTGATGGTCGGCCAGCCCAGTCGTTTGCCCATCCGGTCGCCGCGGACGACCACCCCCTCGAGCGAGAAGGGCCGCCCGAGCAGCTCGGCGGCCTCCTCGACGCGTCCTTCGGCGACCGCCCGGCGGATCCGCGTCGAGGAGATCGCGGCGCCACCGTGGTCGACCTCGGGCACGCCGTGCGCCGCGAAGCCGTGCGTCTCCCCCAGTGACCGCAGCAGCGCGAGGTCGCCGGCGCGGCCCCGACCGAAGGCGAAGCGGGTGCCGACGAACAGCTCGCGCACCGCCAGGCGATCGACCAGCACCTCGCGCACGAACGCTTCCGCCGGCAGCGCGGCGAGCTCGAGAGTGAAGGGCAGGACGAGGAGCGAGCCGAGACCGAGCGCCTCGAGCAGCCGCTCGCGCTGGCGCGGCGTGGTGATCCGCGCCGGCGCCTCGTCCGGATCGAGCACCGCCAGCGGATGGGGGTCGAAGGTGAGCAGCGCCGTCGGCGCTCCCAGCTCGCGGCCGCGCTCGAGCACGCGGTCGAGCACCGCCCGCTGACCCCGGTGCAGGCCGTCGAAGTTGCCGATCGTCGCCACGCAGCCGCGCGGCAAATCCGTCGAGCGGAAGAGGTCGGCGACGACGTGCATGCGGCGTCAGGCGGCCGGGACGACGCCGGCGGCGCCCGCGGGGCCGACGATGCGGCCGACCAGGTCGGCGGCGAAAGCGTCGGTGATCTCGACCTCGGCGAACGCCCCGGCGGGCGCCACGCCGTCGTTGATCAGCACGCGGCCGTCGATCTCCGGGGCCATGCCGGCGTGCCGGCCCTGGAGCAGGTGCTCGCTCTCCTCGCAGGCGCCCTCGACCAGCACGGTGAGTCGCCGCCCGACCAGCGCGCGCCGCCGCGCGAGCGCGATCGGCCGCTGGCGCTCGAGCAGCCGGCGGTGACGCCGGCGGGCGACCGCGGCCGTCGCGGTGCCGGGCAGCGCCGCCGCCGGTGTCCCCTCCTCGGCGCTGTAGGCGAAGGCGCCGACGTGGTCGAGACACGCCCGGTCGAGGAACTCGAGCAGGTGGGCGAAGTGCTCCTCGCTCTCGCCGGGGAAGCCGACGATGAAGGTCGAGCGCAGGAAGACGTCCGGGGCGAGCCGGCGCGCGCGCTCGAGGATGCGCAGGTAGCGCTCGGCGCTGCCGCCGCGACGCATGGCCCGCAGGATCTCGGGATGGCTGTGCTGCAACGGCAGGTCGACGTAGGAGACGAAGCGCGGCTCGCTGCCCATCAGGCGGAACAACTCCTCGTCGAGCGTGGTCGGATAGGCGTAGAGGAAGCGGATCCACGGGAACGAGGTCTCGGCGAGCAGCCGTTCGACCAACCGCACCAAGCCGTGGCGGCCGGCGCCGATATCCTCGCCGTAGCGCGTCGTGTCCTGCGCGATCAGGCAGAGCTCCACGGCCCCCTCCGCCTCCAGGCGGCGCGCCTCGGCGACCAGGCTTTCGGGAGTCCGGCTCCGGAAGCGGCCGCGCCAGAGCGGAATCGCGCAGAAGGTACAGGGGTTGTCGCACCCCTCCGCGACCTTCAGGTAGGCGTGGCCGCGCGTGGTCAGCAGGCGGGGGGCGGTGTGGTCGAAGACCAGGTGCGCGGGCGCCGGGGGCGGCGGACCGCCGCCGAGCTGGACGAGGCGGCCGACTTCGCGCAGTTGGTCGAGCGACACGAAGCCGTCGATCTCCGGGATCTCGCGCGCCAGCTCCTCGCCGTAGCGGTTGACCATGCAGCCGGCGACCAGCAGGCGGCGGACGCGCCCCGCAGCGCCTTCCGGGCCCGGCGATCCGGCGGCTCCGGGGGCCGACTTGCGCGCCGCCACCTCGAGGATCGCCTCGATCGACTCACGCCGGGCCTCCTCGACGAAAGCGCAGGTGTTGACGATCACCGTGTCGGCTCGCTCCATCGCCGCGGTGATCTCGTGCCCCTGCCGGGCGAGCTCGCCCAGCATGACCTCGGAGTCCACCAGGTTCTTGGCGCACCCCAGGCTGATCATTCCGACACGCCCCTTGGGGCTTCCCGCGGCCATGGCCGGGGGAGTCTAGCAAAGGGCAGTCGAAGCGAGGCGGCGCCGCGCGGGCGCGCGCGGCGGTCGCGAGATCAGGCGGTCGGCTGCGTCGCCGACTGCATCCGGCGCAGCAGCCAGCGCACGAGCTGCTCGGGTGCCGCGATCTGGCTCATGCCGAACTCGGTGGGCAGGCGGGGCGGCTGCATGAGGTTGAGAGCCCGGAAGACGGCGTAGTTGAAGTTCTGCTGGACGCTGTCGCGCTTGCGGTCCGAGAACATCGCCTTGAGGCTGTCGAGCTGCTCGCCGAGCAGCGCGTCGACGTCGCGCGAGGGCGCCGCGACCCGCGGTCCGGCCGGGCGGAGCGGTCGCTTCCGGTCGAGGCCGAGCAGCGATGTTCTCAACGATTCGAGCTCGGCCATCACCGGGTCGACCGGCGCGGCCGCGGCCGGCCGGGGGCGCGCCGCCTCCGGCTCGGCCTCGAGCAGGATCGGGCGTCCGGCGCAGTTCGCCTTGTGCACCCGCGGATCGGCGACGATCCAGCCGAGCTGGGTCAGGTCGAGATGACTCGAGACGTTCTCGGCTAGGTTGCGCACGAAGGGGACGATGGCGGCGTCGTGGCTCTCCTGGACGCCGTCGAAGAGGTTGAGCACGTAGTGGACACGGAAGTCGTGGATGACCCACTCGACCGCCGAGAGCAGCGGCTGGTCGCCGAAGACGTCGCGCAGGTCTCGGAGGACGAAATCGAGGTTGGGCACGGCGTCGTCGTAGACGTCCTCGGCGCGGTCGAAGAGCTCGTGGATCAGGTCGTGCCCTTCGTCGAAGCCGGGCAGGCGGAAGACCTCCGAGTCGCGTCGGAAGATCAGGCGCAGCGTGCGGAAGAGCAACGCCTTGACGATGTCGGATGCGGCGAGAGACGCCTGCGGCAGGTGCGGGGTGAAGACCAGCACGCCCGAGTTGGTGTACGGCAGGAAGTCGAGCACGTTGTGGTCGAGGCCGGCGCGCAGGTCGAGCACCACGAAGTCGGCGGGCAGCGCGTTGATCTCCATCGCCAGCCGCTTGCGGAACTCGGCGTCCGGGTTGGCGAGCTCGTCGAGGAAGTGGCGTGGACCGGCGACGAAGCCGAAGTCCCGGTAGCGCCCGGCGCGGTCGAGGCCGGCGTCGAGACGGGTCACGCAGTCGGCGAGCTTCGCCCCCTTGCGCTTGAAGTGGTAGAGGTCGCGTTCGACCGGCACGCCCAGGGTCGAACGCACCGACGACGTCCCGGTGTCGAGGTCGACCAGGATCGTCGGCGCGCGCCGCGACAGGGCGAGAGCGAAGTTGACCGCGAAGGTCGTCTTGCCCACTCCGCCCTTGCCCGAGGCGACCGGTATGATCCGCTTGGGCATGGGCCGGAGAGCTTATCCCCGCGCCCGTCGCCCGGCAACGCGCCCGCGCGCGGTCTGGGAAAGGAGTCGAACGATGCCGAAGCGGCCCGCTCCGGCGCTGCGGTTTCTGGATCTTGCTGTCGCGCTCGCTCTCGTCCTCCCCTCGCTCGCGAGCGCGGCGGCGCCGGCGCCGGCGCGCGACCCGCACTCCTTCGCGCGTCCGGACGAGGTCGCGGTGACGCACCTGCACCTCGACCTGGCGGTCGACTTCGCGGCGCGCCGGCTCGCAGGCAGCGTCGAGCTGACGCTCGACCGGCGCCGGCCCGCCGACCGGCTCTGGCTCGACACGCGCGATCTCGACGTCCTCGCGGTCCGGCTCGACGGCGGCGGCGCGGCGCCGTTCGAGCTCGGACCGCCCGACCCGACGCTCGGGCGCGCGCTCGCGATCCCACTCGCCCCCGGGACCCGGAAAGTCACGATCTCGTACCGCACACGGCCGGAGGCAGCGGCGCTGCAGTGGCTCGAGCCCGCGCAGACCGCCGACCGCCGCCACCCCTTCCTCTTCTCGCAATCGCAGGCGATCCTGGCGCGCACCTGGGTTCCCTGCCAGGACACGCCGGCGGTGCGCGCGACCTACAGCGCCCGCCTGCGGGTTCCCCCCGGGCTGCTCGCCCTGATGAGCGCCGAGAACCCGGTCGCCAAGCGGCCCGACGGCGTCTACGAGTTCCGGATGACGCACCCGATCCCCTCCTACCTGCTCGCGCTCGCGGTCGGCGACCTCGACTTCCGGCCGCTCGGACCGACGACCGGGGTCTACGCCGAGCCCTCGGTCGTGGCGCGCGCCGCCTGGGAGCTCGCCGACACCCAGTCGATGATGCACGCCGTCGAGCGGCTCTACGGTCCTTACCGCTGGGGGCGCTACGACCTGCTGATGCTGCCGCCGAGCTTCCCCTACGGCGGCATGGAGAACCCCCGGCTGACCTTCGCCAGCCCGACCATCCTCGCCGGCGACAAGTCGCTCGTCGCCCTGGTCGCGCACGAGCTGGCGCACTCGTGGTCGGGCAACCTGGTGACCAACGCGACCTGGGCCGACTTCTGGCTCAACGAGAGCTTCACCACCTACCTCGAGAACCGGATCATGGAAGAGGTCTACGGCGCCGGCGTCGCCGAGATGCTCGCCCAGCTCGATCGCTCCGACCTCGTCCGCTACCTGGAGGCCAACGGCGGCGGCGGACGCGACAGCTGGCTCTACGCCGACCTGCGCGGGCGCGACCCGGACGAGACCCCCTCCGAGGTCGCTTACAACAAGGGCATGCTGCTGCTGCGCACGCTCGAGCGGGCGGCCGGGCGCTCGCGCTGGGACGCCTTCCTGGCCGGCTACTTCGAGCGGCACGCCTTCCGCTCGATCACCACCGCGGACTTCCTGGCGGACCTCGAGCGCCATCTGCTCGCCGCCGATCCGGACCTGCGGCGCAGAGTCCGGGTCGAGGCCTGGGTCTACGGACCCGGGCTGCCCGCCGACGAGGCTCGGCCGCGCTCCGAGTTGCTCGAGAGAGTCGACGTCGAGCTCGCCCGTCTCGCGTCGGGCGTGCCGCCCGAGCAGCTCGCGACCGCCGGCTGGGTGACGCAGCAGTGGCTGCGCTTCCTGGCGGGGCTGCCGCGGGACACCGGGCTGGATCGGCTCGCGGCGCTCGACCGGGCGTTCACCTTCAGTCTCACCGGCAATGCCGAGATCTTCACCGCCTGGGCGGTGCTCGCCGCGCGCGTCGGCTACGAGCCGATCCTGGAACCGCTCGAGCGCTTCCTGCTGCGGGTCGGGCGGCGCAAGTTCCTGCAGCCGCTCTACTCGGCGCTCGCCGAGCGCCCGCCGCTGCTCGCCTGGGCGCGCGCGATCTACGCTCGCGCCCGGGAGGGCTACCATCCGGTGGCGCGCGCGACGATCGACGCCCTCCTGACCTCCGAGGGCTGACCCGCGCTCAGCCGCGCGCGACGCGGATCACCAGCTTGCCGTTGCGCCCGCCCCGCTCGAGGTCGGCGTAGGCCTCGGCGATCCCCTCGAGCGGGTAGGTGGCCGCGATCACCGGGCGCAGGCGGCCGTCGGCGAGGCGAGGCAGGCCGTACGCGGCGAAGGCCGCGACCAGCCGCGCCTTTTCCTCCCGCGAGCGGGAGCGCAGCACCGATCCGACCAGCCGCAGCCGGCGGGAGAGCAGCAGTCCGAGGTCGAGCTCGGCGCGACGGCCGGCGACCAGGCCGACGAGCACGCAGCGCCCGCCCGGCGCGAGCGACTCGAGCACCGCCGGCAGCCAGCGGCCGCCGACCAGGTCGAGCGCCAGGTCGGCGCCCTGACCGCCGGTCGCTCCCCGCACCACGCCAGGCAGCATGTCGTCGAGCCGGACGGCCGCCCGGGCGCCCAGCTCGAGCAGCGGGCGCAGCCGCTCCTCGTCGCGGCCGGCCACCACGACCCGCCCACCGAGCTCGCGGGCGAGCTGCACCGCGAAGGTGCCGACCCCCGAGGTCGCGCCGGTGATCAGCACCTCCTCCCCCGCCACGAGCGCTCCCTCCTCGACCAGGTTCACCCAGGAGGTCACCGCCGCCTCCGGGAGGGCCGCGGCCTGCTCGAAGCTCAGGGTCTCGGGGATCGGCAGCAGCTGCGCCGCGGGCACGGCCACCCGCTCGGCCTGGCCGCCGCCGGCGAGCAGCGCCATCGCCCGGTCGCCGCGCCGCCACCCCTCGACCCCCTCGCCGAGCGCGCCGATCACCCCAGCGGCCTCCAGACCGGGCACCGGGCTCTCGCCCGGAGGTGGGTCGTAGCGTCCGCGGGCCTGCAGGAGGTCGGCCCGGTTGAGCGCGGTCGCATGCACTTCGAGCAGGACCTCGCCCCGCCCGGCGACCGGCTCGGGCAGGTCGCCGAGGCGAGGCGAACGGTCGGGCGCGCCGGGCCGAGCCGGCAGGACTCCCCTCATCTGCTGGCCGCAGCGATCTCCGGTGCGCGCGGTCCGGCGGGCGGCGGGCCGGCGGGCGTCGAGGCGCGGTCGAAGACCGACATCGTCCCGGCGCGCAGCCAATCGTGCTTGCCGTCGGTGACGGCGACGCCGACACGGTACTTGCGCGCGTCGTCGTTGCGCCAGAGGTCGCGGAAGAGCTCGGCGATCCGGCGGCGGGAGTCGCGGCAGAAGAGGTCGGCGAGCTCCACGGCACGACCCGCCTCGGCCTTGCCGGCGCGCCGCAGCGCCTGGGCGCGGGAGACCGCGGCGGCCATGGCGAACAGCTCGTCGGCGACGTCGACCAGGCGGAAGAGGAAGCCCTGCTTGTGCTGCAGCTTGCCCTGGTAGACGTTCATGCCGTGGAAGACCTGGCGCGCGAGCTTGCGGCTGGTGCGCTCGACGAAACGAAGGTGCCGCGCGAGCGGGCCGAACGAGGCGTAGCGCGGCCACCGTCCCCAACCGAGCCAGCGCGTCGGGTACCACCAGGCGTAGAAGCCGATCGCCCGGCCGAGCGCGGCGAGCTTGGCGCCGGCCGCCTTTTCTGGGTCGATCAGGTCGCCCGCGACCTGCAGGTGCTTGTCGACCGCCTCGCGAGCCATGAACAGGTGCATGATCTCCGAGGAGCCCTCGAAGATCCGGTTGATCCGGTAGTCGCGGAAGATCTGCTCGACCGCCACCGGCGCCTCGCCGCGGGCCGCCAGCGAGGACGCCGTCTCGTAGGCGCGGCCGCCCCGGATCTGCATGGTGTCGTCGACGATCTTCCAAGTGCGCTCGGTGTTCCAGAGCTTGGCCGCCGCCGCCTCGAGCCGAATGTCGTAGCCGCCGCGGTCCGCCATCTGGCAGGCCAGCTCGGTCATCGACTCCATCGCGAAGGTGGTCGCCGCCATGTCGGCGAGCAGGTGGGAGATGGCCTCGTGCTTGCCCACCGGGCGACCCCACTGTACGCGCTCCGCGCCGAAGCGGCTGGCGATCTCGACGCACATCTTGGCCGTGCCGACCGACCCGGCCGGGATCGCGAGCCGGCCGGTGTTGAGCGTCGTCAGCGCGATCTTCAGCCCCTTGCCCTCGTCGCCGATCCGGTTCTCGACCGGCACGCGCACGTCGGTGAACGAGAGCACCGCGTTGGCCAGGGCCTTGAGCCCCATGAAGCGGCAGCGGTGCTCCACCTTCACTCCGGGGCTCGCGGTCTCGACGACGAACGCCGAGATCTTCTTGCTCTTCGGATGGCGCGCCATCACGACCAGCAGTCCGGCGATCGTGCCGTTGGTGCACCAGAGCTTGGTGCCGTTGAGCAGGTAGTGGCTGCCGTCGGCGGCAAGCTCCGCGGTGGTGGCGAGGCGCGCCGGGTCGGAGCCGACGTCGGGCTCGGTCAGGGCGAAGCCCGAGATCTCGCCGGCCGCGCAGCGCGGCAGGAAGCGGCGCTTCTGCTCCTCCGTGCCGAAGTAGAGCAGCGGCGTCGGCACGCCGATCGACTGGTGCGCCGAGAGCAGGGCCTCGACGTTGCCGTCGACCGTGCCGAGCAGCTCCATCAGCTTGGCGTACTCGACCATGCTGAAGCCGAGCCCGCCGTACTCCTTGGGGATCTTCAGCCCGAAAGCGCCGAGCTTGCGCAGCCCGTCGAGCACGTGCTCGGGATACTCGCCCGTCGCGTCGATGGCGATCGGGTCGACCTCGTCGCGGAGGAACTCGCGAAAGGCCTGGTAGAAGGCGGTGAACTCGGGACGCTCGTGCTCGGCCAGCGGATAGGGGTGCAGCAGGTGGAGACGGAAATTCCCGAGGAAGAGCTCCTTGAGGAAGCTGGGGCTCGCCCACTCGGTCTCGCGGGAGGCTTCGGCGACCTTTCGGGCCTCCTGTTCGCTCACCTGGGTGCCGGA
>WYBK01000165.1 GCA_011525905.1 Acidobacteriota bacterium
CCGAACTACCTGCGCGAGTCGGCGATCGACCGCGACGTCTTCGCCTCCGAGCTCGACGTCGGCTGGCGCCTGCCGCGGAAGCTCGGCAGGCTCCGCTTCCTCTGGGAGCTCGAGAGCATCGACCGCGGCAGCTTCGAGGTGGCGGCGGGGGAGACCCAGACGACCGAGAACGTCCTCGGCCTCGACTGGAGCGTGCGGCCGGCCAAGCGGACCCGCTTCCAGCTCGCCTACCGCCACGGCTTCGTCGACAATCCGTTCCTGCACGTCGACGGCACCTACTCGACGCTGGTGACGACGCCCACCACGGCGACGCTCTCGCCGGCCACGCCGCAGTACTATCAGTTCCAGGCCGCCCGCGTCGGCGACGCGACGGCGTCCCCCGAGGACTGGGACGAGCTGCGCGCGCGCGCCAGCTTCGGCTTCGCCGGCGGCACCACCCTGGCGGCGTCGTACCGCCTCTGGGACGGCGCCAACGACAGCGGCGACCTGACCGACTGGTCGAAGACCAGCCAGGCGGCGACGATCACCCTCGCGGGGCTCGCCTCGCCGCAAGTGGCCTGGAACCTCGCCTGGGCCTGGCACGACCAGGAGATCGACATGCCCGTGTCGATCCCCATCTACGATGGCTGAGCGGCTTCGATCCTATCGGGCCAGTTGGGCTCGACCCGCAGCATCGTAGGTTACGGATCCTCCAGCACCACCCTGCTCGGCGGCCTGCAGCTCAAGCCCGCCGAGCGCCTCGAGCTCGACCTCTCGGTCGCCTGGAACCGGGCCGACGCCGCGATGTCGTCGTTCGAGCTCGCGGTACCCGCCGACTACCTGGCACGCAACCCGAACCAGTCGTTCGACTTCGCGGACGTCTGGAGCTTCTCCGACCTCGACCTCTCGCGCATCGAGGCGGCGGTGGCCTTCCGCTACGGCCTGTCGGAGCGCTTCTCGCTCCAGGGCGAGTATCGCTACATCGACCTGGAGGACGATGCGCCCTACCTCGAGGACCTCTCGGGGTCGGTCGACTTCTGGAGCTTTGGCCTGGGCTGGCGATTCTGAGCGGCTCGGCTCCCCGCACCTCTCCGAGTCTCCAAGGTGACAGTTACCTCGTCTACGAGGTAACTGTCACCTTCCGGCGCCGAGCTGGGCTCAGCGCCTGGTGGAGGCGAGGGCGGTTTCGGCGGCGAGGACTCCGGGGGTGATCGAGAGGCCGCCGCCGCCGTGGCTGCCGCTGCCGCCGAGGAAGAGACCGGAGACCGGCGTCGAATAACGCGCCAGACCGGGCGACGGGCGCATCACGAAGAGCTGGTCGAGCGCCGGCTCGACGTGGTGGAGCTGCCCGCCGGTCACCCCCCAGCTGCGCTCGAGATCGGCGGGCGTCAGCAGCTGGAGGGCGACGATCTTCGAGCGGGTGCCCGGCGCGTGGTGCTCGAGCGCGTCGAGGATCGATTCGGAGAGCGCATGGCGACGCACCGCCGTCCACCCCCCCTCGACGTCGTGCGGCGTGTAGCTCGCGAGGACCGAGACGACGTGGTGTCCGGGAGGCGCGAGCGAGGAGTCGGCGACCGAGGGCACGCGCACCTCGAGGTGCGGGTGCGCGGAGATCCGGCGGTACTTGACCGCGTCGAACGCGCGCTCGAGCTGGTCGACGTGGCCACCGCCGAAGCGCAGCCGCTCGATCGGCTCGCCGGCGCGGCCGGGCAGCTCGAGCGCCCCGGCGAGCGCTAGATGGAGCTTGGCTGCGGTGCCGCGCGCCCGGATCCGCCGCGCCTCGGCCTCGATTCCGAGCGGCAGCGTGCCGGGGGGGAGCAGCTCGAGGAGCGTCTGCCTCGGGTCGCAGGTGGCGAGCAGGAGCGGCGCGTCGAGCGTCTCGCCGGAGGCGAGCTCGACGCCCGCCACCCGGCCCCCGTCGAGCCGGACGCGCGCGACCTCGGCGCCGACGCGGATCTCGGCGCCGCGCGCCTCGGCCGCCTCGGCCAGAGCCCGCACCAGCGCGGCCGGGCCGCCCGCGACGAAGCGTCCGGGCGCGCACTCGTGTAGCAGCAGGTTGGTCGTGGTGCCGGCCGACCAGGGACCGGCCCAGGTGCCGGCGACCGCCGGCGCCGCCAGCCCCTCGACCAGCAGCGGCGTCGCGAAGCGCTCGCCGAGGAAGTCGGCGACGCACATCGGCGCGACGCGGGCGAGCTCGGTGGCGGTGGCGCGGCCGAGCCGGGAGAGCGCGAAGCCGGTGCCGAGCAGCCCGAGCCAGTCGGCCGCACCGCGCGGCGAGAGCGGCGGCGGCGGCGCGCCGAAGAGCCGCGCGAAGAGCGGTGCCAGCCGATCGCAGAAGGCGCGGTAGCGCGCGTAGGCCTCGGCGTCGGCCGGCGAACGAGCTTCGAGCTCCGCGGCGGTCGCCGCCGCGTCGCGGTGGACGAGCACGCCGCGATCGTAGGGCTCGGCGAGCAGCACCGGCGGCGCGTCGCGCAGCGCCACCGCCCCGCCGTCGAGCCCCAGGCGCGCGAGCAGCCTGGGAGAGACGAGCCCCTCGTCGTGCAGCACGCCGGGAGCGACGTAGCCGGGGTGGATCTCCTCGGGGGCGGAGAGGCCGCCCACCAGCTCGCGGCGCTCGAGCACCAGCACCCGCCGGCCGGCGCGGGCCAGGCGCAGCGCCGCCGCGAGGCCGTTGGGCCCGGCGCCGAGGACGATCGCGTCGTGGCTCATCCCGTCGCCTTCCCTAGAGCGCGCGCGCCGAGAGCATCGACTGCGCGCAGAGCGCGCCGGGCGCGCCCATGATGCCGCCCCCCGGGTGGGTGCCGGAGGCGCACATCCAGAGCCGCTCGACCGGCGTCCGGTAGCGGCTCCAGCCGGCGGCGGGGCGCAGGAAGGCGAGCTGCTCGAGCGAGAGCTCGCCGTGGAAGATGTTGCCTTCGGTCAGCCCGTAGACCTGCTCGAGATCCCAGGGGGTGAGCACCTGGCGATGGAGGATCCGCTCCTTCAGGTTGGGCAGGTACTCGGCGAGGGTGTCGACCACGGCGTCGCCGAAGGCCTCGCGCTGGTTCGGCCAGTCCGCGGCCCCTTCGGCCAGCTTGTAGGGCGCGTACTGGACGAAGATCGACATTACATGTTGGCCCGGCGGCGCCACCGTCGGGTCGGTGAGCGACGGGATGACGATGTCCATGAAGGGGCGGCGGGAGAAGCGGCCGTACTTCGCCTCGTCGTAGGCGCGCTCGAGGTAGTCGATCGACGGCGCGATCGTGATGTCGCCGCGCAGGTGCGGGCCGACGCCGGGCAGGCAGGCGAACTCGGGAAGCGCGTCGAGCGCCAGGTTGACCTTGCCCGAGGAGCCGCGCAGCTTGAAGCGGCGGATCTCGGCGGTGAACTCCGGCGGCAGGTGCTCCTCTCCGACCAGGCCGAGAAAGGTGCGATGCGGGTCGACGCCGGAGACCACGGCCTTGGCGCGCAGCTCCTCGCCGCCCGCGAGCACGACGCCGGCGGCGCGGCCGTTCTCGACCAGGACCCGCTCGACCGGCGCCTCGGTGCGGATCTCGACGCCGAGCGCGCGCGCCGCGGAGGCGATCGCATCGGCGATCGCGCCGGTCCCCCCCTTGGGCAGCCCCCAGGCGCGGTAGGAGCCGTCGATCTCCCCCATGTAGTGGTGCAGCAGGACGTAGGCGGTGCCCGGCGAGCGGATGCCGAGGAAAGTGCCGATGATCCCCGAGACCGACATCGGCGCGATCAGCTGCTCGCTCTCGAACCACTCGGCGAGAAAGTCGACCGCCGACATGGTCAGCATCTTCAGGTTGCCGACCAGCCACTCCTCGCCGCGGCCGCGCACGTGGCGGGCGAGTTTGAGCAGCCGCAACAGCTCGCGCGGGCTCCTGGCGGTCGGGTCGGGTGCCGGACCGTCGATCATCGGCTTGACCAGGCGGCCGAGCTCGGCCATGCGCGCGCCGAACTGCTTGTAGACCTCGGCGTCGCGCTTGGAGAACTTGGCGATCGCCCGCTTGGTGCGCTCGGGATCGGAGTCGCGCAGCAGGTAGCGGCCGTCGGGGAAGGGGGTGAAGGTCTCCTCGAGCGGCAGGATCTCGTAGCCGTGGCGGGGCAGATCGAGGTCGCGGATGATCCAGGGGCGCAGCAGGCTGACCACGTAGGAGCAGCAGGAGTACTTGAAGCCGGGGTAGATCTCCTCGGTGGTGGTCGCGCCGCCGACCTTGTGGCGGCGCTCGACGACCAGAACTCGCCGTCCGGCGCGGGCGAGGTAGGCGGCGCAGACCAGGCCGTTGTGGCCGGCGCCGACGACGATCGCGTCGTAGGCGGACGAGGCGGAGGCGGTCACGGCTTGCGCTTCCTCTCCGGGTCGAAGAACGGCGTCGCGACGACTCTGGCCGGCACGCGGCGGCGCTCGTACTCGACGGTGTGCTCCATCTCGAGCACGCGCCCGGTCGCGGCGTGGCTCGCGAGCACCGAGGCGAGCGCCACGTACTTCTTGAGCAGCGGCGACCAGGTGTGGCTGGTCACCTTGCCGACCTGCCGCGCGCCCGAGTAGACCGGCAGGCCGTCGCGGCGGGCGGTCGCCGGCAGGGACGGCGGCAGGCCGTAGCTCTCGTAGAGCGCCTCGAGCGCCTCCCAGGAGACCTCGAGGCCGACCAGCGCCCACTCCGAGCCGCGCGCTTTCTCCGCGGCGAGGGCGTCGCGCCCGACGAACGGCGCTCGATCGAGGTGGACGGTCCAGCCGAGCCCGAGCTCGAAGGGGGAGGACTTGCGCGACTCGAGCACGACCTTCGGCGCACTGTAGTAGTCGACGCCGAGCAGCACGAATCCCGCCTCGATGCGCGTGACGTCGAGCGCGTCGAGGCCGGCCGGCTCGATGCCGTGGGGGCGGCCGGCGGCCATCAGCGCGTCCCAGAGCCGGAGGGCGCCGCCGCGCTCGACCCAGATCTCGTAACCCAGGTCCCCGGTGTAGCCGGTGCGCGTGATCCAGACGTCGAGCGTGTCGATGCGCGCGCGGGTGGTGCCGAAGAATCTCAGGGCGTCGAGGTCGGCGTCGGAAGCGGCGGCGAGGATGGCGCGCGAGGTCGGACCCTGGAGCGCCAGGGCGGCGAGGCGTGCCGAGGAGTCCTCGATCGTCGCTCGGAAGCCGCGCCCGACCGCCTGGAGCCAGTGCAGCGTCGGGTCCGCGGCGGTGACGCGGAAGTGGTCGTCGTCGAGCCGGGCGACCGTGCCGTCGTCGACCACCTTGCCGGCGTCGTCGCACCAGCAGGAGTATCCGACGCGGCCGACCGCCAGCTTGCCGACGTCGCGCACCATCATGCGCTTGAGCAGCGCCGCGGCATCGGGTCCCTCGACCTCGTATTTGAAGAGCGGCGAGACGTCGAGCAGCCCGGCGGTCTCGCGGAAGGCGAAGTACTCGCGCTCGTGCGTCGTGTCGTAACTGCAGACCGCGGCGTAGCCCGCCCAGTCCTTCCAGCGGAGGCTCCGACAGAGGGGCGCGGTCCGCTCGTGGAAGGGCGACGGGACGGGCATCGATCGGGTCTCGGGGGGTACGACTCCGGGCGAATCCTATCCGAGCCGGCGCCACCGGCCCCGAGGCCGCCCGGGGACACGACCTCCGCTCGGGGACCAGTCCCCGTCTCGAGCGGAATGGGGACTGGCTCCGAGCTAGCTGCGACCCTCGACCGAGCGATGCGCCGACGAGCTCGGTGCCTGTCCTCATTCCCGCCGCTCGCCCCCGCGGCTCGCCAGCCCGCGGACTGCCCTGACGATTCTTTACCGGATCGGAGGCGAAACTCTCCTGCGCGCGGACCTGCGGCGGGTGCTCGGAGACTTCCCCCTGCACGGACCGGCCTCGATCCCCGGCGTTCTGCCGGCGGTCCGGCTCGGCAGGCGCCGAGCTCTCCTGCGGGGACAGACACGCGGGACAGTCACGGGTACGTGTCCCCCGAAAGTGTCCCCCGTACATGTCCCCCGTACGTGTCCCCGGCTTCGGGGGCGTGCTCGGGGCCTGCGGGCGGCCGAGTGCGAGAATGGCCCAATGGCCGATCGCCCTCTGCTCGCCGACCGTCTGCCGGCGACGCCCGACGCGCCCCCCGAGGAACTGCTCGACCGCTTCGTCGACTGGGTCGCGGCGACCGGCCTCGCGCTCTATCCGCACCAGGAGGAGGCGCTGCTCGAGCTCTGGGCGGGCAAGCACGTCGTCCTGAACACGCCGACCGGCTCGGGCAAGTCGCTCGTCGCCCTCGGTCTCCACTTCCAGGCGCTAGCGCGCGGGAGGACTTCCTTCTACACCAGCCCGATCAAGGCGCTCGCCTCGGAGAAGTTCTTCTCGCTGTGCGACGATCTCGGCGCGGCGAACGTCGGCATGCTGACCGGCGACGCCTCGATCAACCCGGAGGCAAAGGTCCTCTGCTGCACGGCCGAGGTGCTCGCCAACATGGCGCTGCGCTCCGGCGAGCGGCTCGACGCGCCCGAAGTGGTGATGGACGAGTTCCACTTCTACTCCGACGCCGAGCGCGGTTGGGCCTGGCAGGTGCCGCTGATCGAGCTGCCGCGCACCCGCTTCCTGCTGATGTCGGCGACGCTCGGCGACATGAGCGGCATCTCGCGACGCCTCGAGGAGGCGAGCGGACGCCGAGTCGCGCGGGTCGCCTCGGTCGAGCGCCCGGTGCCGCTCGACTTCGAGTGGCGCGAGACGCCGCTGCACGAGACGATCGAGGAACTGCAGAAGTCGAACCGCATCCCCGCCTACGTCGTCAGCTTCACTCAGCGCGAGTGCGCCGAGCTCGCGCAGGCCCTGACCTCGATGGGGTTGACCACCCGAGAAGAGCGCGAGGCGATCCGTCGCGAGATCGGCGACTTCCGCTTCGACACGCCCTACGGCAAGGAGATCAAGCGCTACCTCGCCTTCGGCGTCGGCCTCCACCACGCGGGTCTGCTGCCCAAGTACCGGCTGCTGGTCGAGCAGCTGTCGCAGCGCGGCCTGCTCAAGGTGATCTGCGGCACCGACACGCTGGGCGTCGGCGTCAACATCCCGATCCGCACGGTCGTCTTCACCAAGCTCGCCAAGTTCGATGGCCAGAAGGTGCAGATTCTCTCGGTTCGCGATTTCCAGCAGATCGCCGGCCGCGCCGGCCGCAAGGGCTTCGACGACCGAGGCACGGTGGTCGTCCAGGCGCCGGAGCAGGTCATCGAGAAGCGGCTCGCGGCGCAGAAGGGCAAGAGCCGGGGCAAGCGCGGCGGCGGCGCGGGCGCGGGGCCGAAGAAGGGCGAGATCGTCTGGACCGAGGAGACCTTCCGCCGCCTGGTCGACAGTCAGCCCGAGACGCTGCGCAGCCGCTTCCGCATCACCCACGGCATGCTGCTCATGCTGCTCCAGCGCGACGAGGAGGTCGACGATCCGAGCCAGCGCAACTTCGCCTCGCTGCGCCGGCTGATCGCGGCGTCGCACGACGAGGAGGGCGGGCGGCGCCGCCACCTGGCGCACGCGGCCGTGCTGGTGCGCTCGCTCGGACGGGCGGGCATCCTGACGGTCCGCAAGGACAGGTCGCGCGACTACCTCTGGATCGTGGTCGACCCCGACCTGCAGTTCGATTTCTCGCTCTACCACGCCCTCTCGCTCTTCCTCGTGCAGACCGTGGTCGAGCTCGAGCCGGCCTCGGAGACCTATGCCGGCGACCTGCTGACCGTGGTCGAGTCGGTGCTCGAGAACCCGGAGATCGTGTTGCGCAAGCAGGTGGACAAGGCCAAGCAGCAGCTTTTGGCCGAGCTCAAGGCCGACCACGTGCCCTACGAGGAGCGGATGGCGCGGCTCGAGGAGGTCTCCTACCCGAAGCCGCTCGCCGACTGGCTCGCGGGCCGCTTCGACGCTTTCGCGCGCATGCACCCGTGGGTCGGCGGGCGCGACATCGCGCCGAAGTCGATCGGCCGCGAGATGTGGGAGGGCTTCGCGAGCTTCCAGGACTACGTCAAGCGCTACGGCCTCGAGCGCAGCGAGGGCGTCCTGCTGCGCTACCTCTCGCAGCTCTACCGGACGCTCGAGCAGAACGTCCCGGTGGTCGCCAAGAGCGACGCCATCGAGGACGCCGCCGGCTTCTTCCGCACGACGATCTCGATCACCGACTCCTCGCTGCTCGAGGAGTGGGAGAGCCTGCTGCACCCCGAGCTGCTGGTGCGTCGCAAGGAGGAGCGCGAGCGCGCGGTCGAGCAGATCTGGGTGCGCGAGCTGGTCGAGAGCCCGCGCGCGCTCGCCGCGCGGCTGCGCTCGGAGATGCATCTGCTGGTGCACGCGCTCGCGCAGAGGGACTGGGAGGCGGCGGCCGAGCGCGTCGCTCCGGGCGCGGCGGAGCCCTGGGACGCCGCGCGCTTCGAGGAGGCGCTGGCGCCCTTCTTCGCCGAGCACGCCGCGCTGCTCGACACGGCGGAGGCGCGGCGTCACCAGTGGACCCAGATCCGCCCGGCCGGCGACCGGCAGTGGGAGGTTCTCCAGACGTTGCTCGATCCGGAGGGCGACAACCTCTGGGGGATCCGCGCGCGCGTCGACCTGCGCCGCGCCACCGCGGTCGACCACCCGCTGCTCGAGCCGATCGCCATCGCCCCCTGAGCGGGACGGCGGTCTGCCGAGAGACGAGGACACGAAGCGGAGCTTCCCTTCCCCGAGCGGGCGCTGCGACTTCTGCCCGGGGACATGTTCCCAGCGAAGCTGGGTACGTGTCCCCGTCCCGACGCTCGCCCTCGCGGTTCGCCGGCCCGCAGTTCGCTTCGGTAGTTCTCTACCGGATGGGGGGAGAAGCTCTCCTGCGCGCAGCGCTGCCGCGCCGTGCCCGGAGCCTTCCCCCTTCTCGGACCGGCCTCGATTTCCGGTGTTCTGCCGGCGGGCCGTCTCGGCGGGCGTCGCGCTCTTCTCGGGGGGCACCCGCACGTGTCCCTCGAAAGCGTCCCCCATACGTGTCCCTCGAAAGTGTCCCCCGTACGTGTCCCCGGTAGGTGTCCCCCGGTGGAGATGGCGACGCTTCGGCCCGCCGCGGGACCGGTTCGTCCGCGGCGCCGGGGCCTCCGGGCGACCTCGGAAACGTTTCTCCGGACACTC
>WYBK01000166.1 GCA_011525905.1 Acidobacteriota bacterium
CACGGGCTTCAGCGGGTTGCGCTCGAGCTTGGGCTTCAGGTAGTCGAGGATCTCGCCCGCCAGCATCGGCCGGCCGTCGACGACGATCTGCCCGCCCGGGCGGATCTCGACCAGCGTCGACTCCTCCTTCTCGATCAGCGGCGGGTTCTTCTCCTCTTTGGGCAGGGCGAAGTCGAGGCCGCGCGTCGCCGCGAAGGTGTTGGTGACCATGAAGAAGATGATGAGCAGGAAGACGATGTCGGCCATCGAGGCGGTGGGGATCGCGTCGCTGACCTGCTTCTTGGCGAACTTCACGGCGTCAACCTCCTCCCTCGCCCTCGACGGTCTCCTGATCCGAGAGCAGGTAGACCACCTCGACGCGCGCTTGCTTCAAGGCGTCGATCGCCCGGTCGACGTAGCGATACGCCGCGCCGCGATCGGCCTTGAGGATGAACTCCTTGTCGGGCTGGAAGGCGATGATCTCCGCGGCGAAGGAGACGACGTCTTCCGGGCTGGAGACCGGTGTCGACGCCGATTCGCCGTCGCTCACGCGGATCTGGCCGGAGTCGGTGATCGACACCACCGCCGCCTTCTTCGGGACTTCGAAGCGCAGCTCCGTCTTCGGCAGCTTCACCTGCGTCTTGTCGACCTCGATGTTGAAGGTCAACACGAAGAAGATGATGAGCAGGAAGACGATGTCCGCCATCGAGGATGTCGGAATCACCGCGCCAGCTTGCCTGCGGGCCTTGAGTTGCATCGACGATCAGCTCTTGGCGGGGGCCGCCGGCTCCGAGCGGTCGGGGGTGATGCCGCCACGGTCCATCTCGCTGAAGGTCTCGATCAGCATGTTGGTCGCGGTCTCGATGTCGCGCACGAACTTGTTGATCTTGGTCATGAAGTAGTTGTACGCGAGCTGGATCGGGATGGCGATGATCAGGCCGGTGGCGGTGGTGATCAGCGCCTCGGAGATGCCGGCGGCGACCGCGCCCGGGTTCGACAGGCCCTGCTTGGCCAACGCGTCGAACGAATTGATCATGCCGGTCACCGTGCCGAGGAAGCCGAGCAGCGGGGCGACGTTGGCGGTCGTCGCGAGGACGTTCAGGCCACGCTCGAGCCGGCCCATCTCGTAGAGCGCCGCGTTCTCGATCGTCTTCTCGACGTCCTCCTTCGGCTGGCCGAACTTGAGCAGGCCGGCCTTCATGATCGAGGCGACCGGGCCCCGGTACTGCTCGCAGATCTTGACCGCGTCGCGCAGCGAGCGGTTGACCATCAGCGCCTTGCGGATCTTGGCCAGGAACTCGTTGACGTTGATCTGCGCCTTGCGCAGCGCGAAGAAGCGCTCGATCGCGAAAGCGAGGCCGAGGATCGAGAAAGCCAGCAACGGCCACATCACCGGACCACCCTGCTCCATGTAACCCCAGAACGTTCCCACTGGTTTCCTCCGTTGTCCTTGGACCCGCGATCTGCGGATCAGGTTCCCGTTTCCTTGGCGGGGGAGCGAGGGGCGCTCCCGTTCGAGCCTGTCGCCGGCGCCGGCCGGGCGGGCGAGACGTCACTCCGTCTTCAAAGAGCGTCGCAGCTCAAGAGAGGGCGCGACAGTACCACAGCGAAAAAAACCGGGTCAAGCATACTGCGCCACGATTAAGACTTACCGATCAATCAGTTACGCACTCTCGCCGGCTCAGCGAGAGGCGGCCGCCGCCACCCCGTGGCGCGCCCCGAGGGCGAAGCAGAGCGCCGCCGCGAGCGCGTCGGTCGCATCGGCAGGCAGCTGCTCGACCGCCAGGCCCAGCTGCAGGGCGACCATGCGCGCGACCTGCGTCTTGTCGGCGCGCCCGGAGCCGGCGACCGCGCTCTTGATCGCCGCCGGCGCCAGCTCGGCGACCGGCAGGCCCCGCCGTCCGAGCACGGCGAGCAGCGCGCCGCGCGCCTCGGCGAGCACGATGAGCGAGCGGGAGTTGGCGCCGTGGAAAACTCGCTCGACGGCCGCGCAGTCCGGGCGCTCGCGCTCCACGAGCTCCTCGAGCGCGGCGGCGAGCGCGGCCAGCCGCTCGGCCTGCGACAGCGCGGGATCGGGCGAGAAGCGGCCGCAGCCGCGCGAACGGACGCGACCGCCCGCGCGCTCGACGAGGCCGAAGCCCGCGTGCCGGCTGCCGGGATCCAGGCCGAGAATGAGCATCGTTGCCGGCATTCTAGCTAACTCTCTGGAAATCAATCGGATCGGCCAAACGCAGTTTGACTCGCCGCAGTGGCGATGCCAGAATTTCACGTCAACTCCTTTGGGGGAGTCGCGATGCCCTGGATTCTGGTCGTGGAGTCGGAGAGCCGGCACGCCGAGCGGTTGCGCGACGGCCTCGAGTCCGACGGATGGCAGGTCGAGATCGTCCCGTCGGCGACCGCGGCCGCAGCGGCGGTCGAGCGCGGTCCACAGCTCGCCATGGTCAACGTCGAGCTCGACGGCGCCCAGGAGTTGGTCGGCCGTCTGGCGCGCGCCAACGACGGACCGGGCGTGGTCGCCCTGCTCCCCGAAGTCGGAGCCCCGGCCTGGAGCGTCGAGGCGGCCGACGAGACGCTGACCAAGCCCTTCACCGACCAGGCGCTGCGGCTCGCGGCGCGCCGGCTCGCCACCTCCGGTCGCGTTCCCGTGGGCGCCGAGGCCCCGGCCGCGCAGGACGACGGCAAGCGGCTGACCTCGCAGGAGCTGTTCGGCGACCTGCTCGCCGAAGTCGAGGAAGAGGCGGGCACGCTGCCAGCCGCGCCACCCGCGCCACCGGCGCCAGCCGCACCGGCCGCACGACCCACGAAGGAAGCGAAGCCCTCCGGCCTCGACAAGGCGCTCGAGGAGACTCTCTCCGGCCTGCTCGGTGGCGCCGCCGAGAAGCCCAAGCCCGCAGCGCCCCGCAAGCCGACGGGCGGCGTCGACGAGCTGCTCAGCCGTACGCTCTCCGGGCTCGACGTCGGCGAGAAGCCCAAGCGCCCCGCCACGCCGGCGCCCAAGCCGGCCGCGCCGCCGGCCAAGGCGGCGCCGCCTCCGGTCGCGCCGCCGGCCGAGCCCGCGGCCAAGCGGCCGAGCCGCGAGCTCGATCTCTCCGCTCTCGACCAGCTCGCCCGGCCCAAGGCGAAGGAAACCGAACCGGCGGTCGACGGCTTCGCGACGCAGCGCGTACCGGTCCCGGCGGCGCTGCTCGGCAAGCCGGCGCCCTCCGAGTTCGGCCAGTACACGCTGCTCGAGCGCATCGCGGTCGGCGGCATGGCCGAGGTCTGGAAGGCGCGCATGAAAGGCGTCGAGGGCTTCCAGAAGACGGTCGCGATCAAGAAGATCCTGTCCCATCTGACCGACAGCTCGGACTTCGTCACGATGTTCATCGACGAGGCCAAGCTCGCCGCCCAGCTCAACCACAACAACATCATCCACATCTACGACCTGGGCAAGATCGACGACGCCTACTTCATCGCGATGGAGTACGTCGACGGCAAGGACCTGCGCACCATCCTCAATACGGCGCGCCAGCAGGACCGGTCGATCCCGCTCGGGCTGGCTCTGCTCGTCGCCTCGGCGCTCGCCGGAGCACTCGACCACGCCCACCGCAAGAAGGACTTCGAGGGTCGCGAGCTCGGCCTGGTGCACCGCGACGTCTCGCCGCAGAACGTGCTGATCAGCTACGAGGGCGACATCAAGCTGTGCGACTTCGGCATCGTCAAGGCGGTGACCAAGGCCTCGAAGACGCAGATGGGCGCGCTCAAGGGCAAGCTGCAATACATGTCGCCCGAGCAGGCTTGGGGACGGCCCGTCGACGCGCGCTCCGACATCTTCTCGCTCGGCTCGCTGCTGTTCGAGATGCTCACCGGGCGCCGGCTCTTCTCGGGCGAGAGCGAGATGTCGGTGCTCGACGCCGTGCGCGAAGGGCGGGTGCAGGCGCCGCGCGACCTCGATCCGCGGCTGCCGCTCGAAGTCAACGCGCTCGTCCTCAAGGCGCTGGCGCGCGATCCCGCGGACCGCTACGCGAGCGCCGCCGATCTGCAGCGCGAGCTCGACTCGATCCTCTCATCGCTCAAGCCTCGCCCGACGCCGCACGATCTCGCCACCTTCGTCCAGCAGCTGTTCGGCGCCGAGGCGCGCGGCGCCGCGAGCGCCGCCACCGCCCCGCGCGGCGCGACGCCGGCGGCGCCGGCCGCCGCCGCCTCGGCG
>WYBK01000167.1 GCA_011525905.1 Acidobacteriota bacterium
CCGCGGCGCCGGCGCCGCGCGCCGCGCCCCGCTCGCGGCGCGCCACCGCGCGCGCCAGCTCGGGCGCCCGCGCGCCGCCGACGGCGTCGGCGAGCAGCGCGTCGAGCACCCCGGCGTGGCCGAGCACCAGGCGCGCCCGCCCCGGGGCGGCGCGCTCGAGCAGCCGCGCCAGCATCAGCGCCGCCTCGACCTCGAGCGCGGCCGCGTCGCCCGGCGCTCCGAGCAGCTCGCCGCCGAGCTGGTAGAGCTCGCTCTCGCGCCGCGCGCCGCGCTCGGGGCAGCGCACCACGTCACCTCGATAGGAGAGCCGCAGCGGCAGCTCGAGCGCGGCCAGATGAGGCGCCAGCAGACGCGCCAGCAGCGGCGTGAAGTCGCCGCGCAGCGCGAGCAGCTCGCCCTCGCGATCGGCGAAGCGATAGAGCTCGGCGCGCGCCGGCGCCGGCAGCAGCGGCTCGTAGGGCGCGAAGTAGTCGACCACGGGCAGGATCGCCTCGCGGAAGCCGGCGGCCTCGAGCTCGGCGACGAGCTCCGCCTCGAGCGCGCGCAGGCGCGCCGCCGAATCGAAGAGCAGCGCCGAGACGCCGGCCGGCAGGCCATTCGTCAGCTTCAAGCGCCCTCCCCGGCGAGGCCGAGCGCCACCCTTCCGACCTCGACCGGCAGCTCCTGGCCGGTCATCGCCCGGAACTGGGGACGCGCCTGACAGAGCAGGACCTCGCGGCCGTCGACCGCGGCGAGGCCACGCCGCGCGGCTTCGGCCACCAGACGGGTGGGCGCCTCGCCGTAGACCAGGTCGACCACCGCCGAGCCCTCGGGCAGGCGGGCGACCGGCAGCGGCAGCTCGTCCGCCACGGCGCGGCCGAGCGGCGTCGCGTGGACGAACAGGTCGAAGCGGGAGACGTCGAGGTCGGCGAGCGCCACGAACGGCAGGCCGAGCGCGCGCGCCGCCGCCAGGCCGCGCTCCGCCCCCCGGTTGACCACGGCGACCTCGGCACCCGCCAGCGCCAGCCCGAGCGCCGCCGCGCGCCCGGCGCCGCCGCAGCCGACCACCGCGGCGCGCCGCCCCTTCGGCTCCACGGCGCGCGCACGCAGCGCCTCGACCACCCCCTCGGCGTCGGTCGACTCCCCCTCCCAGACTCCGGCGCGCCGGGTCAGCGTGTTGACCGTCTGCAGCCGCTGGGCGAGCGGACTGGTCGCGCCGGCGACGGCGAAGGCGACGTCCTTGTGCGGCGTGGTCACCGACAGGCCGCCGAGCGGCAAGCCGAGGTTCGCCGGCAGCGCCGACTCGACCACCTCGAGCCAGAAGTCGGCGAAGGAGGGGACCTCGAAGGGCACGTAGATCGCCGGCACCCCGAGCGCCCGATAGGCCGCGTTGTGCAGGCGGGGCGAGAGCGACGGGAGCGCCGGCGAGCCGACCACGCCGAAGAGCGCGCGCGCCTCGCCGAGCTCGGGCAGGCCGTAGTCGCGCGCGAGCCGAGCGAGCGAGAGTTGCCCGGGGGCCGCCGGCTCCCCGCCGGCCGCGGCGAAGACCACCGGGGCGCCGAGCCGCGGCGCGATCAGCCGGGTCCAGGCGCCCACCGGCCCGGCGGCGAAGGCGGCGACGTCGCGCCGCCCGAGCTCGGCGAGCAGCGCGAGGGGCACCAGCTCCTCGCCGGAGTGCACCGCCCGCGGCACCAGCTTGTAGAGCGCGGCCGGCGTCGCCACCAGGTGGCGCAGCCGCGAGCGCAGCCCCGCGAGATCCGCCGCCGGGCCGTGCCAGGAGAGGATCCGCCGCTCGGGCGGGATCGCCGCGAGCAGCTCCGGCACGAGATCGCGGTCCCCTTCGAGGTCGACGCGGTCGTAGCGCGCCGCGACCTCGAGCATCCGCCGGTGCCGCCGCTCGCGCGAGCCGCCGAACTCCCCCCCTTCGGCGCGGCTGCGCAGCGTGTAGACGAGCGGGCCGGCGAAGCGGTCGCGCAGCCAGTCCGGGTCGAGATCGCCGACTCGGTCGGCGCGCACCTCGAGAGCCGTCGCGCGCCCGGCCAGGGCGGCGAGCTCGGCGCCCTCGGCCGAGGGGGGCTCGACCAGCGAGGCGATCAGGGTGACGCTTTGGCGCAAAACGAAAACCTCCTTCCGGGCCCGGAAGGAGGTTCGTCGAATCGACGGATCTGGATCGCCTCGTCCCGGGCCGTGCGGCCGGGACGGAGAGCCCCGGCCGTCAGCTCACCGCGTGGTGATGGCCGGAGCGACGCCAGCAGCGCGGGCGGCTCGAGGGCGCGGGGCGTCGGTTCGGGCCGATCATCGGGTCGGGATCAGATCACCCGCTCCCGGGGCTGTCAAGCGACCGGCGCGCGCGCACCGGGGTTCGCCTTCAGCCGACCGCCTCGTCGCGCTGCGGCTGCAAGCGCTTGTCGGGGGGCTTGCCGTTGTAGAAGGTCTCGGGCTTCTGCAGGACGGCGTTGGTCAGGCAGACGTCGTCTTCGGTGCCGATCTCGCCGTCGGGGCCGATCGACACCAGCTGGTACTTGCCGTCGTTGATCCGCCGGTAGTGGAAGGGGTTGCCCCAGGCGTCCTCGAACGGCAGGCCGAGCCGCAGCATCGGGTCGATCTCTGCGAGACGGTGCGGGTACTCGTTGCCCTCGCTGAACGAGCCGGCCAGATGGACGTTCAGGGCCTCGGCCCAGCGGAACATGCGGTGCTCGGTCTCCCCTCGCTTGCCGCCGCAGGCGGCCAAGCCGAGGCAAAGCAGGATCGACAGCGCGAGCCGTCCTCTCATGGTCCCTCCCTTCGTTTGACGCGAAGCGCGGGCCGATTCTAGCCGCACTCGAGGCCCGCCTCGCGCGCCGCCGAGCGCCCCCGGCGGCCGATTGCGGAATAATGCGCGGCGACCGCCCGATCAGGACCATGTCCGGCACCCCCGATCCGCTCCGCGAAGTCGATTCCCTCGTCGCTCGGCGCGACTTCGAGGGGGCGGCGGCCCTGCTCGACGGCGCCGGCCGCGGCTTCGCGCGCGCCGGCGAAACGGCCAAGGCGATCGCGGCGTTGAAGCGGCTGGCGCGGCTGCGGCCGGATGCGCGCGAGAGCGAGCGCGCCGTGGTCGACGCGATCCGAGAGCACGACCGGGAGGCGGCCGGCGCCGACGGCGCCCTCCCCTCCGGCCTCGCCCGCTCCCCCCTCTTCTCCGATCTGACCCGCGAGGAGCTGGTCGACCTGATCCGCGGTCTACGACACGCGACGGCCGAGCCGGGCGAGCTGATCGTCTCGGAGGGGGAGCCCGGCGACAGCCTCTGGGTGCTCGCCAGTGGCGAGGCGCGCGTCTTCGTCCAGGGATTCGACCGGCGCAACCGCGAGGTCCGCCGCCTCGTCTCGGGGGACTTCTTCGGCGAGATCTCGCTGCTGACCGGCGCGCCCCGGTCCGCCTCGGTGATCGCGTCGACCGCCTGCGACCTGCTCGAGCTCGACCGCGGCACCGTCTCGGCGATCGCCGAGCGCCACCCGGGCGTGCGCGCCACCATCCGCCGCTTCTGCCTCGAGCGCTCCGAGAGCGTCGAGGAGCGCAGCGCCCGCTCGGGCGATGGCGCCCTGCCCTTCGAGCCGCTGCCGCTCGAGGAAGAGGAGCCGGGCGTCGAGATCGCGCTCTCCGGCGCCTCCCGATTCTCGGCCGCCGACCTCGCGACGCTCGCTCCGCACTGCGGCGTGCGCACCTTCGGCGCCGGCGAGACGATCTTCCGGCGCGGCGACGCCGGCGACCGGATGTTCGCGATCGAGGCGGGCGAGGTCGAGCTGCGCTTCGAGCAGGATCGCAATCCGAAGCGGCTCGGACCGGGGGAGACCTTCGGCGAGCTCGCCCTGGTCACCGCGCGCCAGCGGCGCACGGCGACCGCGCTCGCGGCGAGCGACGCGCGGCTCCTGGTGCTCGACCGCGCCGCCTGGGAGCGCCTGCGCGCCGAGCGCCCCGGCCCGCTGCTCGCTCTGCTCGAGCGCACCTGCGGCTACCTGGTCGACTCCGAGCAGCGGCTGGTCGCCGACCTGCGCCGGCGCAACCGGGAGCTCGAGCGCGCCCTCGACTTCCTGCAGCGGACGCGCGAGGAGCTCACCACGATCGAGGCGCGCGCGCTCACCGACGACCTCACCGGCCTCTACAACCGGCGCTGCTTCGACGAGCAGCTGCGCAAGGGGGTCGAGCGGGCGCACGCCGGCGGCATGGTGCTGGCGTTGCTGCTGGTCGATGTCGACCGCTTCAAGCAGGTCAACGACACCTTCGGCCACATGGTCGGCGACGTCGTGCTGCGCCGGCTCGCCCAGCTGCTGCGCGGCTCGGTGCGCTGGACCGATCTGCCCTGCCGGATCGGCGGCGACGAGTTCGCCGTGCTCTGGTCTGACCTCGACCGCCGCTCGGCCGAGCGCCGCGCCCGCTCGCTCGCGCCCGCGCTGACCGCGTTCGAGATCGCCGGCGCGCCGCGCGACCTGCGGGTGACGGCGAGCCTCGGCGGCGCGCTGCTCGAGCCGGGCGAGAGCCCCCAGCAGCTGTTCGCGCGCGCCGATCGCGGCCTCTACCGCGCCAAGGAGGCGGGGCGCGGACGCCTCGCCTGGGACGAGCGGGTCGACGAGTCGCCCGACGGATCCGAGCCGCGATGAGCAGCGCGACGCCGACCTCCTCCACCTCCGGCACGGCCTCGCTCAAGACCCTGCTGCTGACCGACCTGGTCGATTCGACCGAGCGGGTCGAGCGCCTCGGCGACCAGCGCGCCGCCGAGCTCTCCGCCCGCCACGACCGGATCGCGCGGGCGCTGCTCGAACGCTTCGAGGGGCGCGAGATCGACAAGACCGACGGCTTCCTGCTGCTGTTCGAGCGGCCGATCCATGCCGTCGGCTACGCCCTCGCCTACCACGAGGCGCTCGAGCGCCTCGGCCGCGAGATCGGCGAGGCGATCCGCGGCCGCGCCGGCATCCACGTCGGCGAGGTCTTCCTGCGCGAGAACCCCGCCGAGGAGGTCGCGCAGGGGGCCAAGCCGGTCGAGGTCGAGGGGCTCGCCAAGCCGATCGCGGCGCGCCTGATGAACCTGGCGCGCGGCGGCCAGACGCTGCTCTCGCGCGGCGCCTTCGATCTCGCGCGGCGCGCCTCGGCCGGCTGGGAGGGCGCCAGCGACCGGCTGGTCTGGCTCGCCCACGGCAGCTACCTGTTCAAGGGGATCGACGAGCCGCTCGAGGTCTTCGAGGTCGGCGTCGACGGCTGGGCGCCGCTCGAGGCGCCGGCGGCGAGCGACAAGGCGCGGCGCGTCGGCGCCGACGAGACGGTGCTCGGCTGGCGGCCGGCCCCCGGCCTCGCGGTGCCGCATCGGCCCAACTGGACCTTCGAGCGCAAGCTCGGGGCGGGAGGCTTCGGCGAGGTCTGGCTGGCGCAGCACGCCAAGACCCGCGACCGGCGGGTCTTCAAGTTCTGCTTCGAGCTCGAGCGGGTGCGCGCCCTGCAGCGCGAGGTCACCGTCTGCCGGCTGCTGCGCGAGTCGCTCGGCAACCGCCCCGACATCGCCCGCATCCTCGACTGGAACTTCGACGAGGCGCCCTACTTCCTCGAGTTCGAGTACACCGAGGGGGGCAACCTGCTCGAGTGGGTCGAGGCTCGCGGGGGCTTCGATCGCGTGCCGCTCGCCGAACGGCTCGAGCTCGCCGCGCAGATCGCCGACGCGGTCGCCGCCGCGCACTCGGTCGGCGTGCTGCACAAGGACCTCAAGCCGGCCAACGTCCTGGTCACCACCGGGCCGCAGGGGGAGCCGCGGGTGCGGGTCACCGACTTCGGCATCGGCCTGGTGCTCGACGCCGAGCGGCTGGCGGCGCTCGGCATCACCGTGCTCGGCATGACCGAGCTCGAGCGGCCGCAGACCGGCGGCAGTCAGGCCTCGGGCACGCGCATCTACATCGCGCCCGAGCTGCTCGAAGGCAAGGTCGCGACCACGCAGGCCGACATCTACGCCCTGGGCGTGCTGGTCTTCCAGCTCGCGGTCGGCGACTTCGCCCGCGCGGTGGCGCCCGGCTGGGAGCGCGACGTCGCCGACGAGCTGCTGCGCGAGGACCTCGCCGCCTTCCTCGACGGCCACCCGGAACGGCGGGTCGCGAGCGCCGCCGAGGTCGCCCGGCGGCTGCGCTCGCTCGAGCCGCGCCGCGCCGAGCGCGCCGCCGAGCGCGCCGCCGCCGAGCGCGCCGCCGCCGACCG
>WYBK01000168.1 GCA_011525905.1 Acidobacteriota bacterium
CCGTCGAGAGGGGCCGGCAGACCTTCGTCGCAGACCTGCGCGTCGCGGTCGTCTTCGGCGACATCGAGCTCTCGCGCACGCTGCGCGACTTCGAGGGTCCGCCCGGCCCGTTCGCCGGTCCGCCCGAGGAGGTGCCGCCCGGGCTCAACGCCCAGCATCTGAAGTCCAGCGACTCCATCGAGGTGCCGATGGCGGAGCTGCGCCTCGCCTGGCGCTACCGTTTCGGTGAGCGCTGGACGCTCGGTGCCGCCGTCGACGGGACCGCCTGGTCGGATCTCGCCACCCCCCCGGGAGTCGATCCCGACCGGCCCGACGCGCGTGAAGAGACCACCCTCGTCACCTACGGGCTCGGGCTGACGCTGGGGTACCGCTTCTAGCTCTTGGATCGATGGGCTCCGCGGGGCGCGGGGCTTCGCGGCCTCCTCGCCGACGCTCAGAGGGCCGGATAGCTCTCGCCCTGGACGAGGCCGTTCGGGTGGGGAGTCGTGTTGCGAAAGGTCACCGGGACGGTGAGGCCCGCGGGCCCGAGGACTCCGAAGTGAAGGTGCGGCGAGATGCCGCTGCGCCCGGTCTGGCCGCTGAGCGCGAGGGGTTGTCCCTGCGCCACCGGAGCGCCGAGCGCGACGAGCACGCCGTTGCGGGTCAGGTGGAAGTAGACCGACGCCTGTCCGTCGTCGTGCCGGATCAGGACGTAGTTGGCCTCGGTGACGACGCCGTTGCCGTCCTCGAAGCGCTCCTCGAGCTCCTCGACGACCCCGGCGCGCGCGGCGACCACCAGGTCGCCGATCGCGAGGTCGAAGTCGTAGGCGTACTGGTCGCGGCTGCCGACGGCGTGGGTGCCCGGCGTGCAGTTGCCCTGGCGCACCTGGTAGGTCGTCCCCGCGGGGTAGGGGAGCACGTAGGGCGAGCTCTCCTGCGCGGGCCAGGGTCCGCAGCGCGCGCTCGACCCCGGGGCGGTGACGCTCCCCTCGTCGCAGCCGAGGCCCAGCGAAGCCAGGAGCAATAAGACGATGAAGGGGCGCCGGCGCGCGGCCGGGGCGCGCCCGTCCGACCCCGCGTCGTAGGTGGCGCAGCGCCGTGGCGCGTCTGGCATCTCCACGGATCTCCGATGCGGGATCCTAGCGGAGGGATCGGCTCGCACGAGCGCTCACCGGCCCGACGATCCGGAGTGCGAGGTGCCAGCCGATTCGCAGCGGGCGGCTGCCGGGTCGGGCTCAGGACCCGGACGGCGGCGCCCCGGTCCCGGCCGGTCCCTGCCGTTTCGCGAGGTTCCGCTCGTAGCTCGCGCGCTCGGGCAAGTCGAAGCGGGTCGCGAGTTCCACCGCCTGCCTCGAGGCGCGCAGGGCCTCGTCCCGACGCCCGCCCCTCTCCAGCGCCTCCGCGAGGCTGTCCCAGGCGTTGGCGGAGCTCGGGCTCTCGCGTGCCGCGCGCTCGAAGACCTCGATCGCCTCGGCCACCCGCTCGTCGTCGAGGAGGCGGTAGCCGACTTCGTTGAGCGCCGCCTCGGGCACGGCGACCGGCGTGCCGAGCCGCGAGGTGAGCGCGGCGTAGTGGGCTTCCACGGCCGGCAGCCCCCGGGCCGCCAGCTGCTCGGGCAGCGCGTAGCCGGCGTAGAGCGACCGCAGGCCGTCGATCAGGGCGAGCAGGGGGAGTGCCGAGTGTCGCTCCTCGGGGAAGGCGCGCACCTGGGCGCGCAGCGTTGCGGGCGTGGCGGCGGCGAGGGCGCGCGCGAGACGCAGGTCCTGGGCCAACGCCCGCTCGAGATCGTCGCCGTAGGCGAAGTAGACGAAACGCGCTGGGCGGTCGGCGCGCGGCAGCGCGGACTCGAGCTCATGGGCCGGCAGCTCGCCGTCCCAGTCGAGGCTCGGGGCGAGGGCCAGATAGGCGTGGAAGCTCGCCGGCTCGGTCGCCAGCTGGTGCAGGGCGTATTGGGCGCTCGCCGAATGACCGGCGAGGATCCGGAAGGGCGCCGTGCGGTAGTCGCGCTCGATGCGCGGTACCAGCTCGGACAGGACGAAGCGGGTGAAGCTCGCGGCGCCGCCGCCGCCGATCCAGCCCTCGGGCCAGTCGGTCTGGGTGAAGTCGCGCACCCGCACCGTGCTGTGCACGGACACCACGATCAGCTCGGGCAGCTCGCCCTGCGCCGCGAGGAACTGGCTCGACGCGACCGCGTGCGCGCCGTGCCACTGCCCGTCGAGCAGGTAGAGCACCGGATAGCGGCGCTCGATCGCCCAGCCGTAGCTCGCGGGCAGCGTGACCTCGACCCGGCGGGTTTCGCCGAGCGCGGCGGACACGATGTCGAGGTTGTCCGGACCCTTCGTCGCCGCCGGTAGCGCGCCGGCGACCAGGGCGAAAGCGCAGAGCGCGGTGCAGGAGCGACGGCGGCGTGGCGGCATGATCGGATTCTCCTCGAATGGGGACCCGCCGCACCGAAGGTGCCGAGTCGCTCCGGGATACCGGAGAGCCGCTCCGAAGTTACAGCTCGAACGCGGCCCGGGCGCGGGGGCGGATGGCAGCCCGAGACGACGACCCTGGAGGCACCGGCTCGCTTCTCGCGGGCGAGTGGATCACCCCCTCTCCCGGCTCCGGAGCGGGATGCGCCGCCGCGGGCGCATGGTAGCCTTTTCGTCCAGGAGATCGCGCCCATGTCGAGCCACGCCGGGGTGGTGGAGCCCGCGGGCCGGATCGCCGACGGAGAGACGCCCGTCGCCGACCGCATCCGGGAGCGCATCCGCAAGGCGCGCGGCCGTTTCCGCGCCAACGACAACATCGCTGCCTACATCGAGGAGGGGGAGCTCGAGCAGCTCCGGCTGGAGGTCGCGGCGAAGGTCGAGGGGGTGCTGCGGGCGCTCGTCATCGACACCGCGGGAGACCACAACACGCGGGAGACGGCCCGCCGCGTGGCCAAGATGTACCTCAACGAGGTCTTCGCGGGCCGTTACGGAGCGCAGCCGCCGGTGACCGAGTTTCCCAACGTCGGCCGCCTGAACGAGCTGATGATCGTCGGTCCGATCAAGGTGCGGAGCGCCTGCTCGCACCACCTCTGCCCGATCATCGGCCGGATCTGGGTCGGCGTGATGCCGAACGAGCACTCCGCCCTGATCGGCCTCTCGAAGTACGCCCGCCTGGTGGAGTGGGTGATGGCCCGGCCGCAGATCCAGGAGGAGGCGATCACCGAGCTCGCCGAGCTCCTGCAGGACAAGATGCAGCCCGACGGCCTCGCCGTCGTGATGGAGGCCGACCACTACTGCATGAAGTGGCGCGGCGTGAAGGACTCCGACTCGAAGATGACGAACAGCATCATGCGCGGCTCGTTCCTGAAGAACCCCGACCTGAGGCGCGAGTTCCTCTCGCTCCTGGCGGGCCGGATGCAGTAGGGAGAGAAGAGATGCTCGTCCGCCTCCTCTACGCCAGCCGCGCGAACGCCCCGGTCGACGAGGCGCTCGTCGCCTCGATCCTCGAGCAGGCCGCCGCCTTCAACGCGGCGCACGGCCTCACCGGCGTCCTCTGCACCTCCTCCGAGGGCAACGTCTTCCTCCAGGTGCTCGAAGGGGGACGCGCCGTCGTGAACGAGCTCTACGGCCGTATCCTGCGCGACCCGCGCCACCAGGACGTCACTCTGCTCGACTACGCCGAGATCGGCGAGCGGCGTTTCGCGACCTGGCGGATGGGGATCGTGAACCTGAACCGGATCAACCTGGGCACCGTCCTGAGGTTCTCGGAGACCCCGGTCCTCGACCCGTTCCGGATGAGCGGCAAGGCGGCCCTCGCGCTCCTGGAGGAGCTGATGGCGACCGCGGCGATCGTCAGCCCCGACGGCGCCTAGCCGCGGTCTCCGCCGGAGCGCGACCGGGGCGCCGCTCCCCTTCCCGATTTCGGCCCCGGAGCTGTCGCGCGGAAGAGTCATCTCGATGAGCCCTGCCAGAATCGCTTCGACCTACCTGCTGACCACGGTGTTCTTCTTCGCCGTCGACATGCTCTGGCTCGGAGTCGTGGCGAAGGGGTTCTACCGGAAGCAACTCGGTCCGCTCCTCGCCGAGCAGGTCAACTGGCCGGCGGCGATCGCCTTCTATCTCCTCTTCATCGGTGGCATCCTGCTCTTCGTCGTCTTTCCCGCCCTCGAGAAGCGGTCGCTGCGCCGGGTGGCGGTGTTGGGCGCTCTCTTCGGTCTGGTCACCTATGCAGCCTACGACCTGACCAATCTCGCGACCCTTCGGGGGTTCCCGCCCGTGGTCGCCGCCGTCGACATGGCCTGGGGAACCGTCCTGACAGGAACCGTTTCGGCCGTCGCTTTCCTCCTCGCCCGGAAGCCGGGTTGACGCGCCGGCGGAAGCGGGGGGCAGGGGTCCGTGGCCGTCCGGATGCGGCGCCGCAGTGGAACCTCGGTGAAGAGGCCGGGCTGGGGCACCGCGGACGCCTTCGACCGCTCCAGTCGCCTGCTGGCGAGCGCGCTGCCGCCCGAGCGCGTCTACACCCATCCCGGGGGGCACGACTGGCAAGCCTGGGAGAGCCTCTGGGAGGCCTCCCTGGATCGCGCCGAACCGTGCCGTGGGCGGGGATGACCGCGACGGCTGAGTCGAGGCGGCACCGCAGCGCGTCAAGGCTCGGATTCCCGCGCGAGGTGCCCGCGCGAGGTGCCAGCCGTTTCGCGGCGTCCGGCCCGCGCGCCTCGGCGCCGCGGGACCGTGGCTATCCCTGCGCCTGCAGCGCCGTGATCACGCCGATGTCCGCCAGGTCCTGCCAGGAGCAGCCGCGCGAGACGTCGTTGACCGGCCGGGCGAGGCCCTGCAGGATCGGGCCGATCGCCTGCGCGCCGCCCAGCCGCTCGGTAATCTTGTAGGCGATGTTGCCGGCGTCGAGGTCCGGGAAGACGAAGACGTTGGCGCGCCCCTCGAGCGGGCTGTCGGCGCACTTCTTGGCGGCGACCGCCGGCACGATCGCGGCATCGAACTGCAGCTCGCCGTCGGCCAGCAGCCCCGGCTCCGCTTCGCGGCAGAGACGCGCCGCCTCGCGCGCCTTGTCGACGAAGGGGTGGGTGGCGCTGCCCCGGGTGGAGAAGGAGAGGAAGGCGACCCGCGGCTCGTGGCCGAAGGCGCGGGCGGTGGCGGCGGTGGCGCGGCCGATCTCGGCGAGGGTCGCGGCGTCGGGGTCGATGTTGACCGAGCAGTCGGCGTAGAAGTAGACCCGCTCCGGCCAGGCCATCAGGAAGACCGACGAGACGCGCCGGAAGGGGGGCTTCATGCCGATCACCTCGAAGGCGGGGAGAAACGGCTTGGTCTCGCTGTCGAGACCGGAGACCATCCCTTCGGCCTCGCCGGCACGCACCAGCAGGGCGCCGAAGTAATGGCGCTGGCGGGCGCGCTCCGCGGCGAGCTCCGGGGTGGCCCCCTTGGCGCGGCGCAGGTCGAGGTAGAGCTCGGCCAGGCGGGGGGTCTCGGGGTCGGCTTGCGGATCGCGCAGGGCAACGCCTTCGAGCGAGAGGTCGCGGTCCTGGGCGGCGGCGCGGATCGCGGCCTCCGGTCCGAGCAGGATCGGCCGGGCGAGCCCCTCGGCGACGAGCGAGGCGGCGGCGCGCTGGGCGCGCTCGTCGTGGCCCTCGGGATAGACGATGCGGGCGCCGCGGCCGCGGACCTGGGCGCGGGCGGCAGCGATGAGATTCATGGCGGGGTCCTTTCGGAGACGGCGGCTCCGGACGGAGCCGTACGCACCGATTCTACTTGCCGCAGCGCGGCAGAGGACCTACCATGCCGCCATGAACATCCTCGTTCTCAACTGTGGCAGCTCGTCGCTCAAGTTCCAGGTCATCTCGACCGATCTCGAGGTGATCGACCGCAACGAGGATCGCGCGCTGGCGCGCGGCGTCGTCGAGCGCATCGGCAGCGAGGCGCTGATCACCCTGCGCGCCGAAGGCAAGCCGGCGGTGCGGCGGGCGGCGCCGCTGCGCGACCACCGCGTCGCCCTCGACCACGTGCTGCGCTGGCTGGTCTCGCCGGAGGCCGCGGTGCCGGGCATCCAGTCGCTCGCCGACATCCACGCCGTCGGCCACCGCATCGTCCACGGCGGCGAGAAGCTGACCCGCTCGGTGATCATCGACGACGCGGTGATCGTCCAGATCGAGGACTGCATCGATCTCGCGCCGCTGCACAACCCGGCGAACCTGAAGGGCATCTACTCGGCGCGCGAGCTGTTCGGACCCGGCGTGCCGCAGGTCGCCGTGTTCGACACCTCGTTCCACTCGACGATGCCGCCGGAGTCGTTCCTCTACGCCATCCCCTACCAGCTCTACGTCCGCCACAAGGTGCGCCGCTACGGCTTCCACGGCACCTCGCACCGCTACGTCGCCTACCGCTACCGCCAGCTCTCCGGCAAGACCCACGAGGAGACCAACGTCATCACCGTCCACCTCGGCAACGGCTGCTCGGTCTGCGCCATCCGCGCTGGCGAGTCGATCGACACCTCGATGGGCCTGACGCCGGTCGAGGGCCTGGTGATGGGCACCCGCTGCGGCGACATCGACGCCTCGGTGCTGGAGTTCCTGCACCACAAGGAGGGGATGTCGTTCGAGGAGCTCGACGGGCTGCTCAACAAGCGCTCCGGGCTGCTCGGTATCTCGGGCCTGACCAACGACATGCGCGACCTCCTGGAGGAGGAGCACGAGCACCAGGACCGGCGCGCCCACCTGGCGATCGAGATCTTCTGCCTCCGCGCGAAGAAGTACCTGGGCTCGTATCTCGCGCGGATGAACGGCGCCGACGCGATCGTCTTCACCGGCGGCATCGGCGAGAACTCGCCCGACGTGCGCGCCCGCATCTGCCGCGACCTGGAGTTCCTCGGCATCGCCGTCGACGCCGAGCGCAACGCGGCGCTCTCCGGCGGCAAGGAGGGCGAGATCGGCGCGGCGGCGAGCCGGGTGCGTCTCTACGTCATCCCCACCAACGAGGAGCTGCTGATCGCCCGCGACACCCTGCGCTGCGTGCGCAACGTGCCGCGCCGCTGGTGACCTCCGTCCCGCTCGGGCGGCGAGCAGCCGCTCGTGCCGAGGGAGAGTGACGACCGCGGGGATTCGAACTCTTCATTATCTCATCCTTTCCCCCCGAGCGCGCGGTCGAATCGGGCGAGCCCTGGCCTATCCCGGGGTTTGGTCCCTGCCGCCGGCCCGTCGTGATGGAGTTGCCCGGTGAGGCTCCCCGGACGAAACGTCCGGGTGCCGGGGAGGCGAGTCATGGTCATCGGAGTACCACGCGAGGTCCACCGCCACGAGCATCGCGTCGGGCTGACGCCCTTCGCCCTCTCGCGGCTGGTGCAGCAGGGGCACACCGTCTGCGTCGAGACGCGGGCGGGCGAGGAGGCCCATTTCCACGATCGGGACTACGAACGGGTCGGCGCCCAGATCGTCTACACGGCCGAGGAGGCCTACCGCCGGGCCGACCTGGTCTGCCGCGTCGGCATGCTGACGGCCGACGACCTCGACCTCGTGCGGCCCGGATCGATCGTCTGCGGCTTCCAGCACCTGGCGGTCGCGCCGCGCGAAGTCATCGCCCGGCTCCTCGAGCTCGAAACGACGCTCATCAGCTACGAGCTGATTCGCACCGAGCACGGCGCGCGCCCGGTCCTGGTGCCATTCAGCGAGATGGGCGGCCGGTTGGCCATCCAGCTCGCCGCCCACCACCTGCAGGTCGAGTCGGGCGGCCGCGGCGTGCTGCTCGGCAACCTGCCGGGCGTGCCGCCGCCGACCGTGCTCATCTTGGGCGCCGGAGGCGTCGGCACCTCGGCGGCGCGGCTCGCCCTGGCGATGGGCGCGCACGTCATCGTGCTCGACGAGGACCTGGAGAAGCTCGCGGCGGTCAACCGCTGCCTGGGAGACCAGGTCGTCACCGTGCTCGCCGCCGAGGAGCGGCTGGCGCAGTACACGCCGATCGCCGACGTCGTGATCGGCGCCGTATTGATCCCGGGCGAGCGGGCGCCGTTCCTGGTGACCGAGAAGATGGTGCGTTCGATGAAGAAGGGGAGCGTGATCGTCGACGTCTCGATCGACCAGGGCGGCTGCGTCGAGACCAGCCGCCCGACCACGCTCGACGCCCCGACCTTCAGGGTGCACGGGGTCGTCCACTACTGCGTGCCGAACATGACCGCGAGCATCGCGCGCACGGCGTCGCGCGCCCTGGCTCACGCGGCGTTGCCCTATCTGCTCGAGCTCGCCGGCAAGGGCCTCGACCGCGCGCTCGCCGAGGACGCCGGGCTCGCCGCCGGCACCTCGATCGTCCGCGGCAAGGTCGCCCAGCGCACGCTGGCCGCGGCGCTCGGCGTCGAGGTCACGCCGATCCACGGGCCGTTCGAAGGCGGGAGGTCGTGATGGGCTGGTTCGACGACTACCAGGCCAAGCTGCAGACCCCGGCGCAGGCGGTCGGCCGGATCGCCAGCGGCGACGACGTCTACTACGGCGGCAACGCGGCGATCCCGGCGGCGCTGGTGCGCGCCCTGGCCGAGCGTCGCGACGAGCTCACCGACGTGCGGCTGCACCATGTGCTGCTGCTCGGCGAGGATCCGCTGTCCGCGCCCGGGATGGAGTCGCACTTCCGCCACAACTCGCTGTTCGTCGGCCCGGCGGACCGGGCGGCGGTCAACGAGGGGCGGGCCGACTACGTGCCGATCTTCCTCCACCAGATTCCGCGCCTGTTCAACGAGCGGATCGTCGACCTCGACGTCGCGATGGTCATGGTCTCGCCTCCCGACGAGCACGGCTTCATGAGCCTGGGCGTCGAGACGCTGGCCTCGAAGGCGGCCTGTCGCGCCGCCCGGACCGTGATCGCCCAGGTCAACGAGAAGATGCCCCGCGTGCTCGGCGACTCGTTCCTGCACGTCAACCGGGTCGCCGCCATCGTCGAAGCGACCGAGCCGCTGCCGAACCTGTCGCCGAAGCCGGCGACCGAGGTCGAGCGGCAGATCGGCCAGCACATCGTCGGGCTGATCGAGCCCGGCGCGACGCTGCAGATGGGCATCGGCGGCATCCCCGACGCCGTCTACGCGGCGATCGAGGGACCGCTCGACCTCGGCATCCACACCGAGATGATCTCCGACGGCGCCATGCGGGCGATCGAGCGCGGCTCGGTGACCGGCAACCGCAAGACGCTGCACCCCGGCAAGGTGGTCATCACCTTCGCGCTCGGCAGCGAGCAGCTGTACGACTACCTGAACAACAACCCGTTCATCGAGGCGCACCCGGTCGACTACGTCAACGATCCGGTCGTGGTCAGCCAGAACGACAACCTGGTGGCGATCAACTCGGCGATCGAGATCGACCTGACCGGCCAGGTCTGCTCCGATTCGATCGGCCCGCGCATCTACTCGGGTTTCGGCGGGCAGGTCGACTTCATCCGCGGCGCCGCGCGCTCGAAGGGAGGGCGGCCGGTGATCGCCATCCCGTCGCTCGCCCAGGGGGGCAAGACCTCGCGCATCGTGCCGTTCCTGAAGCCCGGCGCCGGTGTGGTGACCAGCCGCGCCGACGTGCACTGGGTCGTCACCGAGCACGGCGTGGTCAACCTTTTCGGCAAGAACCTGCGCCAGCGCGCCGAGGCCCTGATCGGCATCGCCGCGCCGGAGCACCGCGAGGCCCTGCTGGACGCCGCGAAGGAGCGCAAGCTGCTGGGCTGAGAGCCCGGGAATCTCGGCGCTTCGACACCGAGGCCAGCGCATCCCCCGCTCGCGTTCCGGTCGTCTCGCGGAGGGCGCAACGGAATGCCGGCCGCCCACGCGACGCGCTAGGGACAGCCGTGCAACGCGTTCGAGTCGAGCACGGCGGGGAGCTCGGTGCCGAGCGGGTTCTCGTGGATCCAGACGGCGCCGGTCGCCGTGTCCTCGACGCGCAGGCGCACGCGGACGTTGGTGAGGCCCGCCGCGTAGACCCAGAAGCGGTCGTTGACGCCGCAGCCGTCGAGCACCTTGACGGCGAGCTCGAGGTTGGCGGCGTCGAAGAAC
>WYBK01000169.1 GCA_011525905.1 Acidobacteriota bacterium
AACGCCGGCTCCTACCCGGGCTACGTCTTCACCGATGCGCCGCTGAAGCTCGCCTCCGGCCACTTCGGCCTCGGCCACGGCAGCGGCGCCCACGCGCCCGACGAGTACTACCTCATCGAGTCCGACAACCCCGCCCTCGCCGGCTACGACGCCGCCGTGATGTCGTTCGTCGAGTACCTCTACGAGCTGGGCAAGGAGTAGCGGCGCCCGAGAGCGTCGGATCAGTCCCGGTTCTCGAGGCCGTTAGCCTTGCGCTGGGCGCGGATCGAATCGCCGTTCTCGACGACGTAGCGCCGCATCTCGTCGAGGCCGTCGCGGATCCGCTTCCAGGGGGCCGCGTGATCCCTCTTCGACGTGAAGCCGTTCTCCGTCTTCTCGTCCCACGCGAGGACTCGGTCGAGCGTCGCGACGAGCGTCTTCTGGCCGCCGAAGGCGTACTCGTTGATCGGCCGGCCGATCACCTCGTTGAGCGAAACGAAGAGCGCCGGGTCGCCCGAAGGGTCGAGGTCCGGGCTCGCGGCGAGATGGAAGCGGAAACGCAGCTGCCCGGCGTAGAACCAGAAAATCGCCTCGTCCTTCTCCCCGGCCGCGAAGAGCTTCTGCGCGAGGACGTAGCAGGCGGCCGGGTGCTGGTTCTCGATGTTCTTCGTCAACTGCTCCGGCGACTGGGTGGCGAAGTCGTCGTCCCGCCCGGCGGCCGGCGCCGAGGGGGCGAGCAGGAGAGCGAGGATGGCGACGGCGGCGGTCCGCATGTCGAGCTTTCCGGCGGCGCAGCAAGGCGGAGTGTAGCGCTCGCCCTCCGCGGCAGGAAGGCTCGGGATTTCCCGACGGGATTGCCGCGACGGGCGCGTGCGGCTGCCGGACCGTCGAGCTCCGATCGATCGCGCGGTGCCGGGTTCCGAGCGGCGTAGACTCCGGGCCGGGAAAGGAGCCATCCATGAACAACCCAGAGTTTCTCCGTTCGCTGCTGGTGCAGGAGCGGCCGCTGTTCGGCAAGGTCGTGGCCGCGGTGGTCGAGAGCGGTCTCGATCACCGGCCGGATCCGAGGTCGCGCTCGGCGCGCGAGCTCCTCTCCCACATCATCGGGCACGGCTTCGACATCGCCGAGCTGGCCGAGGACGGCGTCGTTCATCATCGCAACCAAGTGCCGTTCGCTTCGCTCGCCGAGGCGGTGAAGCTGACGGACGAATCGTTCGCGGCGGCGATCGACAAGCTCGGCGCGACCGACGCCGGGGGCTGGGGCGAGCCGGCGAAGTTCTTCCTCGGCGAGCGCGAGCTGATGCAGGCGCCGCGGCAGCAGATGGCCTGGATCCTCTTCCTCGACGCCATCCACCACCGGGGCCAGCTCACCACCCACCTGCGAGCAATGGGCGGCAAGGTGCCGTCGCTCTACGGTCCGTCGGCGGACGATCCCGGCCCCTCCCACTAGACTGCGCTGCGACATGGCTACGGGCGAGATCGAGCTCCGGATCGCTGGGCAGCAGCGCTGGACCTATCCCATCGAGAGGACCCAGTTCTCGATCTCGGGCCAATGGTCGGGCGACCGATTCCTCTTGGAGCTGCGCACCCTCTTCTACTTCCAGGGCGAGGCGCCGCACGAGATCGGCGCTCCGGTGGAGAAGCGGGGACCTCTCTTCCAGTTCGTTCGGCCGATCGCCGCCGAGGAGATCGTGGCGAAGGGACCCTTACACGCCCTCGAGCTCGCGGACGCGAGCTATTCGGCGTCCGAGGCGCCTTTTCCCGGGGGGATCAGCTTCGGTACCTGCCACCTTGCGGTCCGCGAGATGACCGTGCGCGTGGCCTGGCTGCGCGGCGTCGACTTCGAATGCCAGGTCCACGGCGTGCTCCAGGTGCTCCACGACGATCCGCTCGGCGTCGGGCGCCGCTTCGACGGCGCGACCTTCGAGCTCGCGCTCCGCGACCTCGCTTTCCAGGGCGTTTGGCTCGAGAGCGACGACCCTGCGGACGAGGCGAAGCTCGAGCGCTTCCTCGACGACCACTTCGGAACGCTCGAGCTCGGGAAGGAGGTCGACCGCTTCGACGACGCGGTCGTCCTGCGCGCCGGGTCTTGATCGGCGGGCGACCGATCTGGAGCCAGCGTCCCGACGAGCGCCGAAAGGGCGCCGAAAAGGCGAAAGGGTGCCGAAAAGGTGCCGAAAAGGTGCCAGCCGCTTGTCAAGTCCCTGGCCGCCAACGACTTACCGAGTGACAAGCACCCGCTTCGAGCAGAACGGCCGGTGCTGGGCAGAGAGACGGCTGGCCGGCTCTGGACGCGTCAGGGGGCCGGCGCCGGCGGCGGCGCGGCGCCACGCCTTGGGCGAGCGCGGGCCCCGACGAGGAGCAGCCAGAGCATCAGGGCCACCTCGCCGAAGAGGACCGGCGTCGCGACCCTCAGGAGCGCGTCGTGGTGCTCGGGCGCCAGGAGCCCCGTGAAGCTCATCGCGACGTAGGCGAGACCGTTGGCGAAGAGCCAGACGCCCAGGAAGCGCGGGAGAAAGCCCGAGCGGAAGACGAGCAGCCCGAGCGGTAGGAGCCAGAGCCCCCAGAAGAGCTCGGAGACGTAGACCCCCTGGCGGTCGAACTGCAGGAGCAGGGTGACCAGCGCGGCGCGCTGGGGCTCGTCGAAGACCGCCAGGAAGCCGGCGCCGCGCGCGAAGGTCAGGGTGGCGAGCTCGTTGGCGACGGCGAGGAAGGCGAGCGGCGCGACGAGCAGGATGAGCAGCACCATGGCGCCGGCGAGCCCGCGGTGGACCCCGCGCAGCAGGAAGTAGAGGGCGAAGACGGTCGCGAGGAAGGCGAGCTGGCTCACCAGCCCGACCACGATGTGCGCCCGGTAGAGCGCCTCGTGCTCGAGGATCCGCGCGACGGTCGCGGCCGCGTCGCCGGCGACGTAGAGCTTGCCGGGCACGTAGAGCAGCACGAACGGCCCCGCCAGCACGACCAGCAGGTAGAGGAATCCGGCGATCCGGGCGTTCTTCTGGAGGGGCTCCATCGCAGGCTCTCCTCGTCCCGTCGCGGAATCTCCCGGTCCGGGGCGTTGGTACCTCCCCCGGGACCCTTCCCGAGGGCACACCAAGGCTGGGATACGGCTCTTCGCACAGCCCTACGCCCCTGGCCGGCGGGGGTTTCGGCGGCGCTCAGCGCAGGCGCCGGAAGAGCAGCGCCGCGATCAGGCCGGCGACGAAGCTGGCGATCCACGGGGCCGCGGGGCCGGCCTGATCCATCAGCGCGATGCCTGCCCACGGCCCGACCAGGAAGGCGGTGGCGAAGGCGAGCTGGTAGAGGCCCATCGCGGCGCCCATGCCGCCCGGCGGCGCGAGATCGGCGACCGCCGCCGAGAGGCTCGGGAAGAGGATCATCTCGCCGACGGTCCAGACGACGACGGTGGCGACGACCGCCGGGGCCGAGCGGGCGAAGGCGAGCGCGCCGAAGCCGACGGCGACGAACGACGAGCCCAGGACCAGGCTCGAGGCGTGGGACCAGTGGCTCATGGCGAGATTGAGCGGCACCTCGGTCAGGACGATGAGCAGGGTGTTGACGGTGAAGAGCATCCCGAAGAAGGCCGGGCTGAAGCCGAGGTCGCGGACGAGGTGGAGCGGCATGGCGCCGATGTGCTGGAAGAAGACCGCGGCGACCGGCATGGCCCCGAGCAGGAGGTAGACCATCCGGCGGTCGCGCAGCGCCGCGGTGAACCGCGGCCGGGGCGAAGGCGCGGCGGGCGCGGCGCCGTCGTCGCCGGCGCTCTCGGTCGCCGGCTCGCGCGCGCCGCCGAAGAGGAAGAGCAGCAGCGCGGCGGCGACCGAGGTGGCGGCGTCGATCCAGAAGAGCCAGCGGAAGGAGAGCGCGGTCAGGAAGCCGCCGAGCGCCGGGCCGATGCTCATGCCGAGGTTGATCGCGAGGCGGTTGAGCGCGAAGGCGGCGCGACGGTCCTCGGCAGGGACGGCGCTCGAGACGGCCGCCAGGCTCGCCGGGCGGAAGGCCTCGGCGAGCATCGACCAGAGGAGGACGGCGCCGGCGAAACCCCAGAGCCCGGGCGCGAGCGGCAGCAGGAGGACGGCGAGGCCGCTCGACAGGAGCGACAGCTCCATGACCCGCCGCGGCGAGTAGCGGTCGGCGAGCCGCCCGGAGACGGGCGCCGCGAGCAGCGACCCGACGGCGAAGGCGAGCAGCCCATAGCCGGACTCGGTGGCCGCGGCCCCGCGCTCCTGGGTCAGAAAGAGCGCGAGGAAGGGGAGCACCATGGTCCCCGCCCGGTTGACGAGCGTGACCCCCGAGAGCACCCAGAGCTCCCGCGGCAACCTCCCGAGACCACGCCAGGGATTCACGAGGCGGGGGATTCTAGCCCCGCGGCCGGCCGCCGCCCACGAAACAGTCGCGAGGCGCCCGTCTCCGCGGCCCGGGCTTCCGGCCGAGTCGAGCCGGGACTCCTCGGCCGAGGGGGCGGTCTCGCGCGGGAGGTGCCGCTGGGCTACGCTGCGCGGCGGGAGGCAGCGATGACCGACACCGTCCGGCTGATCGTCGGGATCACCTTCATCGTGCTCGGGATCCTCGACCCGATCCTCGGCATCTTCGTCGTGGCGCCTCGCATGCCCGACCAGAACAAGCGCCGTGTCCTCACCCTAGCCCTGATCGCCTCCGGCGCCATCCTCATCACCCTCGGCACCCTCCTCCTCGCCGGCGCCCTCGGCAAGTAGCGCCGGCGGCCTCGCGCTACCAGCGGACTCAGGAGGCGTGATTCTCCGACAAAGCTCCACCGTAGGTGGGGCAGCGGTGGTCCCCCGGCCTCAGGCGAGAGTGCAGGCCTTCAA
>WYBK01000170.1 GCA_011525905.1 Acidobacteriota bacterium
GCCGCGCCCTCGACGCGCGCGCGGTAGAGGTAGTTGCGCCCCCAGTGGACCGTCTCGATCGCGCTCGCGGGATCGAGCAGCCGCCGCGCCTCGGCCGCCGGATCGGCGACCGCGAGCCCGGCCGCGGCCTCGCCGCGGAAGCCCTCGAAGGCGATCTGCGGGCTCACATCTCGAGGATATCGAAGCTGCCGTGGTGCATCTCGGCCTGCCCCTGCACCACGACCGAGACGCCGAGCTCGCGCTCGAGCTCCTCGAGGATCGCGCGCTCCTCCCCCTCGAGCGCCTGGGCGACGTCGGGGTGGACGCGCACCAGCAGCTCGCGCGAGGCGAGCCGCCCCCGCAGCGCGAGCACCGCCCGGCGCAGGGCGAGGCAAGTCGCCCCGACCGAGCGGACGCGGCCGCTGCCCTCGCAGTAGGGGCAGGTCTGGGTGAGCAGCCGCTCGAGGTTCGAGCGGCTCCGCTTGCGGGTGATCTCGACCAGGCCGAACTCGGAGATCGACAGCACCTTGTACTTGGCGCGGTCCTTCTTGAGCTCGGCCTCGAGCGCGGCGAAGACCTGGGCGCGGTGCTCGGCGTCGATCATGTCGATCAGGTCGACCACCAGGATGCCGCCGAGGTCGCGCAGCCGGATCTGGCGGACGACCTCGCCGACCGCCTCGAGGTTGGTGGCGAGCGCCGTCTCCTCGAGGTTGTGCTGGCCGACGAAGCGGCCGGTGTTGACGTCGATGGCGACCAGCGCCTCGGTCGGGTTGATCACCAGGTAGCCGCCCGACTTCAGCCAGACCTTGGGCTTCAACGCCGCCTCGATCTCCCGGTCGACGCCGAAGCGGTCGAACAGGCCGCGGTCCCCCCGGTCGAGCTTGACGCGCGAAACCAGCGCCGGCTGCACCTGGTCGAGGAACTCGACGATGCGCGTGTAGGTCTCCTCGCCGTCGACCCACAGGACCGTGAAGTCGGCCGAGAAGAGGTCGCGCACCACCCGCAGGGCGAGGTCGAGGTCCTGGTGCACCAGCTGCGGCGCCGAGGCGCTCTCGGCGCGCTGCCGGATGCGCTCCCAGAGCCTCGTTAGGTAGGCGCGGTCGGCCTCGAACTCGGCCGCTTCGCGCCCCTCGCCGGCGGTGCGCACGATCCAGCCGCGGCCGCCGTTGCCGAGCGCTTCGATGAGGTCGCGCAGCCGCTGGCGCTCGGCCTCGTCCTCGATCCGGCGCGAGACGCCCCGGTGATCGACCGTCGGCAGGTGGACCAGGAAGCGGCCGGGCAGCGTGACGTGAGCAGTCACGCGCGCCCCCTTGTTGGGCAGCGGGTCCTTGGTCACCTGGACCAGGATCTCCTGGCCCGACTTGAGCAGCGAGTCGATCGTCGGCGGCGGCGTCTCGGCCGCGGGAGCCGGGGGCGCCGGCTCCGCCTCGGTCGGGGGGGTCGACTCGCTCGCGGGCACCCCTCCGGCCGCGCGCATCGCCTCGCCGAGCTCGAGCTCCTCGCCGGCGTGGGCGCCGTCGGCGACGTCGTCGACGTAGAGAAAGGCGTCGCGGTCGAGTCCGATGTCGACGAAGGCCGCCTGCATGCCGGGCAGGACGCGCGTGACCCGCCCCAGGTAGACGTTGCCGACCACCCCCCGGCGCTGGCGGCGCTCGAGGTAGACCTCGGTCAGCTTGTCCTCCTCGAGCACCGCGATCCGCGTCTCGTGCGGATCGCTCTCGACCAGCATCTTGCTCGTCACGGCCGGGAAGCGTAGCGCATCGGGGAGAGGGCGCTCGCCGAGCCGTCCCGCCGGCACAACGCAGGGAACTGAGGCCGGTCCGTCCTGGGGAGAGTTCGTGAGCACGGCGCGACAGCGCCGCGCGCAGCGAAGCTCTGCCCCCATCCGGTAAAGCCCCGTCGAAGCAGTCTGCGGGACGGCGAGTCTCGGGCGCCGGGACGGGGACACGTACCCTGCTGCGCAGGGAACATGTCCCCGAGTGAACGTCTCATGTCCCCGAACGAGCGCCCCCGCGCGCCTCAGCGGTTGACGAAGCGGCGGAAGTCGACGCCCAGGATCAGGCCGAGGATGGTGTAGTTGAGCAGCGTGAAGGAGCCGCCGTAGGAGAGGAAGGGGAGCGGGATGCCGGTGATCGGCAGCAGGCCGATGACCATCGCCGCGTTGTAGAGCACGTGGAAGGCGACCACCGAGACGAGCCCCACGACCAGCAAGATCCCGGCCCGGTCGCGCGCTCGCGCCGCGACCGCGACGGCGTTGGAGAGGTAGAGCGCGTAGAGCGCGAGGACGGCGGCCACACCCAGGAAGCCCCACTCCTCGGCGAGCACGGCGAGGATGAAGTCGGTGTGCTTGGCCGGCAGGAAGCGCAGCTGGCTCTGCGTCCCCTGCTGGTAGCCCTTGCCGGTGAGCTCGCCCGAGCCGACCGCGATCTTCGACTGCCGCACCTGGTAGCCGGCGCCGAGCGGGTCGCTCGCCGGCGCGAGGAAGGTGACCACGCGCTGCCGCTGGTAGTCCTGCATGCCGAAGTTCCAGACCAGCGCGGCCAGGACGATCGCCGCGCCGGCCGCGGTCAGCAGGTAGCGCGCGCGCACGCCGGCGATCAGCAGCATCCCGGCGAGCATCGGCACGAACATCGCGGCGCCGCCGAGATCGGGCTCGAGCGCGACCAGCGCCATCGGCGCCGCGGCGATGCCGCAAGCCGCCAGGATCTGGCGCAGGCCGAGCGCCCGGTCGGCCGGCCCCCCCAGGTAGCGGGTCAGGTAGAGCGCGGTGGCGAGCTTCGCCCCCTCCGACGGCTGGATGCCGATCGAGCCGATGCGGAACCATCCCTGGGCGCCGCCCGCCTCGTAGCCCACCACCAGCACCAGCGCGAGCGCCACCAGGGTCGCCAGGTAGAGCAGCAGCGACCAGGAGAGCAGCGTGTGGTAGTTGAAGCTGAAGGCCACCAGCATGGCGATCCAACCGAGCCCCACCCAGACGAGCTGGCGCGAGAAGTAGTCGATCGGCGACTCGGCGGTGGCGCTCGCCACCGTGGCGAGGCCGATCGCCGTGAGCGCGAGCGCCGTCGCGATCAGCCCCCAGCGGATGCCGGCCAGGTGCTCGAGGCGCGGCCGCTGGTCAGGAAGCGGCAGCGGCGCGGAGATCGGGCTCGAAGTGCTTCTCATAGAGCTTCCGGGCGATCGGCGCGGCGGCCCGGGAGCCCTGCCCGCCGTGCTCGACGAAGACGACGACCACCAGCTCGGGCGCGCCGGCCGGTGCGTAGGCGACGAACCAGGCGTGATTGCGCTGCTCCCAGGGGAGCTGGCTCGAGTCCTGGTAGGCCTCGTGCGAGACGACCTGGACCGTCCCGGTCTTGCCGGCGATCTCGACCCCGCGCACCTGCGCCGCCGCGCCCGTGCCCTCGGGGCTGACCACCCGGCGCAGGCCCCGGCGGATCGGTTCGAGCAGCGCCGGGTCGAGCGGCAGGCGCGCGGGGGGGGCGACGTCGGCACCCTCGACCAGGTGGGGGGTGACCAAGAAGCCGCCGTTGGCGAAGGCCGCCACCATGCGCGCCACCTGCATCGGCGTCGTCAGCAGGGCGCCCTGGCCGATCGCGACCGAGATCGTCTCCCCCGGGTACCAGGGGTGCCGGCGCACCCGCTCGCTCCAGGCGGCGTCGGGCACCAGCCCGGTCTTCTCGCCGGCGAGATCGATGCCGCTCGGCGCGCCGAGCTCGAAGAGGCGCGCGTAGCGCGCGATCCGCTCGATGCCCAGCTTCTGGCCGAGCTGGTAGAAGTAGACGTCGCAGGAGCGCTCGAGCGCCCGCTCGAGATCGCACCAGCCGTGCCCGCCGGCGCGCCAGCAGTGGAAGCGGCGGCCGTAATGGGTCGCCGCGCCGTTGCAGAAGGTCGCGTCGGCGGGGGTGATGACCCCTTCGGCGAGGCCGGCGACGCCGACCACCATCTTGAAGACCGAGCCGGGCGAGTAGGCGCTCTGCAGGGCGCGGTTCTGCAGCGGATGGAAGGGGTCGGAGACCAGGCGGCGCCAGTCCTCGACCGCCAGCCGCCGGGCGAAGAGGTTCGGGTCGAACGCCGGCACCGAGACCAGGGCGCGCACCGCGCCGTCGCGCGGGTCGAGCGCCACCAGGGCGCCGACCTGCCCCTCGAGCAACCGCTCGGCCTCCTGCTGGAGGTCGGCGTCGAGAGTGAGCGTCAGACGGTCACCCGGACGGCCGACGGTGCGCGCGAACTCCTCGACCGGCCGCCCGCGGCTGTCGACCACCACGATCCGCTCGCCCGCCGTGCCGCGGAGCCGCTCGTCGTAGGCGAGCTCGACGCCGCGGCGCCCGACCAGGTCCCCCGCGCGGTAGGGGGAGCGGGGGCGGGCGAGCTCTTCCGGGCGGACCTCGCCCAGGTAGCCGAGCACGTGGGCCCCGTGCCGGCCGAGGCGGTAGAGGCGGCGCTGCGCGATCTCGATGTCGAACTCGGGGTGCTCGAGCTCGGCGACCTCGAAGCGCGCGACCTCGGCGAGCGACAGCCCTTCGGCGAGCAGCACCGGCTGGAAGGGCGCCACCTCGCGGTAGCGGTCGAGCACCAGGTCGAGCTCGGCGCGCGGCCGGCCGAGGATCGCCGCGGCGAAGTCGAGGCTCGCCGCGACGCGGGCGGCGCGGCTCCGGTCGAGATGGAGGTTGTAGCTCGGCAGGTCCTCGACGAGCGTCCGCCCGGCGCGGTCGACGATCGCGCCGCGCGGCGCCTCGAGCGCGATCTTGCGCAGCCGGTTGGTCTCGGCGAGCTCGCGGTAGTGGCTCCCCTCGACGACCTGGACGAACCAGAAGGCGCCGGCGAGCGCCGCCAGCAGCGCCGCCATCGCCCGCGACAGCAGGCGCAGGCGCGTCACCAGCACCTCGCGATGCTCGCCGACCCTCATGTCGCTCCCGCTTCTATCGCCGGCGCGCCGCGAAGGCAAGGGCCCCGCCGGCGACTCACTTGGGCGCCCCCAGCTTCTTCTCCCGCCCCGCCCGTCGCGCCGCGACGCGCGCCAGCAGCAGCTCGGCGCTGCGCGTCCAGGCGAGGCCGAGCAGCGCCGTCGAGACGACGCGCGCCAGCAGCCACTCGGGCGCCGCCAGCTCGGCGCCCGGCCGGAAGACCAGGGCGAGCGCGGCGACGATCGCCTGTTGGGCCGCCGCCGCGGCGGCGAACAGCCCGGCGAGCGAGGTCGTGCGCTGCACCACCAACTGGCGCGCCGCCGTCGCGACGCCGAAGGCGACCGCCGTGTCGGCGAAGCCGAACAGCCCGTAGGGGCCGCCGGTGACGCCGTCGGCCGCGAGGCCGGCCGCGAGGCCGGCGAGCATGCCGCCGACCGGGTGGCCGCGCCGCGCCTCGAGCACCGCGACCAGCAGGAAGAGATCGGTCGCGCGCGGAAAGGCGGGGAAGAGCCGGGTGCCGACGAAGTGCAGCAGCGCCGCCGCGAGCAGCCCGGCGAGGAACCTAGCGACGCCCATCGGCGCCCTCCCCGGCGAGCTCGGCGGGCGGCGCCGGCTGCTCCAGCAGGTAGACGAAGTCGAGGCGCGCGAGGTCGGCGGCCGGCTCGACCACGATCCGGTGGAAGAGCTCGTCGCCCGGCGCGACCGCGACCACCGTGCCGATCGGGATGCCGCGCGGGTAGACGCCGTCGATGCCCGCGCTGACCACGCGGTCGCCCGGCTCGACCGGCACCTGCCGCGGCACCAGCTCGAGCGTCAGGCCGCCCCCGGGCGCGCCGCGCACGATCCCCTGGCGTCGGACCCGCTCGACCAGGGCGCCGGCGCTCGCCGCCGCGTCGGTGAGCAGCTGCACCTTGGCGTAGCCTCCCGCGGTCGCGATCACCCGCCCGACCAGGCCGAGCTCGGTGACCACCGGCTGGTCGCGGCGGGCGCGCCCGGGGCCGGCCCAGACGATCAGGGTGCGCAGCCACGAGGTCCGGTCGAGGTAGACGACTTCGGCGGGGGTCAGGCTCCAGTCGCTGCGCCGCTCGAAGCCGAGGCCGCGGGCGAGCGCCTCGGCCTCGAGCTCGAGCTCGCCCAGCCGCAGCCGCTCGCGGCGCAGCTCGATCAGCTCGGCGCGCAGCTGGCGGTTCTCCTCGGCGAGGCGCGCGCGCGAGGCGAGGGCTCGGGAGAGCTCGGTGCCGGCATCGCCCGCGGCGCCGACCAGGCGGGCGAGCGGCCCGAGCAGGCGCAGCGTGGTTCCCGCGAGCAGCGAGCGCTCGCCGCCCCGGTCGGGGGTCTGCCCGGCGAGCAGGAAGAGCTGGCCGACCAGCAGGACCGCGAGCAGCAGGTGGGTCCAGCGGGAGCGCACGGACGGGGCGCGAGCGGCGGGCGCCCGCTCCTAACGGATGGAGACCTTGCGCAGGAGGTTGATCTCGTCGAGCACCCGCCCGGTGCCGAGCACGACGCAGGCCAGCGGGTCCTCGGCCTGCACCACCGGCAGCCCGGTCTCGTGGCGCAGCCGCTCGTCGAGCGCGCGCAGCAGCGCGCCCCCTCCCGACAGCACGATCCCCTTGTCCATGATGTCGGCCGACAGCTCGGGCGGCGTGCGCTCGAGCGCCATGCGCACGGCGTCGACGATGACGTTGACCGTCTCGGTCAGCGCCTCGCGGATCTCCTCGTCGGTGATCGTCAGCTCCTTCGGGATCCCCTCGACCAGGTCGCGCCCCTTGATGACCAGCGACAGCCCCTCCTCGAGCGGAAACGCGGAGCCGAGCTCCCACTTGATCATCTCCGCGGTGCGCTCGCCGATCAGCAGGTTGTACTTGCGCTTGAGGTAGTTGATGATCGCCTCGTCCATCTCGTTGCCGGCGACGCGCACCGAGCGCGAGTAGACGATGCCCGACAGCGAGATCACCGCGATGTCGGTGGTGCCGCCGCCGATGTCGACGATCATGTTGCCCGAGGGTTCGGTGATCGGCAGTCCGGCGCCGATCGCCGCCATCATCGCCTGCTCGACCAGGTAGACCTCCGAGGCGCCCGCCTTCTGCGCCGAGTCGCGCACCGCCCGCTTCTCGACCTGGGTGATCTCGCCGGGCACGCCGATGACGATGCGCGGGTGGACGTACATCTTGCGGCCGTGCGCCTTGCGGATGAAGTAGCCGAGCATGCGCTCGGTGACTTCGAAGTCGGCGATCACGCCGTCCTTCATCGGCCGGATCGCCTCGATGTTGCCGGGCGTGCGCCCGAGCATCTCCTTGGCCTCGTTGCCGACGGCCTCGATCTGGTTGGTCAGCTTGTTGATGACGACGATCGACGGCTCGCGCACCACGATGCCGCGGTTGCGCGCGTAGACCAGGGTGTTGGCGGTGCCGAGGTCGATCGCGAGATCGTTCGAGAAGTAGCGGAAGAGGGAACCCAAGGCCATGACTCGAGAGGGGCGCTCCGTGCTGAGTTTTCGACTCGGCGGGTCAGAGAGTGTCGACGAAGACGCGCCGCCGCAGCGTCGTCTCGTTGCCGGAGATGTCCATGGCCTCGAGCTCGAGGAACGCCCAGCCCTCGGCCGTCAGCTGTAGGGTCTTGGTGAACGAGCCGTTGGCGGCGACCGCCACCGGCTCGCCGTTGAGCCGCAGCGAGGCGCCCGCCTCGGTGCGGCCGCTGACGATGAAGATCGAGCCGTAGGCCTGCACCTGGTCGATCTCGAGCGGCGGCGGCGTGAGGTCGCCCGACTCGCCGGGCGCGCGCGCCGCCAGGACGCGGAAGGTGCGCGGCGTGCTCCAGGGCCCCTGCAGGCCGTCGCGGCCGCGCGCCGCCACCCGCCATTCGTACGTCCCCTCGCCGCGCAGGCCGAGGCGAGCGCTCGGGCGGTTGCGCGAGTCGACGTCGATCAGGTTGTCGACGAACAGCCGGCTGCGCGACACCTGCAGCGCGTAGCGCGCCGCCCCGGGCACCTCCTCCCAGGCCAGCGTGAGCTCGTCGGCGGCATCGAGCGAGGTCTCGAAGTTGTCGTTGGGGCGCAGCACCAACGGCGCGGCCGGCAGCTGGCGCACGGCCGACAGCTCGCCGCGGGTCTGGCTGACCTGCTCGAGCGCCTCGACCCGGCGCGTCTCGCCGCTCTCCGACTCGACGTCGAGCGCGCCCCGGTAGGCGACGAAGGTGCCGCTCGAGGTCGCCTGATCGTAGGTCACCGCCGCCTCGGACTCGCGCTCGACCCGCGCTTCGGCGCGCGGCGTCTCGACCCGGCCGCCGCGCTGGGCGGTGTTGAGGTTGACCCAGCCGTACTCCATGCGGATGGCCTGCTCCGAGCCGCCGAACAGCTGGCTCTGCTTGCGCGTGACCAGGAACAGCGTGTTCGGGCGCACGGTGTAGAGCGTGCCGTCGAGGAAAACGATCTCGGCCGAGCCGTTGGCCGCGGTCTTGACGTAGTCGCCCGAGCGCAGGACCACGCGAGCGCGCGCCTCCTCCCACTCGCCGCGCTCGCCGCGCCGGAACTCGACGCCGCCGGTGACCCCGATGAACTGCGCCTCGCCCGCGCCCCCCGGGCCCGCCTCGAGCAGCGCGAGCAGCAGCGCGCGGCTGCGCTTGCCCTTGCCGACCGCCTCGACGTAGCGCTCGGCCTCGACGTCGGCGACCGCCTCCTCGTAGCCGCGGCGGGCGGCGTCGTACTCCTCGCCGAAGGCGCCGCTCGGCCGCGTCGCCTCGGCGCGCGCCAGCAGCTCGGCGACCTCGGCGAGCAGGTCACCGGCCTCCCGCTCCGCCTCGCCCGCCGACCAGCGCTGGTAGCCGAGCCACCCCATGCCGGCGGCCAGGGCGACCAGCAGCAGCACCAGAGCGCCGCGCAGGGTGTCGACCGACACCGTGTACCAGCCGCGCGTGCGCTTGTCGAATGGGTTGGACGGCACCTGGGAAAGCTCCTCCGAAGAGGCGAACTATACTGCAAGAAAGCCTGATTCCCCTGGACTTAGCCGTATCGAACGGGGCCGGGAACCGCGCCGGCGGGGCGCGCGGCGGTTGCCCGGAGGGGCCGCGGCTTGATATCTTGCCGCGTTCTCGCCCGGCGCGCTTCCGGGCCCGGAGCTCCCCGATGCTCAAGATCTTCCGCGACAACCTGAAGTACCTGAGCTGGATCCTCTGGCTCGTGGTGATCATCTTCATCGCCTTCGTCTTCGTCGACTTCGGCGGCGGGCTCTCCGGCGGCCCCGGGCCGCGCGCGGCCGCCGCGACGGTCGGCGACCGGACCGTCTCCTACCGTGACTTCGAGCGCGAGTACCGCCGGCTCGAGACCCAGTACCGGCAGGCCTTCGGCGGCCAGCTGACGCCCGAGATGATCGATCAGATGAAGCTGCCGCTGATGGCGCTCGAGCGCCTGGTCGACCAGGAGCTGCTGCTCGAGGAGGCCGACCGGATCGGCCTCTCGGCCTCCGACCTCGAGGTCCGGCAGGCGATCCTCGAGATCCCGGGCCTGAAGGACCCCCAGGGGCGCTTCGTCGGCAAGGAGACCTACGACCGCTTCCTGCGCGTCAACGGGCTCGATCACCGCGAGTTCGAAAAGACGGTGCGCGACGAGCTGGTGCTCGCCAAGCTCCAGACCATCGTCGCCTCGAGCGTGCGCATCGGCGACGCCGAGGTCGAGAAGGCCTACCGCCGCCAGGCCGAGCGCGCCGCGATCCGCTACTTCCAGATCCCCTCCTCGCGCTTCGCGGCCGAGGCGCAGAACGTTACGCCGGCCGAGCTCGAAAGCCACTTCGCGGCCCACCGCGAGGAGTTCCGCCTGCCCGACCAGCGAGTGGTCGACTACCTGCTGGTCGACACGATCAAGACCCGCGCGCAGCTCACCTTCGAGCCGGCCGAGCTCGAGGCCTACTACCGGGACAACCTCGCCGACTACCAGCAGGAGGAGCAGGTGCGGGCCCGCCACATCCTGCTGCGCGTCGACGACGAGCGCAGCGCCGAGGCCGCCGCGGCCGAGCTCGAGCGGGTGCGCGCCCGCGTCGAGGCCGGCGAGGAGTTCGCCACGCTGGCGGGCCAGATCTCCGAGGACCCCGGCTCGAAGGGGCGCGGCGGCGACCTCGGCTACTTCCGACGGGGCAGCATGCTGCCCGAGTTCGAGGAGGCCGCCTTCGGCGCCGAGCCGAACGCCCTGCTCGGCCCGCTGCGCACCACGCTCGGCTATCACCTGATCCAGGTTCTCGACCACCGTGCGGGGGGGCAGCGCCCCTTCTCCGAGGTCGAGGCCCAGGTGCGCGCGCGGCTGGCCGCCGACCGCGCGGACACCATCGCCCAGGCGCGCGCCGAGGAGCTCGCCCGGCGCATCGAGAACGAGCAGCTCTCGACCGAGGAGCAGTGGCGCGCCCTCGCCGACGGCGACGTGGTGACCTTCGCGACCACCGCGCCGTTCGGCCCGGACGACGTCGTGCCGGGCATCGGCCGCAAGACCCCGTTCGCCTCGGCGGCCTTCTCGCTCGCCGCGGGCGACGCCTCGACGCCGGTCAAGACGCCGCGCGGCTTTGCCATCCTCCGCCTCAAGGAGGAGCTGCCGGCGCGCTTGCCGGAGCTCGCCGAGGTCGAGGCCAAGGTGCGCGCCGCGGTCGTGCGCCAGCGGATGACCGATGCCGCGCTGGCCGCCGGCGAGCGCGCCAAGCGCGAGCTCCAGGCGGGCAAGGCGCTCGAGGCGGTCGCCGCCGAGCTCGGCGCCGAGGTCGCCGACAGCGGCGAGTTCGCGGCGAGCGGCAACATCCAGGGGCTCGGCACTCACCCCGAGATCGCGGCCGCGGCGCTCGCGCTCGAGCCGGGCCAGTTCGGCGGGCCGGTGAAGACCCCCACCGGCGCCGTGGTCTTCGAGGTCGTCTCGCGCCAGCGCTTCGACCCGCAGGCCTTCGCCGGCGAGCGCGACCTGACGCGCGCCAACCTCGAGCGCACCGAGGTCAACCGGCTGCTCGGGTCGATCCTCGACCAGAGGAAGCGCGAGCTCAAGGTCAACTACGACCGGCCGCTGCTCGAGCA
>WYBK01000171.1 GCA_011525905.1 Acidobacteriota bacterium
AGAGCGCGCGCGATCGCCGCGGCCGGCAGGCCGGCGAACGGCGGCGTCCCGCTCTCGCGCGCCACGCGCCGGCTCCCTAGCGCGCGAGCGGCTCGACGCGCAGCGTCGTGCCCGCGCCCCGCGCGCTCGCCGCGACCGCGACGGTCAGGCTGCCGCGCGACCAGGTGCCGCCGGCGCCCGGCCGGAAGCCGGCGCGCGCGAGGCTCGCCCGGTACGCCGCCTCGACCTCGGCCGGCGGCGCGGCGACCACGAAGGCGACCCAGGGGCCGGCGGCGCCGTCGCCGTAGTCGACCAGGCTGCCGCCGTGCGGCAGCGGCACCTCGCGCGGGAAGCCCCCGGGCAGGACGCCGATGCCGGCTCCCACCGCCCGCGGCGTCGCGACCGCGTCCTGCTCGGTCGAAGCGGCGGCGTCGATCGCCGGCGCGACATCGACCGTGTCGAGCTCCCCCTTCGCGCCGGGGCGCTCCGGTGCCCCCCCGCAGGCGGCGACGAGCAGCAGGGCGAGCTGCGCGGCGAGCAGCGACGCGAGCAGTGACCCGAGCTGGCGGGCACGCCGCTGCGGCTTCGATGGCGCGCTCATCGGCGCGAGTCTAATCCGGTTCGCGCGTCCCGTCGGTCGCGCGCGCCGCACCGGCGGGGCCGGGCGCGGCGTGCACCGCCGCGTCCAGGTCGGCGAGCGACTCGAGGTCGCCGCCGCCGGTGCGCGCCAGCAGGAGCGCGCCGAGGCCCGCCGCGCGCGCCCCCTCGACGTCCTCGCGCGGCGAATCGCCGACGTGCACGGCCTCGGCGGGCGCGACCCCGAGCGCCGCGACCGCGCGCTCGAAGATGGCGCGGTGCGGCTTCTCGACGCCGACCGCCTGCGAGTAGACGATCGCGCGGAAGCGGGGCGCGAGCCCGTGCGCCGCGAGCACGCGCGGCAGCCGCTCGTCCCAGTTCGACACGACCGCCAACGCCAGACCGCGCGCCGCGAGCGCGTCGAGCGCCGGCAGGGCGTCGTCGTAGAGCCGCCAGGGGGCGGCGGTGGCGAAGCGCTCGTAGAGCTCGGCCGCCGCGAAGCGCGAGGGGCGCGGCGCGCCGCCGAGCTCGGCGACGCGCTCGACGAAGCGGCGCCAGAAGCCGGGCGCCCCCTCGGGGTGGGCGGCGAAGCGATCGCGCGCCGGGTGCGCCGAGCAGCCGAGCTCGCGCCAGACGGTCACGATCAGCTCGCCCAGCCGGGACGCGTCGAGCTCGATGCCGTGGCGGGCGAAGACGCGGGCGTACTCGCCGCCGAGGTCGGGGCAAGAGAGCAGCGTGCCGTTGACGTCGAGGGTCACCGCCCGCACCCGCGAGAGGGTCCGCCTCATCGCCCGCTCCGCGCCCGCCGCTCGAAGAGGTAGAAGGCGGCGATCACCAGCGCGTGACGGATCTCGCCGCCCAGGATGCGCGCCGGAATCTCGGCGAGCGGCGCCGAGAGGAGCTCGATCTCCTCCTCGCCGTCACCGGACGGCTCGCCGACGCGCTCGAGCCCTTCGGCGAGGAAGGTCGTGCAGCGGTTGGTCAGGAAGGCCGGGTTCGGCTCGACCTCGCCGAGCTCCTCCCAGCGCGCCGCGCGATGGCCGGTCTCCTCCAGCAGCTCGCGCTCGGCCGCGGCGCGCGGCGACTCTCCCGGGTCGACCATCCCGCCCGGGATCTCGAGCGTCGTCGCCGCGATGCCGAAGCGCCACTGCCGCACCAGCAGCACCCTGTCGCCCGCGTCTCTCGCCACGACGTTGACCCAGCGGGGCGCATCGAGCACCAGAGACTCGCGCCGCTCGCCGGCGCCGGCGGCGAGCGTGTCGCGCCGCAGCTCGAAGAGCCGGTGGGCGAAGAGCGTCTCGGAACCGATCCTGCGCCAGGCGCGCATCGCTCCAGGATAGCGCGCGCTCCTGGCCGCCACGCTATCCTCTGGCGATGCGACCGACGCTCCGACTCGTCGCCGCGGCCGCCGCGGCCGGCGCCTGGCTCGGGCTGCTGCTCGCCGGCCACGCCGCCGGCGGCGCCGTCCACCTGCTCGCCGGCACGGCGCTCGCGCTGGCTCCCTGGCGGGAGCCGGCGCTTCCCCGGGAGGGCCGATGAACCTGCGCAAGCTCGCCGCCGCCGTGCTGATCGTCCTGGGCGTCCTGGCGCTCGTCTACCCCCGCGTCTCGGTGCCCACCGAGCGCAAGGAGGCGAAGCTCGGGCCGCTCGAGTTCGCGGTGCAGAAGAAGGAGACCTTCGTCGTGCCGACCTGGGCCGGCATCGCCGCGATCGCCGTCGGCGCCGGGCTGCTGCTGGTCCGCAAGAGCTGATCCGGAACGGTCCGCGCTAGCGCCGGAAGCTGTCGCGCAGCCGGTCGCCGGTCTGGAAGGTGACGCCGGCGAGTAGCGCGACCGAGACGCCGACGATCGCCGCCAGCGTCCAGGGAAAGCCGCGGCCGAGCCGCAGGTAGAGCGCCGTGCCGCCGCCCGCGCCGAGCGCCACCAGGAGCCGGAAGAGGGTCATGGCTCCCGAGTCTGCCCGGGCTGCGGGACACGCAGCGCCTCGACCGGGTTGACCAGGCGGCCGACCCCCGAGACCTCGACCTCGACTCGGTCCCCGTCGACGAGCGGACCGACGCCGGCCGGCGTGCCGGTGAGCAGCAGGTCCCCCGGCTCGAGGGTCATCATCCGCGCGGCGTAGAGCAGCAGGTCGACGACGCCCCAGGTCATCTGGTCGGCCCGCCCGCTCTGGCGCAGCTCGCCGTTGACCCAGCAGGCGACCGCCAGCTCGTCGAGGTCGGGCGCCACGCGGATCGCCGGGCCGATCGGGCAGAAGCTGTCGAACGACTTGGCGCGCGCGAAGGTCGGATCGCGCCGCTGCAGGTCGCGCGCCGTGACGTCGTTGGCGGCCGTCACGCCGAGCACCGCGCGCTCGGCCTCGGCGCGGCTGGCGCCGCGCGTGAGCCGCTCGCGCACCACCACCGCGATCTCCCCCTCGTGCTCGACCCGCTCGCTCTCGGGCGGCAGCAGGATCGGCTGGAGCGGGCCGATGACCGAGGAGGGCGCCTTCAGGAAGAGCACCGGCTCGGCCGGCATCGGGTTGCCGAGCTCGGCGGCGTGCTCACGGTAGTTGCGCCCGACGCCGACGATCTTGCCCGGCGACCAGGGAGCGCGCAGCGGCTCGGCGGCGAGGTCGACCGTGCGGCCGAAGCGCCAGTGTCCGGGGGGCGTCTCGAGCGGGTCGGAGAAGAGCACGCGCGCCTCGGCGAGCGACGCGCCGGCGGCGAAGAACCCTTCGGCGCCATAGCGGAAGAGCAGCACGCAGCCATTCTACGGCCGCTCGCTCCGCTCGGCGGCGAGCCGCGCGCGGGCGCGCGCCGAAAGCGGCGTGACCACCAGCGCGCCGGTCAGGTCGTTCAAGTCGACGTAGACCTCGGTGCCGTAGGCCCGGGTCAGGTTGGCGTAGGTGAGCGTCGCCGCGGTGGCGCCCGCCGCCTCGACCCGCCCGCCGGCGAGCAGGATCACCCGGTCGCAGTACTCGGCGGCGAGGTTCAAGTCGTGCAGCACGGCGAGCACGGCGCGGCCGCCGTCGGCCAGCTCGCGCGTCCGGTCGAACAGCTCGACCTGGTAGCGCAGGTCGAGGAAGCTCGCCGGCTCGTCGAGCAGCAGGACCGGCGCCTCCTGCGCCAGCGCGCGCGCGAAGACGACGCGCTGGCGCTCGCCCGCCGACAGCTCGTCGATCGCCCGCTCGGCCAGGTGGAGCGCGCCGCAGCGCTCGAGCGCCGCGCGCGCGAGCGCCAGGTCGCGTTCCGACTCGAAGGCGACGCCGGCCAGATGCGGATGGCGGCCGAGCAGCACCGTCTCGAGCACGCCGAAGGGGAGGTCGAAGCGCGGCTCCTGCGGCACCACCGCGAGGCGGCGGGCGATCTCGGCACGCGGCAGCGCCGCGAGATCGTCGCCGAGCAGCCGGACGCGGCCGGCAACGGGCGCCAGCACGCCGGAGAGCAGCCGCACCAGGGTCGACTTGCCCGAGCCGTTCGGCCCGAGCAGCCCGACCACCTCGCCGGCGCGCACCTCGAGATCGACGCCGGTCACGCCACCGCCGCTCGCGTAGCGGAAGCCGAGCCCCGCCCCCGCCAGCGCCGCGTCGGCCGCTCCGACCCGGGCGTCAGCCATGGCCGCCGCCGTGACGCCGCAGCACGAAGAGGAAGAAGGGGCCGCCGACCAGCGCCGTGAGCACGCCCACCGGCAGCTCGCGCGGCGCGAGCGCGGTGCGCGCCGCCAGATCCGCGAGCAGCAGAAAGCTGGCGCCGGCGAGCAGCGACGCCGGCACGAGCTGGCGATGATCGGGTCCGGCGGTCAGGCGCAGCAGGTGCGGGACGACCAGGCCGACGAAGCCGATCATCCCGGCGAAGGCGACCGCCAGCGCGGCGAGCAGCGAGCCGGCGACAAGCGTCGCGCGCTTCAGCCGCTCGACCTCGACGCCGAGCTGCAGCGCCCCCTCCTCGCCGAAGGCGAGCGCGTTGAGCTCTCGCCCGCGCCGCGTGAGCAGCGCGCCGCAGCCGAGGACCGCGGCGGCGAGCAGCGCGAGCTCCCAGGGCGCGAGCGGGGCGATGCGGCCCATCAGGTGGAAGACGATGGCGTGCAGCTCCTCGAGCGAGGCGACGCTCTGCAGGAAGAAGAGCGCCGCGCCGGCGAAGGCGTTGAACACCGCGCCGGCGAGCAGCACCGAGAAGACCGACAGCCGCCCCCGTTCGGTGGCCAGCCGCTCGATCGCCGCGAGCGCCGCGAGCGCGCCCGCGAAGGCTCCGGCGACCAGCGCCAGCCGGCCGCCGCCGGCGAGCAGCGCCAGCACCCCTCCGAGGCTCGCGCCCCCGGAGACGCCGAGGACGAAGGGGTCGGCGAGCGGGTTGCGCAGCAGGGCCTGGAAGGCGGTGCCCGAGAGCGCCAGCGCCGCGCCGAGCGCCGCGGCGGCGAGCGCGCGCGGCAACCGCACCTCGAAGAGCACCGCCCGCTCCAGGCTGCCCGGCTCGAGCGCGGCCGCGACATCGCTCCAGCCGACCGCCGAGGCGCCCGCGCCGAGCGCCGCGGCGAAGGCCGCGAGCGCCAGGACGCCGAGCAGGGCGAGCAGCGCGCGGCGGCGCGCCGGGGTGAGCGGTGGGCGCGCCCGCGGCGTCCGGCGGGTCATCGCCCCCCCGGCGCGTCGAGCTCCGTGGGCGAGGGCGCGCCGAGCGCCTCGGGATGGACGAGGCGGGCGAGTAGCTCGGCCATCTCCCCCAGCCGCGGGCCGGGCAGCGTCAGGCGCCAGGGGTCGACGTGGGCGACCCGCCCGGCCGCGACCGCCGGCAGGAAGGGCCAGCGCCCCCACTCCCCGGCCGCCAGGGCGCGCAGCGCCCCCGGCCGGTTGTCCGAGGTGTCGACGACGACCTCGGGAGCGCGCTCGAGCATCGCCTCGAGCGAGGCCTGCGCCCAGGGGGAGTCGAGGTCGGCGGCGACGTTGACCCCACCCGCCGCCTCGAGCAGCCGGTCGAGGTGGGAGCCCGGGCCGGCGACGAAGAGGGGCTCGCGGCCGACCACGATCAGCACGCGCCGGCGGGGCAGGGCAGCGGTCGCGGTCGCCACCGCCGCCACCCGGCGTTCGATCTCGGCGACCAGCGCCGCCGCCCGCTCGGCGGCCCCGACGCGCTCGCCGAGCGCGACGATCGAGCCGAGCGCCGCTGGGTAGGTCGCGGTGTCGAGCTCGAGCGTCTCGACGCCGAGCGCCGCTAGCCGCCGCCGCTCCTCCCGGCCGGCGACCCCCGCGGTGGTCACCAGCAAGTCGACCTCGAGCTCGAGCAGCCGCTCGGTGCTCGGCGCGTCGTAGGCGCCCAGACGCGGGCGCGCGGCGAGCTCGGGCGGCCAGGTGACGTAGTCGCCCACCGCCACGACCCGTTCCGCCTGCCCGAGCGCGGCGAGCGTCTCGGCCGCGGCCGGCGCCAACACGGCGAGCCGCTCGGAGGGCGCGCGCGGCGGCGGCGCGCCGCCGCCGCAGGCGCCGAGCCCGACGGCCAGCGCGAGCGCGGCGAGCCGCGGCGCCGGGCGCCGAAGGGGAGGACGAGCCACCGGCCGCCTAGAAGCGCGCGCGACCGCCGACGACCAGGGCGCGCCCCGGCGCCGGGAAGCCCGCCGCCTCCTCGTACCGGGCGTCGGCGACGTTCTCGACGCGCGCGTAGGGCTCGAAGCGCTCGCCCAGCCGGCGCGCGACCGAGAGGTCGAGGGTCGTGTGCCTCGGCAGCGCGACGTCGCCGAAGTCGGTGCGCTCGCCGACGTGGTTCGCCACCGCGCCGAGCGTCCAGGCGCCGGGGCGCAGGAAGAGGATCAGGCTCGCGCTCTCCTCCGGGCGGCGCAGCAGCGGCCGGCCGGTCGCGCGGTCCTCGGCGTCGAGCCAGGTGGCGGCGAGGCGGGCGTCGAGGATCCCGCGGCGCAGCGCCACCGCCCCCTCGACGCCGCGCGCGCGGGCGCGGCCGAGGTTCTCCGGCCGGAAGGTGCGGAAGTCGAACTCGATCAGCGAATCGAGCTCGTTGGCGAAGAGCGCCAGCTCGGCGCGCAGCGGTCCGCGCGCGACCTCGAGCGCGAGCTCGGCGCTTTCTCCCCGCTCGGCATCGAGCTCGGGGTTGGAGAAGCCGGGGTAGTAGAGGTCGGCGAGCGACGGGGCGCGAAAGCTCTCGCCGTAGCCCAGGCGCAGCCGGGCCCGCTCGCCGAGCGCGATCGCGGCGGCGGCGCGCAGGCTGGTGGCGCCGCCGAAGGCGTCCTGCTCGTCGCGCCGCAGGCCGACGTCGGCGCGCAGCGCCCCGCGCGCGAACGATCCCTGGACGAAGGCGGCGCGCGCGCGCTGGCGCTCGCCGGCGAGCCCCGGGCCGAAGGCGCTCGAAGAGTCGACCGTCGCCTCCTCCCAGTCGCCGCCGAGCGTCCAGGTCACCGATCCGATGGCGCGGCGCGCGAGCAGCCGCGCCTGCTCGCGCCGGGCTTCGGCCGCGCTCGCGGCGAAGGGGTCGTCGGGATCGGCGACCTCGAGGTCGGTCTCGGTGGCCGCCAGCTGCGCCTCGAGCTCGAGCGTGCCGTCGGTCCAGCCGGCCGGCAGCGCGAGCGAGAGCGCGTCGAGCTCCTGGCGCCGGCGCGGGGTCGCCGTGCCCATCGAATCGTGCGGGATGCCGAGGTCGGAGGCGAGCACGCGGGCGCGCAGCCCGACTCGCCAGGAGGTGTCGCGTCCGGCCGCGAGCGCGAGGGCGAGCTCCTCGCCCTCCCAGGAGTCGTTGGCGACCTCCCCTTCGCCGCGCCGCGCGTGGCCGGCGAGGTGCAGATCGAGCTCCCCGAGCGGCGCGCCGGCGGCGAGCGCGCCCAGCCGGTGCTCGTTCGAGCCGCCCTCGAGGCGCGCGCCGAGCTCGCGGCCGCCGCCGCGGGTGATCACCTGGACGACGCCGCCGACCGCGCTCGAGCCGTAGAGCGCCGAGAAGGGGCCGCGCGCGACCTCGAGCCGCTCGACGCCGTCGATCGAGAGCGTCGAGAGGTCGAAGCCGCCGAGGTAGGGGTCGTTCAACGTCACGCCGTTCCAGAGGAAGAGCGTGTGGCTCGAGTTGGTGCCGCGGGTGAAGAGCGAGGCGACCTTGCCGGGCGAGCCGCCGCGGGTGACCGCGAGGCCGGGCACCGCACGCAGCAGCGGGATCGCCTCGGCCGCCTGGCGGTCGGCGATCTCGGCGGCGTCGACGACGGTGACGGTCGCGGGCACGCGGTCGGCGGGCTCGGGCTCGGTGGTCGCGGTGACCGTGATCGAGGCTCGGAATGGGGCCGCCGGCGAACCGGTGCTCGCCGGAGCCGGGGTGGACTGGGCCAGGACCGGCAGGGTCCCGGCGGCGAGAATGGCCGAGGCGATGAGATGCCGCATGCTGCGCTCTCCTTCCCGAAAGCGCGACGCCCCGCCGCCCGGAGGAGTCCGGGGAGCGGGGCGCGGGGGCGGAAGGCGCCTGCGGCACTCGCTCCCCGCACCCCGGGGGAGGATCGTCGGACGGATGCGGCAGGTCTCCTGGCTCCCGGATCGTCCTACTCCCGGACCTTCCCGCTCCTCGACTGCTGGAGCAGTGGCTCTTCCGGTTTCGTCCCCGGTGACAGTGGCGGGGGCCGCGCCGGTCTCACACCGGCTTCCCTCTTGCCGACCCCGTCGCGGCCGCGACGGGGTCACCGCACCTCTTGGGTTGTCAAACGGGCCGGCCCACGGGGCGCGGACCCGGTGCTGCCAAGTCGCGAGCTGCGAGGCTACCCGGCCGCCCGCCGCCCGGCTACTGCCCGGGCGGGGTCGAGACCGGCGGAGCGGTCACCGGCTCCCCCATCGGCGGCGTCGTGTTGCCGGCGCCGACGAAGGAGAGCGGGATGCCGGTCGCCGCCGAGGGCTCGACGAACTGCTCCTGGTTGTAGACCGGCGGGGCGAGCGCCGCGGCCGCATCGGCCAACCGCTGCTGCTCGAGCGCCGCCTTGCCCTCCTCCGAGTCGGGATCGATCGCATCGTTCGGCGCCCAGCCGAGCGCGATGGTGGTCGAATTCAGCATATGGCCGAAGCCGCGGTTCTCGAGCGACGTGGCCATCGACTCGACGTCGTCTTTGAGGAGCGACATCGAGTTGCCCCACTCGTCGAGGAAGACCATCTTGTCGGGGTCCCAGCTCGCGTCCTCGGGCTGGTAGCGCGTGGTGAACGTCGCCCCGTTCTTGAGCGTGATGGTGTAGTACTCCGCCGCCGCGGGCAGGGCGCAGACGGCGACGGCAACGAGAGCCACCGCGAGAATGCGAAGACGAGCCGACATGGCGCTCCTCCGTTGAAGGGCGTCAGTATAGCACGGCAGCATCGC
>WYBK01000172.1 GCA_011525905.1 Acidobacteriota bacterium
CCCGCGGCGACCAGGAGCGTCTGCACCAGGGCCTCGTCGGGGCAGATCGTGCGGCGAAACCACTCGATCCGGGGTCCGCCGGCGCGCACGCGAGCGGTGACCTCTTCGGCCGCGGCACGCCGCAGCGCCGACCACTGCGTGCCGGCCCAGCAGTCGAATCCCGGTTCCCAGGGGGAGCGCCGCGGACGCATGCCGAGCCGCGCGCCGTAGGTGCGATGCAGGTGGACGCGGCGCTGCCAGCCGTTGAGGAAGCGGAAGAGTCCGAAGATCTGGGCGGCCGCGGGGGTCAGCTCCCGGTATTGCAGCCGGTACCGGAGCTCCCCTTGGTGGCGATGCCAGCCTGTGACTTCGCGCGAGAAGGCCCGCCAGTGCCGGAGGTAGCCGTCGGCCCCCTCGGACAGGAGCCGCGCTTCGAGCTCGGCCAGGGGCCGGGCGGGGTAGTCCTGGGCCGAGAGGTAGACGAGCCAGTCGTAGTCGACGCCCCGGCTCGCGAGCCACTCGACGGCGTCGAAGTAGGGAGCGATCAGCGAGAAGTGCCCTCGGCGGCCCCGCTCGCGGGTCTCGAGCACCGGCGCGTCCACGGCATCCGCGACAGCCGAGGTCGGCGCGAGACCGGCGTGCGCGTCGTGGACGACCAGCACGAAAGCCCCGGGCGACCCCTGCCGGAGCGCGCGCACCAGCCGAGCGAGCTGGGCCGGAGGGCGGTGGTTCTGTACCAGGTAGACCACGAGCCCTGAGGCGTCGCGCGCGTCGACGGCCTGGCCCGGTGCTTCGCCCACCCGCATGCCGAACCTCCCAGGAAGGAACTCCACTCTACGGCAGATCCGAGATCGAGATTCGCCGCGCCCGGACAGGGGGGGCGCTAGACTTCCGCGCCATGTCGCCCCAGGGCCTCGACGCGATCGCGTTGTCGATCCCGGTCTTCTTCCTCCTGATCGGGGTCGAGGTCTGGATCGAGCGGCGGGAGCGGCGGCGGCTCTACCGGCTCAACGACTCGATCAACGACCTCGCCTGCGGCACGATCCAGCAGGTGGTCGGGGTGTTCGCCAAGACCGCCTTGTTCGCCGGCTACGTCCTGGTCTACGAGCGGTTCGCGCTGTTGGCGATCGATCCGACTTCGGTGGGCGCCTGGCTCGGGGCGTTCCTGGGAGTCGACTTCCTCTACTACTGGTTCCACCGCGCGAGCCACGAGGTCAACTTCCTCTGGGCGGCGCACATCGTCCACCATCAGAGCGAGGAGTACAACCTGTCGGTGGCGTTGCGCCAGAGCGCGATCCAACAGTTCTTCTCGGCGCCGTTCTACCTGCCCCTCGCCCTGATCGGCATCCCGCCCAAGCTCTTCCTCGCCGCCGACGCCGCCGACACGCTCTACCAGTTCTGGATCCACACCCGCACCGTCGGCAAGCTCGGCTTCCTCGAGAGCTTCCTCAACACCCCGAGCCACCACCGCGTCCACCACGGCTCCGACGAGAAGTACATCGACCGCAACCACGCCGGCACCCTGATCGTCTGGGACAAGCTGTTCGGCACCTTCCAGGCCGAAGAGGAAGAGCCCGCCTACGGCGTCACCCGGCCGCTCGCCACCTGGAACCCGCTGTGGGCCAACGTCCACTACTTCGCCGAGCTCGGGCGCGTCGCCCGGCGGACCCGGCGATGGCGGGACAAGGTGAGGATCTTCTTGAAGCCGCCCGGTTGGCGCCCGGCCGACGTCCCCTTCGAGCCGGTCCCCTACACGCCCACCCAGGGGCTCAAGTACGACGCGCGCCCCCCCGTCGGGCTCGCCGCCTATGCGGTCTCCCAGTTCCTGATCGGCCTGGGCGCGGCGATCGCGTTGCTCTTCGTCGAGAGTCGGCTCTCGCCGGCTCAGGCGGGAGCGCTCGCCGCATTCGCGCTCTGGACCCTGCTCGACGTCGGCGCGCTGTTCGATCGCGCCGCCTGGGTGCTGCCGGCCGAGGTTGCCCGCTGGGCCTTCGCCGCGCTCGCGGTCGCGAGTCTGGTGCCCACGCCCTGGAACGCCGCCGGTGCCGTCGTGGTCGGCCTCGCCGGACTCGCCGCGATCGCGCGGATCCGCTCGAAGCGTGCCGAGCTGCGGCAGCCCGGCGAACCGCCGCTGCCCGCACGGGCCGCCTGACCCGAATCCGCCTCCGAGTCCAATCTCGGACACTGGCGGGCCGGGGCGCGCGACGGGCTCGCGGCGGCCGGGTCATGGCGCAGAATGAGGGCGATGCGCGAGGCTCCCACGATCGTCGTCTTCACCGGAGCCGGCATCTCGCAGGAGTCGGGCATCCCGACCTTCCGCGACGAGGAGGGCCGGGGCCTGTGGGAGCGCTTCCGCCCCGAGGAGCTCGCGACGCCCGAGGCCTTCGCGGCCCACCCCGAAGTGGTCTGGCGGTGGTATCGCTGGCGTTTCGAGAAGGTTCGGGCGGCCTCGCCGAACGCCGGACACCTGGCGATCGCCAGTTGGCAGGCGCGATTCCCGACTCTCCTGGTCGTGACGCAGAACGTCGACCGGCTCCACCAGCGGGCGGGCAGCCGGGACGTGGTCGAGCTGCACGGCGATCTCTGGACCGCGCGTTGCGACCGCTGCGGCAGGGAGGTGGAGATGACGGCGGCGATCGATATGCCCGGCGAGCCCCCGCGCTGCGGTTGCGGCGGTCGCTACCGGCCGAACGTGGTCTGGTTCGGCGAGACGCTGCCCTACGCGGCGTTCGAGCGCGCTCACCGGGCGGCCGCGGGCTGCGACCTGTTGCTGGTCGTCGGCACCTCGGCTCGGGTCTATCCCGCGGCCGGGCTGATCGAGGTCGCCGCCGCCGCGGGATCGGCGATCGTCGAGGTGAATCGGGACGAAACGCCGCTGTCGCCGCTCGCGACGCGCACCTTTCGCGGCGCGGCAGGGGCGGTCCTGCCGCGGCTCGCCGACGAGCTCGAGCGATGGCTGTCGCGCAGCTGATCCGGGAGATCCCGGCCGACGAGCGCCCGCGCGAGCGGTTGCTCGCCCACGGCCCGGCGGCGCTCGGCGATGCCGAGCTGGTCGCCGTGCTGCTGCGCACGGGCCGTCCGGGAGCCTCGGCGCTCGAGGTGGCGCGCGAGACGCTCGCCGCCGTCGGCGGGCTCGCTGGCCTCGCCGGCCAGGGGGCACCGGCGCTGCTGCGCAAGGGGCTCGGAGAGGCGAAGGCCGCCGCGCTGCTCGCCGCCGCCGAGGTCGGGCGCCGGCTGGCGCGCACCGACGCCGTCGTCCGCACGCCGCTCGCCCATCCGGCCGCGGTGGCGAGCTACCTGGCGCTGCGCTACGGCGTGCGCGACCAGGAGGTGATGGGCGCCCTCTACCTCGACACGCGCAACCGGCTGCTCGCCGAGCGCGAGCTCTACCGGGGAACGCTCAATCGCGCCGCGGTCGAGCCGCGCCAGATCCTCAAGCAGGGGATCCTGCACGGCGCGGCCGGCTGCCTCGTCTTTCACACGCATCCGAGCGGCGACCCCAGCCCCTCGGCGGAGGACCTCGCCTTCACGCGGCGGCTGGCCGAGGCGGGCGAGGTGGTCGGCATCCGGCTGGTCGATCATCTGATCCTCGGCGCGGTGGGGCGCTGGACGTCGTTGCGCGAACGGGGCGCGTGGTAGCTTGCCGCCCTGGGGAAGGGGGCGATCGCAGTCCTCGGAAAGCGAGGCGTCGGAGCGGCGATGAGCGGGCGGATCGACCCGGAAGGGCGGCTGGAGCTCGGGGTGGCGGCCGGCACGGGCTTGCGCTGGGCGGCCGTCGACCTGACCGGCGCGGCCGAGGAGGCGCGGGCGCGCCACGATCTCTCGCCGGTCGCCGCCGCCGCTCTGGGGCGGTCGTTCGCCGGCGCCACGCTCCTGCTCCACCTCTCGGCTCGCAGCTGCTCCCGGCTGACCGTCACGGTCGCCGGCGACGGGCCGCTCGGCCGGGTGGTTGCCGAAGCGGGGCGCGAGGGAAACCTGCGCGGGCTGGTGAGCGACCCTCACGTCGACCTGCCCCCGGACGCCGGCGGCAGGCTGCCGATCGGCGCCGCGGTGGGCAAGGGGACCCTGCGCGTACGGCGCGACCTGGCGGACGGCTCGAGCTACGAGAGCCAGGTCGCCCTGGTCACCGGCGAGATCGGGCTCGACCTGGCGCACTTCCTCGAGCAGAGCGAGCAGACCCCCTCGGCGGTCCTGGTCGGCGTGCTCGCCGGCCCGGAAGGGATCCGCGCGGCCGGCGGCATGATCGTCGAGGCCATGCCCGACGCCGCCGAACCGTCGATCGTTCGGCTCGAAGGGAACCTCGCGGGCCTCGGCGGCGTCTCCCGCCTGCTCGAGGCGGGCGGGGTGGCCGGCGTCGTCGAGCGGGTCCTGGACGGGCTCGACCGCCGGGTGCTCGAGGTGAGCGGAATTCGTTTCCGCTGCCGTTGCGCACGCGAGAGCCTGCTCGACCGCCTGGTGACCCTCCCGGAGGAGGAGAAGCGCGAGCTCGCAGACCTCGAGGGGCGGATCGAGGCCGAGTGCGCCTTCTGCAGCGCGCACTATCTCTACCAGCTCGCCGAGCTCGAGACGCAGTAGCCGGAGCCGCCGTCCGCGCGGGGCGGCGGGCCGCTTGGCGGGCTGCTAGACTCCCGCAGCCGCGGCGCCCGCGGGACCGCCGGGCGCGAGACCTCTCCGACATGGGCACCTTCTACGTCACCACGCCGATTTACTACGTCAACGACCTGCCGCACATCGGGCACATCTTCACCACCGTCGTGGCCGACACGCTGGCGCGCTACCGGCGCCTGGCGGGGGACGACGTCCGCTTCCTGACCGGCACCGACGAGCATGGCCAGAAGATCGAGCGCGCCGCCGAGAGAGAGGGGCTGCGGCCGATCGAGCTGGCGGACCGCGTGGTCGCCCGCTACCACGAGCTCTGGCGCCTCTTCGGCATCTCGCACGACGACTTCGTGCGCACGACCCAGGAGCGTCACGAACGAGCGGTGCCGGCGATCCTGCGGCGGATGGAGGCGGCCGGCGACATCTACTTGGCGAAGCACGAGGGTTGGTACTGCAGCGGCTGCGAGACCTTCTATACCGAGAAGGAGTTGGCGCAGCCGGGCAATCGATGTCCCGACCACGGCACGCCGACCGAGTGGAAGTCCGAGGAGAATCTCTTCTTCCGCCTCTCCAGGTACGAGCGGCCGCTGCTCGAGCTCTACCGGTCGCAGCCGGAGTTCGTGCGGCCGGAGACCCGGCTCAACGAGATTCGCGCGTTCGTCGAAGGGGGTCTCAAGGACCTCTCGATCTCCCGCTTCGGGCTCGACTGGGGCGTGCCCTTCCCCGACCACCCGGGGCACTCGGTCTGGGTCTGGCTCGACGCGCTGACCAACTACGTCTCGGCGCTCGGCTTCGGGGCGCCGGCGGCGGAGCGGGGGAGCTACGAGCGCTACTGGGAGGGGGGCGACGTCCGACTCCACCTGGTCGGCAAGGACATCGTCCGCTTCCACGCGGTCTTCTGGCCCGCCTTCCTGATGTCGGCCGGGCTGCCACTGCCGAGCACGGTCTGGGCCCACGGTTGGTGGCTGCGTGACGACAAGAAGATGTCGAAGTCGGTCGGCAACGTCGTGCGCCCCGATCACCTGGTCGAGCGGTTCGGCCCGGATCCGCTCCGCTACTTCCTGCTGCGCGAGATGGTCTTCGGCCAGGACGCGAGCTTCTCCGACGAGGCCTTCGTCGACCGCTACAACAGCGATCTCGCCAACGATCTGGGCAATACCGCGAGCCGGCTGGTCACGCTGTCGCGCAGCGCCTTCGACGGCCGCACGCCGCCCACGCCCTGCGACGACAACCCGCTGATCGGGATCGCGCGCGAGGTGGTCGCCGAGTACCGCGCGGCGATGGAGGCGCTCGCCTTCCAGGGCGCCCTGCGCGCCCTCTGGCGGTTGCTCGCCGAGGCCAACCAGTATCTGGTGGCGCGCGCGCCTTGGAAGCGGCTCAAGAGCGAAGGCGCGAGCGAGGGAGTGTCGAGGGTACTGTGGAACGGCCTCGAATCGGTGCGGATCGTCGCGACCGGCCTGCTCCCATTCATGCCGGGACTGGCGCCGCGGGTGCTCGCTGGGATCGGCGCCGACGCCGCGCCCGCGTCACTCGACGCCCTCGGCTGGGGCGGCCTGCCCGCCGGCGTGCCCCTCGCCGCGCTCGAGCCGCTCTTCCCGCGCATCGACAAGGAGAAGTTCATGTCCGAGATTCCCACAGGAGAGCCGCCCGGCGCCCCGGCTGCCCCGCGCGCGGCGGCCGCCGTCACCACACCCGCGCCCGCCAGGCCGGAGGGGAGCGCCGAGCGGATCGACATCGCCCAGTTCGGCACCGTGGACCTGAGGGTCGGCCGCGTGCTCGCCTGCGAGAATCTGCCCAAGTCGGAGAAGCTGCTCAAGCTGATGGTCGACCTGGGGGAGGAGAGGCCGCGCCAGATCCTCGCCGGGATCGCCAAGGCCTACCGGCCGGAGGAGCTGATCGGCACGCAGGTGGTCGTCGTCGCCAACCTCGCGCCGGCCAAGCTGATGGGGCAGGAGTCCCAGGGCATGGTGCTCGCGGCCACAGATCCGGAGGGGCAGCCGATCCTCCTGCGCCCCCACCGCGACGGCGCGCTGCCCGGCGGCAAGGTGCGCTGAAGGCCGAGTCGCGCCGAGGTCGCCGAGCGGCGCCGGAGCCCTGACCTGCTGATCGACTCCCACTGTCACCTCCAATCGCTCCCGGCCGCCGAACGCCGCGAGGCGCTCGCGCGGGCGCGCGCGCGGGGCGTCGGCGGATTCCTGGTGCCGGCGACCCGACTCGACGAGGCCAACGAGCTGCTCGAGCTCTGCGAGAGCGAGGAAGGCGTCTGGTGCGCTCTCGGCGTTCATCCGCACGAGGCGGCGAGCTTCGCCGAAGCGGACGTCGAGCGGTTGCGGGCGCTGCTGGCCCATCCGCGGGCCGTCGCGGTGGGGGAGTGCGGCCTCGACTTCCACTACGATCACGCGCCGCGCGAGGTCCAGGAGAGGGTGCTGGAGCTGCAGCTGGCGCTGGCCGTCGAGCTGGGACTGCCGGCGGTGATCCACAATCGGGAGTCCGACGAACGAATGGTCCGTCTGCTGACTCGCCCGGCTCATGCCCGGCTCCGCTGCGATCTCCACTCGTTCGCGGGCGGCATCGCCATGGCGCGTGAGCTCGTCGCCCGCGGCCACTTCTTCGGCGTCTCCGGAATGATCACCTTCCCGCGCGCAGACAACGTGCGGGCGGCGCTCGCCGAAGTGCCGATCGACCGCCTGCTGGTCGAGACCGACACGCCCTACCTCGCGCCGGTGCCTCATCGGGGGCAGCGCAACGAGCCGGCGTTCGTCGTCGAGGTCGCCGCCCGCCTGGCGGCCCTGCGCGGCGTCGGCCTCGACGACATCGAGCGCACGACCGCCGCAGCCTTCTTCCGCCTCTTCCCGAAGGCGCGGGGGCCGGCGGCGCTCGACGCCGTCGGGGCGCCGGAGTAGCCTCTCGGCCATGCATCCTGCGAACGCGCCGCTCTGTGGACGGCGCCGGCCGGGGTACGCCGCGCTCGCGGCGCTCGGCCTGGCGCTCGCCGCGGCCCCGGGCGGCATCGCAGCGGAGGCACGTGTCCCGTCCGCTTGGAGCCTCGGCCAGCCGGCGCACCGCGTCTTCCTCGAGTCGGAGAGCCTGCCGCACGCCACGGTGCACGCGCTGCTGCTGGCGAGCGACGGCCGGCTCTGGGCGGGGACTCAGGACGGCGCCGCGGTCTACGACGGCGCCGACTGGAGGGTCGTCGATCTGCCGACGCGGAGGCTGTCGAACTTCGTGCGCGACATCGCCGAGACCGCCGACGGCGCGCTCTGGTTCGCCACGCAGAGCGCCGGCCTCGCCCGCCTCGAACGCGGCCTCTGGCGGGTCTTCGACTCGCGCACGGGGGAGCTCCCGGACGACCGGATCAACGTCCTGCGGACGGTCGAAGGGGAGGCCGGACAGGAGCTCTGGATCGGCACTCACGGCGGCGGCATCGCCCGTTACCGCGCGGGAGCCTTCGAGTGGCTCGGCGCGGAGCGGGGCCTGACGTCGAATCGGGTCTGGGATCTGCTCTGGCGGCAAGGAGAGGCGGGCGGCGAGCTCTGGGTCGCGTCCGGCGCGGGAGTGCTTCGCTGGTCGGCGGCCGGGAATCGCTTCGAGCGTCCCGAGGGCGCACCCGAGATCAGCAGCAGCAGTCTGCTCGCGCGCGTGAGCGACGGGGTCGCGGAGATCTGGGCGGGCACCTACGGCTCCGGCGTCGCTCGCCTGCGCGACGGTCGCTGGGAGTGGCGCAATGCCGACGCGGGCCTCGAGAACCTCTACGTCACCGATCTCGCGCCGACCGCGGATCCCGAATCGTTCTGGATCGCCACCGACGGCGGCGGCGTCGTGCGCTACGGGCCGGACGGGGGCGAACGTCTGGAGCTGGGAGCCGCGCTCTCCTCCGGCGCGGTCTACCGTGTGCTCGAGACGACACCGGAGGAGGGAGCGCGGGCCGTCTGGCTCGGCACGCGCAATCACGGGCTGATCCGGATCGCCGACCGCCATTGGCGCAGCTTCGCGCCGGTCGCCGAGAATCCGCGCCTCGCGGTCACCGCCTTGCTGTTCGAACCGGCCGGCGAGGGGGAGGAACCGGCGCTCTGGCTGGGAACCGACGGCCGGGGCGCGCTGCGCTGGGCGAAAGGCGCCTGGACCCGACACGATGTCGCGTCGGGCGCGCTCGGCCACGACAGCGTGCTCGCCTTCGCGGCGCTCGAATGGGGGGCTGGACGGCGAGAGGTCTGGGCCGGAACCCGCAATGGCGGCATCGCCCGTTGGGACGGCCGGCGCTGGCAGCGCTTCGACCGCCCCGGCGGGCTGCCGGGCTCGGAGCTCGTTCAGGCACTGCTCGCCTCGCGGTCGCAGCAGGGGAGGACCCGCCTCTGGGCCGGCACGCGGGCCGGTCTCGCGTCCTGGGATGGTTCACGCTGGCGAATGGTCGACGGAGATCCCGGGGCGCCGCAGGGCTCGGTGGTCGCGCTGGCCGAGACGCCGACCGGCGAGGGTGGCGGATGGGAGCTCTGGGTGGGCACCACCCAGGGCCTCTTCCGCGAGCGCGAGGGTCTTTGGCGCCGCTACGCCGAGGCCGAGGGGCTACGCAATCCGACGGTGCAGGCGCTGCACGCCTCGCGCGACGCCGCGGGCCGGCCGGTGCTCTGGCTCGGCACGGATGGCGGCGGCGCGTATCGACTCGACCTCGACGATCCAGAGGCCCGGCCGCTGCCCCTGGCCGAGCTGGCCGACACGCCGCCGGCGAGCGACGTCGTCTACGCCTTCGCGGAGGACCTGCGCGGACGGCTCTTCGTCTCGACCAACCGCGGCATCGTCCGGCTGACGCCGGCCGGACGGCGCTTCGTGCTGGAGAGCTACGGCGTCCATCATGGCTTGCCGAGCGGCCAGGGCAATCGGGGAGCCGCCGCGGTGGACGCCGGAGGCCGGGTCTGGTTCGGCACCGTGCGGGGTGCCGCCGCCTTCGACCCATCGACCGAGAGCGTGGATCGGTCCGAGAAGCGACTGCTGCTCGAGGGCGCGCTGCTCGGCGGGGCGCTCCGGCCGCTGCGCACGGGCGACCGGATCGGTCCGGGCCCCGTACGCATCCGCTTCGAATACCGCCTGCTCAGCTTCTTCGGCGAAGAGCTGACTCGCTATCGGACCCGGCTCGACGGGCTCGAAGGCGCCTTCGGGGATTGGACGGCCCGCCCCGAGCGCGAGGTCTCCGCGCTGCCGCCCGGCAGCTACCGCTTCGAGGTCCTAGGCCGCGACAGCGCGGGCAACACTTCGGGCCCGGTCGCGCTCGACTTCGAGGTCGCGCCCGCGCTCTGGCAGACCGGTTGGGCGCGCTGGGCCGCCCTGCTGTTCGCGCTGGCCGGTTTGGCTGGCATCTGGCGGGCTCGCGACGCGGCCACGAAGCGGCGCGAGCAGGCGCTGCAGACGCTGGTCGCGGCTCGTACCCGGCAGCTCGAGAACGCCAACGCGCTCCTGCTCGACCTCTCCTATCTCGACCCGGTGACCTCGATTCCCAACCGGCGGCGGTTCGACGAGCTGCTCTCCGAGGAGTGGCGGCGAGCGGTCCGCGCCGGCACGCGCCTGGCCCTGTTGATGGTCGACGTCGACGCCTTCAAGGCGTTCAACGACAGCTACGGCCACCAACGCGGGGACGACTGCCTGCGTCAGGTCGCAGCGACCCTTTCCGACGGTCTCTCGCGTGCTGGCGACAGCGTCGCCCGCTACGGCGGCGAGGAGTTCGCCATCCTCCTGCCCGGCACGGACGCCGCCGGTGCCTTCCTGCTCGCCGAGCGGCTGCGCCGACAGATCGCCGGCCTCGCCATCCCGCACCGGGCCTCCGCAGTCGCGCCGCACCTGACCGTCAGCTGCGGCATCGCGGTCCGCAGCCCGTCGGCCGGCGAGGATCCCGGGCTGTTGGTCGCGGCGGCCGACGGGGCGCTCTACGCCGCCAAGAACGGGGGCCGAAACCGGACGGCGATGGCCGACTGAGGCGCGCCCGAGACCGTCGAGCTAGACCGGGTTCGGAAGGTCGACGAACTCGTGCTCGAGCTCGAAGCGCGCCGCCAGATGCTCGCCCAGGGCGCGAACGCCGAGCCGCTCGGTGGCGTGGTGCCCGCAGGCGAGGAAGTGGATTCCCGCTTCGCGCGCCACGTGCATCACCCACTCCGCCGGCTCGCCGGTGACGTAGGCGTCGAGCCCCGCCGCGATCGCCCGGTGCAGCTCGCTCGCGGCGCCGCCCGAGACGACGCCGACGGTCGCCACCGGGTCGGGTCCGGAGAGGAAGGCGATCGGCTCCTGCCCGAAGACGCGACGGCAACGCTCGACCAGTTGCTCGGCCGGCAACGGCTCCGGATAGCGCCCACGGAAGCCCACGGCCGCGCCTTGGTGCTCGGCGAAGGGCTCCACCGCGAAGAGGCCGAGCCGGCGCGCCGCCTGCGCGTTGTTGCCGAGCTCCGGGTGGCGGTCGAGCGGCAGATGGTAGGCGATCAGATGGAGCCCGGCCTCGATCAGCGCCGCGACGCGGCGGTACTGGTAGCCGACGATCGTCCGCGGCATCCCCTCCCAGAAGAGCCCATGGTGGACGAGCAGAGCGTCCGCCTCGACCTCGCGCGCCCGCTCGGCCAGCGCGGCGCAGGCCGACACGCCGGTGACGATCCGGCGGACCGGGCGTCGCCCCTCGACCTGCAGGCCGTTCGGACCGTAGTCGCGCGCGCCGCGCGCGTCGAGCAGCGTGTCGCAGTAGTCGACCAGGGTGCGGATGTCCATGCTTCAGTCTCCCACGGAAGCGCGGCCCGGTCGCTTCATCGCGGGTGCGCCGATCGCCAGCGCCAGGCCGGTGAGCACGAGGAGCCCCGAGCCGACCAGGCGGGCCGACCAGCGCTCCCCGAGCAGCGCGACGCCGCCGAGGGCCGCGAGCACCGGCACGGCGAGCTGGACGAGGCCGGCACGCGCGGCGGAGAGCCCGGGCAGGGCCGCATACCAGAAGACATAGCCGAGCCCGCTGGTCAGCGCTCCGGAGAGCAGGGCGAGAGCGATCCCTGCGGGTCGAAGCATCCCGCTCTCGCCCCGGAGGGTCCCGGGCAGCGCGAGCGCGACAGCTCCGAGGGCAGCGGCCGGCAGGGAGGCGCGCAGGAAGTTACCGGTGGTCGCCGCGAGCGGCCGCGCGGCGCCGCGGCCGATCAGGCTGTAGATGCCCCAGGCGACTCCGGCGAGCGCCATCGACGCGAGCGGCGCGAGGCGCGGCGCGCCCCTGCCCGGGGCGCCCAGCAACGCCAGCCCGGCCAAGGCGAGGACGATGCCGAGCGACTCGGTCCGCCCCGGGCGCACGCCGGCGCGCAGCCCGCCGGCGAGCATCGTGAGCTGCACCGCGCCGAACAGCACGAGGGCGCCCAGACCGGCCTCGATCTCGAGGTAGGCGAACGAGAAGGCGGCGGCGTAGGCGAAGAGCGCGAGCGCCGCCGGCCAGCCGCCGCCGGGCGGCCCGCCCGACAGCGTCGCCTCGCGCCGGAAGGCGCCGGCCGTGCGCGCGACCACCAGGAGCGCGAGCGCACCCGACAGGATGCGCAGCGCGGTGAAGGAGGCTGGGTCGATGGCGCCCGAGCGCAGCGCACCGCGGCAGATCCAGGAGTTGGCGGCGAAGGCGGTGAGCGCCAGCGCGGTCCAGGCGGCCGTACGCCACCGGGGCGAGGGCGCGGCGCTCAGTCGCATCTCCTCCGGGCTCCCGGCCGGCCCGCTGTCGTCCGTTCCGACGGTCGCACCGGCAGACTCTACGCGAGGCGCGACTTCGCTTCGGCCACCGTGCCGTGGCAGACTCGCGACGTGCGACGGCCGGCCGAGATCTCGATGCGTCCGATCGGCTACGTCCGATCCGACTACCGGAGCCGCGACGACATCCCGAAGGGACTCGGCGCCAAGCACTCCGCAGTGGGCCAGATCGAGCTCCTGCCCGAGCTCGAGCCCGGTTTGACCGACATCGAAGGTTTTTCCCACCTCTACGTCGTCTGGGTCTTCGACCGCTCCGACGGCTACCAGCTGGTCGGCCGCAATCCGACCGATGGCCTGGAGCACGGCGTCTTCGCGACGCGCTCGCCCCGGCGTCCGAATCCCATCGCGCTGTCGGTGGTCGAGCTGCTCGGCCGGCGGGGCGCCATCCTCGACGTGCGCGGTGTCGACATGCTCGACGGCTCTCC
>WYBK01000173.1 GCA_011525905.1 Acidobacteriota bacterium
AGGAGCGTCTCCTCGTCGGCCAGCCGCTCGAGCACGGCGGCCACGCCGGCCGCGCTCGCCTCGCCGACCGCGAAGGGCACCAGCTCGAACTCGCCCAGCAGGCGCTGCAGGAAGGGGAGCTCGACCTCGAGGGAGTGCTCGCGCGCGTGCGCCGCGTCGTCGATCGTGACGCCGGGAAGGCGGGCGGCCTCGGCCATCGCGCGACGGTCGAGCGGCACCGCGCCGAGCGGTGTCGAGAAGGCCTCGGCGCTCGGCAGCGCGAGGCCGTCGAGCGGCACGTAGTGGGAGGGCCCGAGCAGCACCACGCGGCGCACCCGGCCGACGAGCGGCTCGGCCTGGCGGAAGGCCGAGGCGGCGATCGGGCCGGAGTAGACGTAGCCGGCGTGCGGCGCCACCAGCGCGCGCGGCGCCGGCGGCGCGGCCGGATCGGCGGCGGCGAGCAGCGCGGCGACCGTGCCGGCGAGCTCGACCGGGTCGCGCGGGTAGAAGAGCCCCGAGACGGCGGCGGGCCGGACCTTCATGCCTTCAGGATACTCCCGGCGCGCGCCCCCCGCGGGGGTGGGAATCGTGGCGGCGGAGCCGGTGTTCTGATTTTCGGGGGAGAGTGCCCCGGCCTCGATGCTCCGGGGGCGCGAGCCGGCCAAGGAGGGGAGCCACGAGCGAGAGGGTCGAGAGCTTCGAGGGCGCGGTCGCCACGCGCTACTGGCACCGCCTCGAGGACGGGCGCACGCAGTGTGACCTCTGTCCGCGCTTCTGCCGTCTGCGGCCGGGCCAGCGGGGGCTCTGCTTCGTGCGCGCCGCCGACCCCGACGGGGCGATCGTCCTGACCACTTACGGCCGCTCCTCCGGCTTCTGCGTCGACCCGATCGAGAAGAAGCCGCTCGACCACTTCCTGCCGGGCACCGCGGTGCTCTCCTTCGGCACCGCCGGCTGCAACCTCGCCTGCCGCTTCTGCCAGAACTGGGACATCTCGAAGTCGCGCGAGTGGGACCGCCTCAACGACGAGGCGAGCCCGGAAACGATCGCCGAGGCGGCGCGCGAGCTCGGCTGCCGCTCGGTCGCCTTCACCTACAACGATCCGACGATCTTCCTCGAGTACGCCGCCGACGTCGCCGACGCTTGCCACGACCGGGGGATCGCGACCGTGGCGGTGACCGCCGGCTACATCTGCCCCGAGCCGCGGCGCGACTTCTACGCCAGGATCGACGCGGCCAACGTCGACTTGAAGGGCTTCACCGAGGAGTTCTACCGCGCGGTCTGCGGCGCGCACCTCGAGCCGGTGAAAGAGACCCTGGTCTACCTCGCGCACGAGACCGAGGTCTGGCTCGAGGTGACGACGCTGCTGATCCCCGGCTACAACGACTCGGAGCGCGAGCTCGACGCGCTGAGCGGCTGGTTCGCCGAGGCGCTCGGCCCCGACGTGCCGCTCCACTTCACCGCCTTCCACCCCGACTGGAAGATGCGCGACGTGCCCGCCACGCCGCCGGAGACGCTCACGCGGGCGCGGCGGATCGCGCTCGGCAACGGCCTGCGCTACGTCTACACCGGCAACGTGCGCGACGAGGAGGGGGGCTCGACCTACTGCCCCAACTGCGGCGTCGTGGTGATCGGCCGCGACGGCTACGAGATCACCCGCTGGCACCTGGACGGCGCCGGCCGCTGCGAGAGCTGCCGCGCGCCGCTGCCCGGCCGCTTCGAGCGCCATCCGGGCCACTGGGGTGCGCGCCGCCGGCCGGTGCGCCTGGCCGACTTCGTCGTCGCCTGAGCGCGGCCGGCGCCGGCGGCTCGCGCGGCTTCAGGCCGCGGTCGCCTGGTACTCGCTGAAGACCGCCACCTCGACGCGCCGGCTGGGCGCCGCGAACCCCCCGGCGGCGAGCGCCGCGAGGATGCTCGCCGGCGGGACGCACTGCTCGATCGTGTCCCAGTAGTAGGCCATCAGCTCGGACGCCTGGGCGCCGTCGAGGCGGGCGAGGGCGGGCACCAGCCGCCCCATGTAGAAGCGCAGCAACGCCCGGCCGGCGCGCGAGGCCGGCGGCGTGATCTCGAGGATCAGCACCCGCCCACCCGGGCGCAGGATCCGCCGGAACTCCCGGAAAGTCCCTTCGAGATCGGCCACGTGGCGCAGCGCGTAGCCCATCGTCACCAGGTCGAAGCTGCCGTCGGCGAAGGGGATCGCCTCGGCGGTCGCCTGCACCAGCCGCGCGACGCCGCGCGTGCGGGCGACCGCGAGCATCCCGGCGCTCGGATCGAGGCCGACCACCCGGCCGGTATCGCCGGCCCGCTCGCCGGCCGCGTGAGCCAGCACCCCGGTGCCGCAGGCGACGTCGAGCACCCGGGCGCCGGCCCCGAGCCCGGCCCGCGCGAGCGTCCGCCGGCGGAACCAGTGCCCCGAGCCGAGGCTCATCGCCTGCGTGATCCGATCGTAGGCGGGGGCGGTGGCGTCGAACCAGCGCCGCACCCGGCGCACGCGCGTCGGCTCGTCCGGGTAGTAGCGCTCGAGCAGCGGGTGGGGGCGCATCGACGAGCGAGACTATCCAATCGCCCGCCCGGGCGGCGGCCGGGGTGCCGTGTAGGCTCGGGCGCCATGCCCGAGCGCTTCGACGTCGCGGTCCTCGGAGCCGGCGGCATGGGCAGCGCCGCCGCCTGCGCGCTCGCTCGACGGGGCGCGCGGGTGATCGCCCTCGAACAGTTCGACCTCGGCCACGCGCTCGGCAGCTCGCACGGCGAGACCCGCCTGGTGCGCCAGGCCTACTTCGAGCACCCCGACTACGTGCCGCTCGCGCGGCGCGCCTACGACCTCTGGGACGAGCTCGGCGGGCTCGTGGGGTCCCCCCTCTTCCACCGCACCGGCTTGGTCTTCTGCGGCCAGCCCGACGCCGAGGCGCTCGCCGGCACCGAGCGCGCCGCCGAGCTCCATGGCCTGCCGGTCGAGCGCCGCCCCGGCGGCGCCTTCCGCCCGCTTCTGCACGACCGGCCGGGGGAGCGCCTGCTGGTCGAGCCGCAGGGGGGCTACGTCGAGGTCGACCGCGCGGTCCGCGCCTTTCAGGAGCTGGCGCGGCGCGCCGGCGCGACGCTGCGGGGCGACACGCGGGTGACCGGCTGGAGCCCGGCGGAGGACTCGCTCCGCCTCGAGACGAGCCGCGGCCCGGTCGAGGCGCGGCGGCTGGTGCTCGCCGCCGGGGCCTGGAGCGGACGCTGGCTCGAGGGGCTTCGCGTCGGGATCGCCGCGCACCGCAACCTCCTCTTCTGGTTCCCCGCCGGAGCCGCGTGGCGCGCGGCGCCCTGCTTCGCCTTCGACCTGCCGGAGGGCTTCTACTACGGCTTCCCCGACGTTTCCGGCCGCGGGGTCAAGGTGGCGCTGCACCTGCCGGGGCAACGCCTCGCCGACCCGGCCGCCGTCGAACGCCGGTTGCGGCCGGGTGACGCGCACGCCGTCTGCCGCTTCGTCGCCGAGCGGCTGGGCGGCGTCGACCCGCAGCCGCGCGCGCACGCCGTCTGCCTCTACGAGATGAGCGACGACGGCCACTTCGTCCTGACGCTCGATCCGCGCGACCCGCGCGTCGCGATCGCCGCCGGCTTCTCCGGCCACGGCTTCAAGTTCGCGCCGGTGATCGGCGAGGCGCTCGCCGACCTCGCGCTCGAGGGGGCGACCGACCTGCCGATCGCCTTCCTCGGCTTGGGTCCCAGCCGAGTCCGCGCCTCGGGAGGCTCGAGCGAGGGGGATTCGGGGAGGGGTTGACATATCGGTGTCTACTGAAGATGCTCATATGTCATGCGCACCACGATTCGGCTGCCGGACGAGATCCTGGAGGAGGCCAAGAGGTACGCCCTCGATCGGGGCTCGACGCTGACCGAGCTGTTCGAGGAGGCGCTGCGGGAGCACCTCGCCCGACGGCGGCGACTCGCCGAGGAGAGACGGCACGTCGAACTGCCGATCTTCGAAGGGCGCGGCGTTCGACCCGGGGTCGACCTGCACGACATGGCGAGTCTGCTCGACCGGATGGAGGAGCCCGAGGAGTGATCGCTCCCGACGTCAACGTCCTGGTCGACGCCTTCCGGGCGGACTCTCCCCACCATGCGCGCGTCGGACCCTGGTTTCGCGCGCTCGTCGGCTCGGAGCGCACCGTCGCCCTGTTCGAGCCGGTGCTCGCCGGCTTCCTGCGCGTCGTCACGCATCCGCGGGTCTTCGACCCGCCGGCACCCTTCGAGGCGGCGCGAGCCTTCGTCGAGGCTCTGGAGAGCCAGCCGAACGCGCTGCGGCTGCGCGCGGGCGAGCGCCATTGGGCGATCTTCCTCGCGCTCTGTCGGGCGAGCGAGGCCCGCGGCAACCGGCTCGCGGACGCCTACCTGGCGGCGCTCGCGATCGAGCAGGGGTGCACCTGGATCTCGAGCGACCGGGACTTCGCGCGCTTCCCGGACCTCGACTGGCGTCCGCCGGGCTGACGCCGCACGCCAGCCTCAACGCTCGATCGGCACGCCGATCAGGTTGCCGTACTCGGTCCAGCTGCCGTCGTAGTTGCGCACCCGGTCGAGGCCGAGCAGGTACTTCAACACGAACCAGGTGTGGCTCGAGCGCTCGCCGATCCGGCAGTACGCGACGGTCGGCCGCGCCGGGTCGAGGCCGGCGCCGCCCAGGTAGATCTCGGCGAGCGCGGCGGCCGGCTTGAAGGTGCCGTCGGCTGCGACGGCGCTCGACCAGGGGACGTTGACCGCGCCGGGGATGTGGCCGGCGCGCTGGGCGGTCTCGGGCAGGCCGGGCGGGGCGACGATCTTGCCGGTGAACTCGTCGACGCTCCTCACGTCGACGAGGTTCTGGTCGCGCCGCTCGACCAGGGCGAGCACGTCGCTCAGGCGGGCGCGCAGCTCCGGGTGCTCGCCGCGCGCCGCGTAGGCGACCGGCGTCACCTCGGGCGGCGCCGGCGTCATCGGCTTGTCCTCCTCGGCGAGCCACTTGGCGCGGCCGCCGTCCATCAGGCGGACGTCCGCGTGGCCGTAGAGCTTCAGCAGCCAGAAGGCGTAGGCGGCGAACCAGTTCTGGTTGTCGCCGTAGAGCACGACGGTGTCTGCGGGCGCGATGCCGCTCGCGCCGGCCAGGCGCTCGAAGGCGGCGCGCGACAGCACGTCGCGGCGCACCGGGTCCTGCAGCTCGGTCTGCCAGTTCCAGCCGACGGCGCCGGGCAGGTGCCCGACCGCGTAGGCCTGCGTGTCGACGTCGACCTCGACCAGCCGTAGGCCGGGCGAGCCGAGCCGCTCGGCGACCCAGTCGGTCGAGACCAGCACTTCGGGGTGCGCGAATCCGCTCATCGGGGACCTCCCTTTCCCGGCGCGACGCCCTCGGCGAGGGCGGGGACGTGCCGGACGAAGTTGGACGTGTACTTGAAGGCGTTGTCGGGGAAGATCAGCACGCCGTGGCCGACGAGCTCGCGCTCGACGACGCGCCGGGCGCCCTCGAGCACGAGGCCGGAGCTGGGCCCCGCGAGCAGCCCCTCGCGCCGGCAGAGCTCGAGCGCGCGCGGGTAGGCGAGCTCGTAGTCGACCTCGACGAGCTCGTCGACCAGCTCCGGCTCGTAGAGCTTGGAGACCTCGAGCTGGGAGACGTTGCGCAGCCCGGGCACGTCGTGCCCCTCGCTCGGCTGGACCGCGACGATGCGCACGCCTCCCGGCTTCTTCTCGCGGAAGAAACGGGCCAGGCCGGTCGCCGTGCCGCAGGTGCCGAGCGAGAGGAAGACGTGGGTGACGGCGCCGCCGGTCTGACGCCAGATCTCGGGGCCGGTGGTCTCGACGTGGGCGCGGACGTTGGCCTCGTTCTCGTACTGGTTGGGCAGCGCCCAGCGCTCGCCTTGGGCGCGCGCGTACCCCTTGGCGAGGGCGATCGAGCCCTCGCCCATGCCGGGGGTCGGGCAGAGCTCGTCGGAGACCACCTCGAGCTCGGCGCCGGCGATGCGCAGCAGCAGCTTCTTCTCGAGCGGCACGCGGTTGGGCACCACCGCGAGCATCCGGTAGCCGGAGGCGCCGGCGATCGCCGCCAGGCTGATGCCGGTGTTGCCCGAGGTCGGCTCGACGATCCCCCGCTCGCCCGAGCCGAGCTTGCCCGCGCGCTCGAGCTCGCGCACGAGGTAGGCGGCCGCCCGGTCCTTGACCGAGCCGAAGGGGTTGGTCCACTCGAGCTTGGCGAAGAGCGGGAAGCTCTCCGGGCGGGGGCTGGTCGCCCCCAGGCGCACCATCGGCGAGGGGTTCTCCTCGCTCGGCAGCATCTCGAGGACGCTCTCGTAGACACGGGCCGTCCGATCCGTCGACACCTCGACCACCTCCCGATCTTCCGGGCTCTCGGAGGGGACCGGCCGGGCCGCGGTGGCGGGGTCGTCGAGAAACGAAAAGACCCGCCCCGGCTCGGCCGGTGCGGGTCCTCGAAGGGCCTCGGAGCTTTTCGACGCTACGTCGCGGCTGCGGCTCCCCGCACGACGGCCTGGATCCCCGGACAGG
>WYBK01000016.1 GCA_011525905.1 Acidobacteriota bacterium
GCGACGTCGCGCTGGCGCGCTGGGTGGCCTCGCGCGTGCCGCCCGAGGCGACGCTCGCGGTCTGCGACATCGGCGCCATGCGCTGGATCAACCCGCACCGGATCGTCGATCTCGCGGGGATCGCGACGCCGGAGACGCGGCGCTATCTGGTCGCAGCCGAGCGGGAGCGCGGGCTCCCCTGGCCGCCGGCGCTCTACGAGTGGATCGAGCGGCAGCGGCCCGACTACGTCGTCCTCTTCCCCCACTGGTTCCCGCTGCTCGAACGCGAGCCCGAGCGCTTTCCGCCGGTCCACCGGCGTAAGATCTCCGGCAACGTCGCCCTGGCGGGAGACGAGCTGGTCGTCTACGCCACCCCCTGGACCCGCTACGCCCTGCTGCCGGTACTCCCGGAGCCATCGAACACCTCGGAGCGATCGACGCCATGACCCCGATCCCCTACCTCGACCTCTCGCGCGGCCGCCGGCGCTTCGAGTCCGCGCTCGCCGAGCGCTGGCGCCGCGTGCTCGAAGCCAACGCCTACGTGCTCGGCGAAGAGGTTCGGACTTTCGAGAGCGCTTTCGCCGACTACCTCGGCGCCGCCCGCGTGGTCGGCGTCGCCAACGGCACCGACGCGCTGACCCTGGCGCTGCGCGCCCTCGGCGTCGGCCCGGGCGACGAGGTGCTGGTGCCCGCCTTCAGCTTCTTCGCCACGGCCGAGGCGGTGGTCCTCGCCGGCGGCCGCCCGATCTTCTGCGACGTCGACGAGAGCACCTACAACCTCGACCCGGAGGATGCCGCGGCGCGCTGGACGCCGCGCACGGTCGGGGTGGTCGGCGTCCACCTCTACGGCCGGCCGTTCGATGCCGAGTCGCTCGCCGCGCTCGCGTCGCGTCAGGGCGGCTTTCTGCTCGAGGACGCCGCCCAGGCACAGGGCGCTCGCCGCCGCGGGCGGCGCGTCGGCACGCTCGGCGCGCTCGCCGCCTGGAGCTTCTATCCGACCAAGAACCTCGGCGCCTTCGGCGACGCCGGCGCGGTCTCGGGGCCCGACGCCGCGCTGGTCGAGCGGGTCCACCGGCTGGCCAACCATGGCCAGACCTCCCGCTACCACCACGTCGAGATCGGCACCAACAGCCGCCTCGACAGCCTGCAGGCGGCGGTGCTCAACCTGAAGCTCGCCGCGCTCGACGACGACAACGCGAGCCGGCGCGAGCTCGCGGCGCTCTATCGCGAGCGGCTCGCCGGCGTGGGCGACCTGCGCTTCCCGGCCGACGATCCGGCCGACGAGCCGGTTTACCATCAACTGACGATCGCCACCGCCGAGCGCGACGCGCTACAGAAGTTCCTCGCCGAGCGCGGCATCGGCTCGTCGGTCCATTACCCCTCGCCGCTCCACCGCCAACCGGCCCTCGCCGCGCTGCTGCCCGAGCCGCCCGAGCTGCCACGGGCCGAGCGCGCGGCCCGCGAGGTGCTCTGCCTGCCGATGTTCCCCGAGCTCGAGCCGGCCGAGGTCGAGGCGGTCGCTTCGGCGGTCGCCGACTTCTTCGCCGGGGGCGCGCGCTCGTGAGCGACGGCGCCTCGCCGGGGGGCGCCCTCTATCGCGCCCGGTTCCTGGCCGTCGTCGTCCTGCCCGGCGCGGTGCTGATGGCGCTCGAGATCGTCTCGAGCCGCCTGCTCGCGCCCCAGTTCGGCAACAGCGTCTACGTGTGGGGCTCGATCATCGGGGTCTTCCTGGGGGCGATGTCGGCAGGTTACGTCGCCGGCGGGCGCTGGGCGGACAGGAGCCCGCGGCTGCCCGCGCTCGGCCGGCTGCTGCTCGCGGCGGCGGTCATCCAGTGGGCGACCGCGCTCGGCGGGCGGACGGCGGTCGCCGCGTTGGGGGCCTGGACCGGCGGCCGGCCAGCCGGCACCCTGCTCGCGGCGACGCTGCTCTTCGCCCCGGCGACCTTCTTCCTCGCCACGGTCGCGCCCTTCGCGCTGCGCGTGGCCGCGCGCGACCCCGAGCGGCTGGGCGGGCTCGCCGGAAGGCTCTACGCGCTCTCGACCTTCGGCTCGCTCGCCGGCACGCTCGCCGCGACTTTCCTGCTGATTCCCACGCTCGCGCTCGGCGCGATCTTCGCGCTGCTGGTCTCGGGCTCGGCGCTCTCGGCCGCCCTCTGTTTCGACCGGCAGGCGGCGCGGCTGCTCGCGGCCTCGCTCCTGGTGGCCGCCGGACCCTGGCTGGCCCCCCGCCCCGGCGGCGGCGAGATCGAAGTGCTCGCCGAGCGCATCACCCCCTACCAGACCCTGGTCGTGCGCGAGGTCGGCGACGAGCGGACGCTCGAGTCGGACGGCACGCGTCACGGTGCGCTGCGGGTGACGACCGGCGAGCCGTCGCTCTCCTATCTCGCCGGCGCGCAGGCGGCTTGGCTCTTCCAACCCGAGATCGAGCGGGTCCTGGTGCTCGGGTTGGGCAGCGGCGGGCTCGGGCAGTACCTGCACGCCCGCTTCCCCGAGCTCGCGGTGACCTACGTCGAGATCGACCCGGCGGTCCCGGCGCTCGCCGAGCGTTTCTTCGGCTACCGCACCGGACCGCGCGACCGGCTGGTGCTCGACGACGGCCGGCGCTACGTCGTCGCGGCCGACGCGCGCTTCGACCTGATCTACTGCGACACCTACGTCGGCCAGTCGGTCCCCTTCCACCTGGCGACTCGTGAGTTCTTCGGCGAAGCCGCGGCGCGGCTGACGCCGGGCGGCGTCGTCGCGGTCAACCTCGCCGGCGAGCTCGGCCACCCCTTCGCGAAGGCGATCCTGCGGACCATGCGCCAGGTCTACCGGCAGGTGATGATCTTCAAGATCGCCGGCTCGGCCAACCTGCTCTTCCTCGGGGTCGACGAGCCGGGGCCGACGCCGACCGCCGAGCTCGTCGCGCGCGGCCGCGCGCTCGACGAGCGGCTCGAGATCCGTCCCCCCTTCGAGTCGATCGCGCTCGGGCGCATGGAGCCCGACCTCGACCTCTCCGACGTTCCCGTCCTCTCGGACGAGTACGCGCCGGTCGACGCCCTGCTCAACTTCGCCGACCGCCGCGCCCGCCTCGCCCTGCCGGACCGGCCGTGAGCCCGCGCTCGCGCGGCCGGCTCGCGCTGGTCCTCGCGCTCGCCGCGCTCCTGCGCGTCGCCCACTGGGCGGCGGTGCGCGACGAGCCCTTCTTCGCGCGTCTCGCGATGGACTCGCAGGAGTACGACCGCTGGGCGCGGGAGATCGCCGCGGGCGACTGGCTGGGCAGCGAGCCCTTCTTCCAGGCGCCGCTCTACCCTTACCTCGTCGCCCTCGTCTACCGCGCCGGCGGCGGCCTCGACGCCGTCTACCTGCTGCAGATCGCCGCGGCGCTCGCCGGGCTCTGGGCGCTCGCGCGCGCCGGCGGCGAGCTCGGCGGCGAGCGGCTGGGGCTCGCCGCGGCGGCGCTCGGCGCGCTCTACCTTCCCTTCCTCTTTTACGACGTCCAACTGCTCAAGGAGAGCCTGGCGACCACGGCCGTCGCCTTCCTGCTCTGGGCGCTGCTGGTCGCTTGGCGGACCGGCGGCGCGCGCGCCTGCCTGGTCGCCGGCGCGGTCGGCGGCACTCTCGCGCTGCTGCGCGAGAACTTCCTGCTGGTCGTGCCCTTCCTGCTGCCGCTCGCCTTCCGGCGCGGCGAGCCGGCGCGCGCGGCGCTCCCGCGCGCGGGCGCCTTCCTGCTCGGGCTGGCGCTGCCGCTGGCGCCGGTGGCGGCGCGCAACGCCGCGCTCGGTGGCGGCTTCCTGCCGACGACCTCGCAGGGCGGCGTCAACTTCTGGATCGGCAACAACC
>WYBK01000174.1 GCA_011525905.1 Acidobacteriota bacterium
CGGCCGCGCGGCGCGAGGCGGGCCTGCCCCACCTGCGCCTGATCGCCATCCTCGGCGCGGTCGCGCTGATCACCGCCCTCGCCGTCCCGCTCGTCGAGCGCTGGCGGCGCGGCGCGGCACGGGAGGCACAGGCGTGAACCTCAACGACCTCGATCGGGGCCGCCTGCGCCGCGAGCGGCGAACCGTCGACGCGATGATCGCGATCACCTGCCGCGACCTGCACGGCGGCGGACGGCGCGCCCTCTGTCCCGAGTGCGCGGAGCTCGCCGACTACGCGCGCTTCCGGCTCGAGCGCTGTCCGTTCGGAGCCGACAAACCGACCTGCGCCCACTGCAAGATCCACTGCTACCGCCCGGAGATGCGCGAGCGGATCCAGCGGGTGATGCGCCACGCCGGGCCCCGCATGGTCCTGCGCCATCCGGTCCTCGCGCTCCTCCACCTGCTGGTCGACGAGCGGCGCCCCGCTCCCGCCAAGCCCCCGCGGCGCGGAGCCGCGTCGCCGGTCGGCGCCGCCGCTCCACGGCGGGAACCGGCCAGTTGATCTAGCATCGACCGGGTGAGCCCCGCTCGCCGGTCGCGCCCTTCCCGCGTGCCTGCGCTGCTCGTCGCGCTCCTCCTCGTGGGGTGCGCCGGGCGGCCCGAGCCGGCGACCGCCCCGGAAGCCGCGCCGCCCTCCGGCCCGGCGGCGGCCGCGACGTCGCCGGCCGCAGCGCCGGCCGCCGAGGGCGGGCGGCCCTCCGGCAGACGCCCCGAGCGCGTCTCGCTGCGCGAGCTCTGCCGGCAGCAGGCGGCCGAGGAAGAGGCGGGGCTCGAGAAGTCGCGGCGCGTCCTCTACGAGAGCCTGTGCAGCGCCGGCCTCTGGTTCGACGGGCTGCTCGGCGGCGAGCCCGACGTCGAGACCGCCCGGAAGATCCAGGGACGCCTCGAGCTCACCGGCATCCACTCCGATTACTGGGGAACCGACACCAAGGTCCGGCTCCGGCTGCGCTACGACCTGCCCAACCTGAAGCACCGCTTCAACCTCTTCCTCGGCCGCGAGGAGCCCGACGAGGCGATCCAGGACCGACGAGAGCTGCTGCCGGTGCAGTCGGCGCTGCTCGATCTCGACGAGGATCAGGAGTGGCTCGCCGGCTTCGGCTACTCGCCGCCGGGGCGGCGCGCGAGCAAGTTCGACTTCCGCACCGGCGTCAAGGTCAAGTCGGAGACCGAGGTCTACTTCCAGGGCCGCTGGCGCGGCAACCTGTTCGTCGGCGACACCGCCGTCTGGCGCTTCCGCGAGACCCTCTTCTACGAGAACCGGGACGGCTTCGGCCTGACCAGTAGCGTCGACTACAACAAGGCGCTGCGCGACACGCTGCTCGTGCGCTGGGCCAACATCGGCACCTTCTCCGAGGCGACCGACGGCCTCGCCTGGCGCTCGACGGCGCTGCTCTACCAGAACCTGCGTCGCCGGCGGGCGCTCGCCTACGAGGTTTTCGTGCGCGGCGAGACCGACGACCCGGTGCGCGTGCGCGAGTACGGCGCCCGCGCCATCTACCGCTTCCCGTTGAAGCGCCGCCAGTGGCTTTTCGGCGAGGTGATCGCCGGCTGGACCTTCCCGCGCGGCGACGACGAGACCGACCGCTCGAGCTCTCCGCAAGTCGGCATCGGCGTCGACCTGCTCTTCGGCCCCGACCCCTTCTGAACGGCGACCAGCGACGTTCGGAACCCGATCGGCCGCTCCGACGTACAAACCGCCGAGACGCTCATGCGGGGCGCCCGCCGCCCCCTGCCGGGAGGAACCACCCCGTGACCCGACGCCGCTCGCCGCTCGCCGCCCTCCTCCTCGCCCTGCTCCTCTCCGCGACCGCACCGGCGCAGGCCGCCACGCCCCTCGACTCCTTCCTCGCCGGAGTCGAGAAGCGGACACTCGCCAACGGCCTGACGCTGCTGGTGCGTCCGGAGCCGGGCACCGGAGTCGTCGCGATCGATACCTGGGTGAAGGCGGGCTACTTCCACGAGCCCGACGAAGTCGCCGGCATGGCGCATCTGTTCGAGCACATGTTCTTCAAGGGCTCGGAGAAGTTTCCCGGCGCCGAGCGGATCGCGCGCGAGCTGGCCGCGGTCGGCGGCCAGTCGAACGCCGGCACGATCTACGACTCGACCAACTACTACTTCGTCGTGCCGAGCGAGGGGTTCGAACGCGCGGTCGAGATCATGGCCGACGCGGTCGCCAACCCGCTCTTCGACCCGGCCGAGCTCGCCCGCGAGGCCGAGGTGGTGATCGAGGAGTCGAACCGCAAGCAGGACAATCCGGCGCCGCTGTCGATCGAGCGGATGCTCGCCACCTCCTTCACCGAGCACCGGATCAAGCGCTGGCGGATCGGCTCGAACGAGGTGCTGCGCGACATCCGGCGCGACGACCTGCTCGCCTTCTTCCGCACCCTCTACCGGCCGGAGAACATGATCGTCGCGGTCGCCGGCGACGTCGACGTCGCCGCCGCGAGCGCGCTGGTCGAGCGCACCTTCGGCGCGCTGCCGCGCGGCGAGCTGATCAAGGGCCGGGGTCCCGCCGAGCCGCCGCAGACCACCTTCCGCTTCGGCCGCTCGGCCGGCGACATCCAGCAGGGCTATTCGGTCCTCGGCTGGCACACGGTCGGAGTCGGCGGCGAGGACGAGCTGGCGCTCGACCTCGCCGCGAGCCTGCTCGGCGGCGGTCGCTCCGCTCGCTTCTTCCGCCACGTGGTCGGCCCCGAGGGCGCCGCCACGGCGACGGCGTCGCACTGGCAGTTCGAGGACGTCGGCGTCTTCGTGGTCCAGGCCTCGTTCGACGAGGGGCGACGAGCCGAAGTCGACCGCCGGCTGCTCGCCGAGGTCGAGCGGCTCAAGGCGCACGGGCCGACCGACTTCGAGCTGCGGGTGGCGAAGAACGGCATCGCCTCGGGCCTCGTCCTCGGCCTGGAGAGCGCGCTCGGCCAGGCGCAGGCGCTCGCCTACGCCGAGGCGAACTACGGCTACGAGGCTCTCGGCAGCCGGCTGGCGGCGATCGAGGCGATCACCGCCGAGCAGGTGCGCGACGCCGTCCGCCGCCATCTGACGGTCGACAAGCTCACCCTCTACCACTACGCCCCCGAGGGCGCCCCAGCGGTCGACGCGAGCGGCGCGCTCGCCGCCGTGCGCACCGCGGTCGCGCAGGCGCCTCCGGCCGAGGCCAGCGCCGCGCTACCGCCCGCGCCGGCGCCGGTCGCCGGCGCCGCCGCCGACCGGCCGCCGGTCGAGGTGCGGCTGGGCAGCGGCGCGACGCTCGTCGTGCGCGAGCGTCCGGGCGCTCCGTCGGTCGCCTTCGGCGCCTACTTGCGCGGCGGCCGGTCGGACGAGTCGAGCGCCGACGCCGGCATCACCCAGCTCGCCGCCGCGTCGCTGCGCCGGGGCACGGCGACGCGCAGCGGCGAACAGATCGACCGCGAGCTCGAGCTGCTCGGGACGCAGATCGAGCTCGACGTCGGCGCCGACGCCGTCGGTCTCCGCCTCGATCTGCTGCGCTCGAATCTCCAGCCGGCGCTCGAGCTGGTCGCCGACGTGATGGTCGCCCCCACCTTCCCCGCCGCCGGCGTCGAAGAGGAGCGGGCGCTGCAGCTCGCCGCGATCCGCCGCTCCTTCGACTCCGCCTTCCAGCGCCCCTTCGCGCTCGCGGCCGGAGCGCTCTTCGGCACGCATCCCTACGGCTTGCCCTCTCAGGGGACCGTCGACTCGGTCGCAGCGCTCGACGCGGCCGACCTCGCCGCCAGGTGGCGCGACCTGCTGGCCGCCGAGGACACGGTCTTCTTCCTGGTCGGCGACGTCGACGCCGCGGCGGGTCAGGCGCTGCTCGAGCGCGCCTTCGCGGCGCTGCCGAAACGGGGGGGCCCGCGCGCCGCGGTCCGTCCGCCGCAGCCGCCGCCGGCGCGGCTCGAGACGATCGAGTACCGCAACCGCAAGCAGTCGGCGATCGTCGTCGCCTACCCGGCACCCGGGCCGGCGCACGCCGACGCCCCCCGGCTCGAGCTGCTGCAGAGCGTGACCTCGGGGCTCGCCGGCACCTTCTTCGCCGAGCTGCGCGGCCGCCGCTCGCTCGCCTACACCGTCTTCGCCGGCTACCAGCCCCGGCGGGAGGGAGGTGCGCTGGTCGCCTACCTGGCGAGCGACGCCGCCAAGGAGCCGGCGGCGCTCGAGGCGCTGCTC
>WYBK01000175.1 GCA_011525905.1 Acidobacteriota bacterium
GCGAGCTCGAGCACGTGCTTCGGACCCGCATGGCCATTGAGCTCCGCGGCCAGCGCGTAGCCGAGGCCCGCGCCGCCGAGCAGCCCCGCCTGTCGGTCGGGGGCGAGCGCCTTGAGCGGGCGATCCTGCGCTTCCAGATAGGGGGAGGGGCTCTGGGCGCTCGCGCCGCTCGCGGCGACCGCCGAGAGGGCGAGAGCGAGCAGGTGGAAGGATCGTTTCAATGGGTCTCCTTTCCATGGGCCGGCCGGCCGCACGAGCAGTCGAGGCAGCCGTGCTCGGCGCAGGTCCGGCAGGAGGCGGTCAGGCGCTCGCGCAGCGCCTTGCGGGCGCGGTGCAGGCGCACCATGGCGTTGTTCGGGGTGAGCTCGTGCGCGGCGGCGAAGTCGACCGGACGCTCCCCGCCGAGGTCGACGCGCCGGAGGATCTCCTCGTACTCGGGTTTCAACGTCGGCAGGAGCGGCTCGAAGCAGCCGCACAGCTCCGCCTCGAGCTCCGGCGGCGGCTCGTGAGCGTCGGCGAGCTCGCGCGCGAGCATCTCCTCCGCGCGCGCCGCGGCCCCCTTGCCCCGCCAGTGGTCGACGATCGCGTTGCGCAGCATCCGGTAGAACCAGGCGACCGCGCGCTCTTCGTCGCGGATCTCGTCGGCGTGCTCGAGGCCGCGCACGAACGCGGCCTGCAGGATCTCCTCGGCGTCGGCGCGCGAGCCGACCCGGCGCTCGAGGAAGGCGAGGAAGCGGCGGTGGTTCTCGACCAGCGCCGAGACCACCGCCGGGGCAGGCGCTGCCGCGCTCATCCGATCAGCTCTTGGCGACGCCCGGGACCTTCTCGCCGCACTTCAGCATCGACGGGCCGTAGTACGGGTTCCGCACGCCCTCGGCGGTCTGGAGCCAGTAGCCGTCGGCCATCGGGCAGTAGTAGAGGCTCCACCCCGGCGCCTCGACGGCGCGCAGGTAGCCGTCGGCCGCGACCGAGAGCTCCTTGAACTGCGCACGCAGCGCCTCGAGGTCCTTGCCGACGACCTTCTTCGCCGCCGAGGCGAGGGCCCCGCACTCCTTCGCGACCGCGCCCGTCCCGGCGCAGTCGCCGGCGATCGCGGCGATCTTCGCCGCGGACTCCGCGACGCCTTCGGTCTTGTTGGTGACCAGCGCCTCGTACATGGCGCCGTACTCCTTCAGCACGTCGGCGGCCTGCGATCCTCCGGCGGGTGCCGCAAGAGCGATCAGAGGCAGAGCGAGAGCGAGGGCGAGCTTCTTCATGACGTCTCCTTTCGTGTGCAGAGGCTTCATCCTTCGGTTGCCGGGTTGCGGAGCTCCGTGCGGAGCTTCCAGAGCTTGTAGGCGACCGGGTAGATCAGTAGCTCGGCCGCGAACGACGTGATCAGGCCGCCGATCATCGGGGCGGCGATCCGCTTCATCACATCGGCGCCCGCCGAGGTCGAGAAGAGGATCGGCAGCAGGCCCATGAAGGCGGCGGCGACGGTCATCATCTTCGGCCGCGCGCGCTTGACCGCGCCATGGACGATCGCCTCGTCGACCTGCTCGAGCGTCGTGAGCGCGTTCGCCGCCTTGGCCTCCTTCCAGGAGAGGTCGAGGAAGAGGAGCATGAAGACCGCCGTCTCGGCGTCGAGGCCCAAGAGCGCGATCATGCCGACCCAGGCGGCGATCGAGACGTTGTAGCCGAGCAGGTGGAAGAGCCAGATGGCGCCGATCGCCGAGAAGGGGACGGCGAGGAGGATCAAGAGCGTCTTGAACGTCGACTTGGTGTTCGCGTAGAGCAGCACGAAGATCAGCACCAGGGTCACCGGCACCACGACCTTCAGCCGCTCGCGGACGCGCAGCATGTTCTCGTACTGGCCGCTCCAGGCGAGGGTCGTGCCGGCGGGCAGCGCGACCGCGTCGCGCACGAGTCGCTTCGCCTCCTCGACGTAGGAACCGACGTCGCGGCCGGCGACGTCGACGAAGACGTAGCCGGCGAGGAAGCCGTTCTCGTCGCGGATCATCGCCGGGCCGTGGATCAGCCGGATGTCGGCCAGCTGCTCGAGCGGCACCTGCGCCCCCGAGGGAGTCGCGACCAGCACGCGGCCGAGCTCCGCCAGGTCCTCGCGCAGCTCGCGCGGATAACGCAGGTTGACCGGGTAGCGCTCGCGCCCCTCGATCGTGGTGGTGACGTTCTCGCCGCCGACCGCGGCGCCGATCACCATCTGGACGTCCTCGATGGTCAGGCCGTAGCGGGCGAGGCGGTCGCGCTGCGGGTCGATGTCGACGAAGTAGCCGCCGGCGACTCGCTCGGCGAAGACGCTGCGCGTCCCCGGCACGTCCCGGAGCAGCGCCTCGAGCTGGATGCCCAGGCGCTGGATCTCCTCGAGGTCGCGGCCGAGGATCTTCACCCCCACCGGCGTGCGCACACCGGTCGACAGCATGTCGATGCGCGCCTGGATCGGCATCGTCCAGGCGTTGGTCACGCCGGGGATCCGGAGCGCGCGGTCGAGCTCGGCGACCAGCTCCTGCCAGGAGATCCGGTCCGGCCAGAAGGGGCGAAAGAGCGGCTTCGTCCACGCGGGCCACGAGTCGTACCAGACCGGCTTCGCGCGCCACTCGGACGGCGGCTTCAAGACCACCGTCGTCTCCATCATCGAGAAGGGCGCCGGGTCGGTCGAAGTCTCGGCGCGCCCCGCCTTGCCGTGCACCGTCTCGACCTCGGGGAAGCTCTTGAGCA
>WYBK01000176.1 GCA_011525905.1 Acidobacteriota bacterium
CTACCGCGAGGCGCTGACGCGGGGCTTACGCCTCGCGGGCCTGGTGGACTGAGACCTCCCTCGTCGAGGAACCCCATCGCGGGCGCGGCGGAAGCTCGATGCCACGCGGTCGGTGCGGCAATCTCAGCACGGCTGGCTACCGGATCTCCCGGCGATCGTCCGACCACGGGCTCTTCTCGCGCAGCGCAAAGCTCATCGCGCGCTCATCCATTCCCCCGAATGCTCGCGCGCCCGCCACGGCGACGCTACGCGTTCGAGCGCGAGAGCCGGATCGAGCGCCGCTTGGCGGTTATGGGGGAGCAGGACCCGGCGCGGCGGCGCTCCGCGACGGGCCTCCGAGCCCCGTCGATTGCGCCGCCAACGCACGAACGCGCAGCGCCCGGGCACGCGCCGAGCCACCCCTTAGCTGCCGCTTCTCAGAGGAGTAGCAAGGCCCCCATGCCCGCTCGCGCAGCGCCGGGGCGGCAGCGAAGTCACTCCCTAGTCGCCGCTTCTCGCAGGAGAAGCCTCACCACGGTGCCCGCACGCGCAGCGCCAGGGCGCTCGCGGAGCCACCCGGTAGATGCAGCTTCCTGCAACGTTCCACCTACCACGAAGGCGGCTCGCGCAGCGCCCAGGCGAGCGCGTCGGCACCGGAGAGAAAGGTGCCTTCGCGGGCGCTGGAGGCGGCTAGACTTCCACGGATGGGCGGGGCTTCGGAGAGGACGGCGGCGGGCTGGCGCAGGGGGCTCGAGCTCTGGCTCGAGGCGCTCGGGGTCGAGCGGGGGCTCTCGCCGCGCACGGTCGAGGCCTACCGCGGCGACCTGGTGCGGCTGGGCGAATGGCTCGAGCGGGAGCGTAGCGTCGAGCTCGAGCGGGCCAACGGCCGGCAGCTCGGCGAGCACCTGCAGTGGCTGCACCGGCGCGAGATCTCCCCCCGCTCGGCGGCGCGCGCGCTCGCCGCGATGCGCGGCTACTTCGGCTGGCTGGTCGAGGCGGGCGAGCGGAGCGACGACCCGACCGAGCACCTCGAGGCGCCGCGCAAGTTCCTCCGGCTGCCCAAGGTGCTCGACGAGAGCGAGGTCGAGCGGCTGCTGGGAGCACCCGATCTCGCCCGCCCCGAGGGGGTGCGCGACCGCGCGATGCTCGAGCTGCTCTACGCCAGCGGCCTGCGGGTCTCCGAGCTGGTCGGCCTGCGGCTGGGGCAGCTGCGCCTCGATGGCGGCTTCCTGGTCGCCTTCGGCAAGGGGGCGAAGGAGCGGGTGGTGCCGGTGGGGGAGGCCGCCGAGAAGTGGCTGCGCCGCTACCTCGCCGAGGTCCGGCCGCGCTGGGCCCGCGGGCGGCACGAGGCGGTCTTCGTCACCCGGCGCGGCGGCGCGATGACCCGCCAGGGCTTCTGGAAGCTGCTCAAGGGCCACGGCCGTGCCGCCGGGATCGACCGGCCGCTCTCGCCGCACGTCGTGCGCCACAGCTTCGCCACCCACCTGCTCGAGCACGGCGCCGACCTGCGTGCGGTCCAGAGCATGCTCGGCCACGCCGACATCTCGACCACCGAGATCTACACGCACGTCCACCGCGAGCGGCTGCGCGGGGTCTACGACCGCTTCCACCCGCGCGCCTGACATGTCCACGCTCCTCCGGCGGCGTCGCGCGCCGCTCGCCCTCGCGCTGCTGCTCGCCCTCGGGCTCTCCCCGTCGGCGCCCGCCCTGGCCGAGCTGGTGGTGCTGACCGACGGCTCCTACTTCAAGGTGACCGCCTTCGAGGCGCTCGACGGCGAGGCCCGACTGACCCTGCCGGGCGGCGGGCGCCTCTCGATGGCCCTCGAACGGGTGGAGCGCGTGCTCGACGACGAGATCGTGCCGGGCGCCGAGGCGGAAGGGGCGCGGATGGAAGAGGAGGCCGAGGGCTTCCCGGTGCGCTTCGCGGCCGACCAGCGGCGGCCGGCGACCTCCTACGGCGACCTGATCTACGAGGCGGCGCGACGCCACGAGATCAATCCCGAGCTGGTCGTCGCCGTCATCCGCGCCGAGTCGGGGTTCGACGCGCGCGCGGTCTCGCACGCCGGGGCGCGCGGCCTGATGCAGCTGATGCCGGCGACCGGCCGGCGCTACGGCCTGCGCACCAGCGAGCTCTACGACCCCGCCAAGAACATCGAGGCCGGCGTGCGCTACCTGCGCTTCCTGGCCGACCGCTTCGGCGACGACCTGGCGCGCATCCTGGCCGGCTACAACGCCGGCGAGGGGGCGGTCGACCGCTACGGCGGCGTGCCCCCCTATCGGGAGACGCAGGGCTACATCCGCCGGATCTACTCGTTCCTCGGCATCGAGGAGCTGGCGCCCCGGTAGAGCAGCACGACCAGCGTCCGGTCGTCCTCGGGCGCGGCGCCGCCGGTGTGCGCGCGCACGGCGGCGAGCAGCCGGTCGCGCACGATCGTGGCGCTCGCCGGAGGCCCGGCGAGCCGCTCCCGTACCCGGTCGTAGCCGAACAGCTCGCCGCGCGGCGAGCGGGCCTCGATCAGCCCGTCGGAGAGCCAGACCACGGCATCGCCGGCCCCGAGGCGGCGCTCGCCGCGCCCCGGCGGACCGGGCAGGCCGCCGAGCGGCGGGCCGGGCAGCAGGATCTCCTCGACCGCGCCGTCGGCGCGCACCAGGTAGGTGGGCGGGTGCCCGGCGTTGGCGATGCTCAGCGCGCCGTCCTCGGGGGTGAAGTAGGCGAGCGTGGCGGTGACGAAGCCGCGGTCGCCGGGGCGCACGCGCAGCATCCGCGTCAGGCGGTGGAAGATGCGTTCCGGCGCTTCGCCGTCCTCGATCTGCAGGGTGAGCGCCGATTTCATCATCGCCATGCGCAGGCCGGCGGCCAAGCCGTGGCCGGCGACGTCGGCCACCACCACCGCGAGCCCGCCGGCGCCGTGCGGCAGCACGTCGTAGTAATCGCCGCCGATCGCCGCCGAAGGCTCGAAGTGGGTCGAGATCTCGACCGCCGGCCCGGGCGCGATCTCGAGCGGCAGCAGATCCTGCTGGACCTTGCGCGCCAGCGCCAGCTCCTTGTCGAGCGCCTCCTTCTGCACGGCGGTCGCGACCAGCTCCTGGAGGTGCTCGATCATCTCGTTGAACGAGCGCTGGAGGGCCCCGAGCTGGTCCTTTCGCTTGACCGGGATGCGCACGGAGAAGTCGCCGTGACCGACCGCCGTGGTCGCCCGCGAGAGCCGGTTCACCGCGCGCGACAGGCCGTAGATCATGAAGACGGCGAGCGCCGCGGCCGCGGCGTAGATCTCGAGCATGAGCACGCCGAAGCCGATCAGCGCCAGCCAGGCCGACGAGTCGGCCTGGTCGGAGGCCGAGAGCAGCGCGCGCGCCAGCCCGCGCGGGCTGGCCGCCAGCGAGATCGAGACCGCGTCGGCGACCTCGGTGCCGTCGGCCAGCGCACGCAGCCGCGGAGAGCTCTCCATCCAGAGCAGCAGCGGCTTGTCCCAGAGGCCCGGGGGGGGCTCGGCGGGCGGGCTGATCCGGTAGAACTCGGCGAGCTCCGCCTCGGTCCGTTGCACCCAGAGGCCGCGCAGCACGATCGCGCGCTCGCCGAGCTGGATGCGCGTCACCTGGAGCTTGCGCGGATCGTCCGAACGGAAGATCTGCGCCCAGAAGTGCCCCCGCTCGCGCAGCGCCTGCTCGATCTCCGCGCCGTACCAGACCAGAACGGCGCGATCCCCCTCGTGCGCGCCGGCGGCGAGCGAGACCGAGCCGTCGGGCAGGGCGACGAAGGGGCGCCGGCGCTCTTCCGGGTCGTCGGCGCTCGAGGCGACGGCCCGGTCGAGCCAGTCCGGCCAGTCGGGGGGCGAGGCGGCGTCGCCCGCGATTCGCCGCCCCTGCCAGTACTCGGCGAAGCGCAGCGGGCCGGCGGCGGCGCGCACCGCCCCCTCGCCATGGTCGGGCTCTTCGAGCAGCCGTTCGAGGGCGGCGCGCTCGAGTCCCTGGCGCAGGCCCTCGATCGAGTCGCGGTAGAGGTGGCCGAGCAGCATGCCGCCGGCCAGGTAGGTGGCGAAGCCGCCGAGCACGGTCATCAACACGATCGGCAGCAGGCCGAGCAGGAGATAGGAGAAGGCGAGGCGCCGCCCGACGCTCCAGAAGAAGCGGCGCCAGACGAGGCGGAAGAGCCAGACCGCCGCGACCAGCAGGAAGCAGCCGAGCGCGAGGGCCCGCGCCGCGCCCAGGAAAGCTCCGCCGATCAGCGCGTCGAGCGCCCACGCGACGGCGAGGACGAGCGCGGCGAGCAGGACGAGCCGCAGGAGTCGGCTCCGGGGCTTCGGGTCGGGCGCGGGCACGCGGAAGGGCTCTCCGGAGGGAACTACGGCGCCGGTTCCCTCGAGTTCCGGCCCGAGCTCCCGTCCGTGTCGCGGCGGACCCGAGGGGCTCGGTCGAGGCGCGGAATTCGGCTAGGATTCAGTGCCGTCCCGCGAGGGGCGCGACCGATTCCTGCACGACTCGACGAGGGGAGGGCCCGTGTCCCGACTGCCACGTGCGCAAGAGTACCTGAAGACCGGATTCACCGCGGAGGCGGCGAGCGCCGCGAAGTTCCGGGCCGCCGCCCGCCACGCCGAGAAGGAGGGCAAGCCGCGGCTGGCGCAGGCCTGGCTCGAGCTCGCCGCCGAGAAGGACGAGCTGGCGATCCGCCAGCTCGAGGCGGCCGGCCAGGTGCGCGCCGCCGACGCGGACCTCGCCTCGGCGCTGGCCGAGGAGCGCTACGAGAACGAGGCGCTCTATCCGCGGATGAAGCGCGAAGTCGACGGCGAGACCGCGACGATCTTCGACGGCGTGGTCGGCAAGCAGCAGGAGCACCTGGCCCGCCTCGAGTCGCTGCTCGACGCGCTCTCCCGCTCGACCGGCGACCTCGCGAGCTGACGCCGAGCGCAGCGGCGAGCGCCATCCGAGCGGCTTGGAGCGCGCGTAAGTGCTGAAGTAGGATGCCCGCGGAGGCGCGATGGAAGTCCAAGGCGAATCCTGGCTGACCACGAAGCTCGAGCCCTTCGTCGACTGGGCCCAGAAGAACTCCTTCTGGCCGCTGCCGTTCGGCACGGCCTGCTGCGCGATCGAGTTCATGGGCACCGTCTCGTCGCACTACGACATGTCCCGCTTCGGCTACGAAGTCGTCCGCTTCTCCCCTCGTCAGAGCGACCTGATGATCGTCGCGGGCACGATCACCGACAAGATGGCGCCGGTGCTCAAGCGGATCTACGACCAGATGCCCGACCCGAAATGGGTCGTCTCGATGGGCGCCTGCGCCTGCTCGGGCGGCTTCTACCGCGCCTATCACGTGATGCAGGGGATCGACGAGATCATCCCGGTCGACATCTACGTGCCGGGTTGTCCGCCGTCGCCCGAGGGGCTGATGTACGGCATCCTGCAGATCAAGGAGAAGATCGACCGGGAGCGCAAGGCCTCGCGGCGCGGCGGCAAGCGGAAGGGCGAGCATGCCGCCTGAGGCCGCCGTCGCGCTCGATCCCGCCGCCGCGATCGCCGCCGGCTTCCCCGAAGGCAGCGTCGTGCCCCAGGAGGGTCCCGGCGCGCCGACCGACCAGCCCACCTGGGTGGTGCGGCGCGAGGTGCTGCGCGACCTCTGCCGGGCGCTGCGCGACAATCCCAAGACCCGCTTCGACCTGCTGCTCGACGTCTGCGGCGTCGACTACCCCGAGCGCGAGGAGCGTTTCGAGTCGGTCTATCACCTCTACTCGATGCCCCGCGGCCGCCGGCTGCGGCTCAAGGTCCCGGTGGCCGAGGGCGACGCCCGCATCCCCTCGGTGGTTCCGGTCTGGAAGGGCGCCGACTGGTTCGAGCGCGAGGTCTACGACATGTTCGGCGTGGTCTTCGAAGACCATCCGAACCTACGGCGCATCCTGACCCACGACGGCTTCCAAGGGCATGCGCTGCGCAAGGACTACGACCCGGCGCGCCGCTGGATCCTGACCGAAGACAAGATCTACATGCCGAAGCTGGTCGCCCCGCCCGGGCGGAGCGACTCGATGTTCGAGCGGATGACGATCAACATCGGCCCGTCGCACCCGGCGATGCACGGCACCTTCCGCTTCGTCGCCATGGTCGACGGCGAGGAGATCGTCGCTTCCGAGGTCGAGATCGGCTACCTCCACCGCTGCATGGAGAAGATGTCGGAGACGCACACCTGGCAACAGGTGATTCCGTACACCGATCGCCTGAACTACTGCTCCTCGTTCATCAACAACGTCGCCTACTGCCGCACGGTGGAGAAGCTGCTCGGCGTCGAGGTGCCGCCCAAGGCGGTCTGGGCGCGCACGATCCTCTCCGAGTTCTCGCGCGTCATGGACCACTGCGTGGCCAACGGGTCGTCGCTGGTCGACACCGGAGCGCTGACCAACTTCTGGTACTTCTTCCAGGTGCGCGAGGAGATCTACGGCCTGCTCGAGGCGGTCTGCGGCGCGCGGCTGACGGTCTCCGCCTGCCGGATCGGCGGCCTGCTCGCCGACCTGCCGCCCGACTTCGTCGCCCGCTGCCGGCGGCTGCTCGAGTTCATCCCGCCGTTGATCGACGACGTCGAGAAACTGATCGACAAGAACCGCATCTGGATCGACCGCTCGGTCGGCATCGCGGCGATCTCGGGCGAGGACGCGGTCAACTGGAGCTGGACCGGCCCCTGCCTGCGCGCCTCGGGCGTCGCCTACGACGTGCGCAAGGCGCACCCCTACGACCTCTACGACACGGTCGACTGGCAGGTACCGGTGCTCTACGGGGGCGACACCTACGACCGGTACAAGGTGCGCATGCTCGAGATCCGGCAGTCGCTCTCGATCATCCGCCAGCTGCTCGATCGCGGCATGCCCGAGGGCCCCTTCGTGGTCGACGACCCGCACGTCGCGCTGCCGTCGAAGGAGGCCTGCTACAACCAGATGGAGTCCATGATCTACCACTTCAAGCTGATCATGGACGGCATCCAGGTGCCGCCGGGCGAGACCTACCTGATGACCGAGGGCGCCAACGGCGAGCTCGGCTTCTACGTCGTCTCCGACGGCTCGGGCAAGCCCTATCGGCTGCACGTCCGCGCACCCTGCTTCCCGATCTTCTCGACCTTCTCGGATCTGATGCGCGGGCACTCGATCTCCGATGCCATCGCCACGCTCGGGGGCCTGAACGTGATCGCCGGCGAGCTGGAGCGCTGACATGACCGAGCTCGAAGCCCGCCCCGAAGCCCTCCAGCTGCCCGGCGTGCAGGACCATCCGAAGGAGGTCCGGCCGCGCCCGATGTCGCTCGGCGAGCGGCTCTACCTGCCGCTGCTCGCCGGCATGACGGTGACGCTGCGCCACTTCTTCCAGAACATCTTCCGGACGCGCGAGCGGGTGACCATCCAGTATCCGGAGGAGCGGCGCGACTACTCGCACCGCTACCGGGGCCACCACATACTGACCACGCGTCCGGACGGCTCGGTGCGCTGCGTCGCCTGCTTCCTCTGCGCCACCGCCTGCCCGGCCGACTGCATCCACATCGAGGCGGGCGAGCACCACGACGTCAACGTCGAGAAGTACCCGGTGGTCTACGAGATCGACATGCTGCGCTGCGTCTTCTGCGGCTATTGCGTGGACGCCTGCCCGGAGGAGGCGATCATCATGTCGAACAACTACGACATGGCCTTCTACAGCCGGTCGCAGTCGATCGTCGGCAAGGAGGACCTGATGAAGCCCTTCACCTTCGATCCTGGCAAGCTCGGCTATCGGCCGCGCTTCCCGGAGGAGGAGGAGAAGCGCGCCGCGATGCGCCGCGAGGCGTTCGACCTGGTCGCCGCAGCCAAGGCGAAGGGGGAGCCGCAGAGCCGGGTCGCCGCCGGCTGAGCCCTCGGGCGCCGCCGGATTCGCCGGAGCCCGAACCGCCTCGAGACGACCGCGATGCGACGCTGGCACGACGAGAGCCAACAGGACGCGACGCCGGCCCCCAGCCGCCGGGAGCTGCTGGCGATGCTGGCGGCCGCGCCGCTCGCGGCAGGAGCCTGGCCGATGCACGCCGCCACCCCGGCGCCGCTGCTCGCGCGCCGCATTCCCTCGACCGGCGAGGAGCTGCCGGCGCTCGGGCTGGGCACCTGGCGCGCCTTCGACGTCGGGGCCTCGGCGGCGGAGCGCGAGCCGCTCGCGGAGGTTCTGCGCGAGCTCGTCGACGCCGGCGCGCGGCTGATCGACAGCTCGCCGATGTACGGCAACGCCGAGTCGGTGGTCGGCGACCTGGCGCGCGCGCTCGCCGTGCGCGACCGGCTCTTCCTGGCGACCAAGGTCTGGACCCGGGGGCGCGCCGAGGGGATCGAGCAGATGGAGACCTCGATGCGCCGCCTCGGCGCCGAGCGGCTCGACCTGATGCAGGTGCACAACCTGGTCGACGCCGACACGCATCTCCAGACGCTCGCCGGCTGGAAGCGCGAGGGGCGGGTCCGTTACGTCGGCGTCACCCACTACGTCGCCTCGGCGCACGCGGACCTCGCGGCGGCGATCCACCGCGGCGGTCTCGATTTCGTCCAGGTCAACTACTCGATCGTCGAGCGCGAGGCCGAGGAGCGCCTGCTGCCGCTGGCGCGCGAGGCCGGGGTCGCGGTGATCGCCAACCGGCCGTTCGCCGGCGGCGACGCTTTCGCCCGCCTGGCCGGTCGGGCGCTGCCGGACTGGCTGGGCGAGCGCGGCGTCGCGAGCTGGGCGCAGGCGATGCTCAAGTTCACGATCAGCCATCCGGCGGTCATCTGCGCCATCCCGGCGACCTCGAAGGTCCGCCATCTGCGCGACAACCTCGGAGCGGCGCGCGGCTGGCTGCCCGACGCCGACGAGCGCGCCCGCCTCGCCGCAGACCTGGAGCGCGCCCTCGGCGCCTGAGCTCGGCCGGGCTCAACCGTCCGGCAGCCGGACCTCGAAGCAGACCCCCTCGGAGCCGCCGTCGAGCAGCTCGACGGAGCCGCCGTGCGCCTCGGCGGCCCAGCGCACGACCGAGAGGCCGAGGCCGCCGATGCCGGTGCCGGCACCACCCCGGTAGTAGCGGTCGAACAGGCGCGGCCGCTGCTCGGGCGGGATCGCGGGGCCGGAGTTGGCGACCCGGATCCGCGCCTCGGCGCTCGTCCGCTCGACCTCGACGCGGACCGGCCCATCCGGCGTGCCGTGCTTGATCGCGTTGTCGAGCAGGTTGAACAGGACGAGCCGGACCAGCTGCTCGTCGGCGCAGACGACCGCGCGCTCGTCGACCCGCGAGACGATCGTGAGCCCACGTTCGCGGCTGGCCGGAGCGAGCCGTTCGATGGCCTCGTCGACGAGGCGTGCGAGGTGGACTTCCGAGCGGCTCAGGCGGGGCTCGGCGCCCGGCTCGGCGCGCGCCAAGGCGAGCAGCCCCTCGAGCACGGCCTGGAGGTGGACGATCTCCTGCAGGTTCTCGGCGAGCAGGCGCCGGTACTCCTCGGGGGCCCGCTCCCGCCGCAGGGTCACCTCGATGCCGGTGCGCAGCACCGAGAGCGGGTTGCGGATCTCGTGCGAGGCGTCCGCGGTGAAGCGGCGCATCGCCTCCAGGCTCCCCGCCAGGCGCTCGAGCAGGTCGTCGAAGGCGTCGGCGAGGATCGCGACCTCCTCGACGGCCGGGTGGCGCGGACCCAGCCGGCGATGGGGCTGCTCCGGGTCGATCGCGCGGATCGCGGCGACCAGGCCGGCGATCGGCGCCAGCGCCCGGCGGGCGAGCAGGCGGCCGCCGAGCGCGGCGCCCGGAATCACGACGAGCCCGACCAGGCCGAGGATGAGACCGAGCCGCCGCTCGGCGGCGATCACCCGGTCGAGCGAGCCGATCGCTTCGGCGACCAGCCCGCTGCCGAGCCGGCGCCCCCGGCCGCCGACCGCGTGGGCGACCAGCAGGTAGCGGCCGCCCGCCTCGCTCATCTCGATGGTGACGACCTCCTCCGTCAGGTCCTCGCTCGAGACCGGCAGCGCCGGGGCCCCCGGGGTTGCGGCGAGCAGCTCGCCGCCGCCGCGCACCCGCAACCAGATGCGCATCGGCTCCTCCTCGGGAGCCTGCAGCTCGGGCGCGTCGAGCCGGCCGCTGGCGGCGACGTAGGCGGCCAGCGCCTCGGCCTCGTTCTTGAGCGTCAGGGCGGCGAGGTCGCGGCGCGCGCGGGCCGAAGTCAGCCAGACCGCGCCGGCGACGGTGCCGTAGAGCAGGAGCAGCGTGAGCGCGAAGCGCCGCGCGATGCCGCGCTCGAGCGAAGCGCCGGAGCTCACCGTGGCGGCTCGATCGACAGCCGCCAGCCGACGCCGGGAACCGTGTGCAGGAGCCTGGGGGCGCCATCCGCCTCGAGCTTGCGGCGCAGCCGGCCGACGATGACGTCGACGACGTTGCTGCGCGCCTCGTAGTCCGCGTCCCAGACGTGCTCGGCGAGCGTGGCGCGCGCGAGCGCCACACCGGGGTGGAGCAGGAAGTACTCGAGCAGGGCGAGCTCTTTGGGCGTCAGGTCGAGCGGCCGGCTGCCGCGGCTCGCCGTCCGGGCGGTGCGATCGAAACGGAGGTCTCCGACCTCGACGACCTCGACCGGCGGTGTCGCCCGGCGCCGCAGCAGGGAGCGGACCCGCGCCAGCAGCTCCTCGAAGGCGAACGGCTTGGTCAGGTAGTCGTCGGCCCCGGCGTCGAGGCCGGCTACCTTCTCCTCGGTCCGGTCTTGCGCGGTGAGCACCAGCACCGGCGCGGTGAATCCTTCCGTCCGCCATTCCCGCAGCAGGTCGGTGCCCGAGCCGTCGGGGAGCCGGAGATCGAGCAGCACCAGGTCGTAGTCGGCCTCGAGCGACCGGTCGCGCGCGGCCGCCAGGCCATGGGCGACGTCGGCGGCGAACCCCTCCTCGCGCAGGCCGGCGGCGAGCCGTTCCGCGAGCCGCCGCTCGTCCTCGACGACCAGGAGGCGCACGCCGCGACTATAGCCGAGCGCCGTTCATCCGCCGTTCACGAGGCGCCGCGACAATGCGTGGCGGTCGCGACGCTGCGCGGCCGTCAGGAGGCTCGATGAGAAAGTTCGCCTTGCTCGCCCTGATCCTGTCCTGGGGCACACTCGCGCCGGCCGCCGCCGAGGAGCGCGTCCTGGTGCTCGACCCCGCCGCCACCGAGGTCGCCTTCGATCTGCCGGCGACCGGTCACGACGTCCACGGGCTGTTCACGCTGCGCGAGGGAGAGATCCGCTTCGATCCGGCGACCGGCGCGGCGAGCGGCGAGATCCGGGTCGACCTCGGTGCCGGCGTCACCGGCAACGCGAGCCGCGACCGGACGATGCGCGAGGAGGTGCTCGAGACGGAGCGCTTCCCGGTCGCCCGCTTCGTCGCGCGCCGGCTCGAGGGCGAGCTGCACCCGCAAGGGGCGTCGAGAATCGCGCTCGAGGGGATCCTCGACCTGCACGGCGCCGAGCACGAGATCACGCTGCCCGCCGAAGTGGCGATCGACGGTCCCCGCCTGGTCGCCGACCTCTCCTTCCCGGTCCCCTTCGTCGAGTGGGGACTCGCGGACCCGAGCATCCTCTTCCTGCGCGTGGCCAAGATCGTCTCGGTCCAGATCCACGCCGCGGGTGAGCTGCGCGCCCCCCTCGCCGTTGGCGCCGGCGGCGACTGAGGCGCCCTTGCTCGCCTTGGTCGACCGGAGCCGGCCCGCTGCGCCCCGGCCACGTGCGCCGCTCGTCCTGCTCCCAGCCGCCGAGCTCGACCGCCTGCGCCTGGAGGTTCAACGGCTGCTCGCGCTACCGCGCGGAACGGAGAGCCACCTGGCCGGCGCGGTGCGCGACACGCTCGCCTCGCCGGGTTCGCTCTGGCGCGCGCAGCTGGCCTGGGCGACCGGGCGCGTCCACGGCCTCGCCCCGCGCGTCGCGCTCGATCTGGCGCTGGGGATCGAGGCGTTCCACACCGCTTCCCTGCTGTTCGACGACCTGCCGGCGATGGACGACGCCGTCACGCGCCGGGGCCGCCCCTGCGTCCACCGAGTGCACGGCGAGGCGGCGGCGCTGCTCGCCGCGCTCGGCTTCGTTCATCGCGGCTACGCGCTGGTCTGGCGAGCCTTGGCCGGTGCCCGGCCGCGGCCGCGGCGGGCGGCCGCGGCCTTGCTCGAAGAGTGCCTCGGGCTGACCGGCATTCTCGACGGCCAGGCCTGGGATCTCCACCTCGAGGGCGCCGGGCTCGCGGGAGAGCGCTGCGCGCGCGTGGTGGCGGGCAAGACCGTGCCGCTGCTGCGGCTGGCGCTGGAGCTGCCGGCGGTGGTCGCCGGCGCCCCGGCCGCCCGTCGCCGGCTGCTCGCCGAGCTGGCGCGCCGCTGGGGCCTCGCCTACCAGACCCTCGACGACGTCGAAGATCGAGTGGCGGCGCCGGATGCCGCCGCCGCGGGCGACGCCGAGCTCGGACGGCCGAACCTCGCCGGTTCGCTCGGGGCGACGGGAGCCCTCGCCCAGGTCGACGAGGAGCTGGCCGCCGTCCGGCCGCTGCTCGCGGCGCTCGAGAGCGCTCTCGGACCGGACGCCGCGCCCTATCTGCGGCTCGATGGCCACTTGCGCAGCGCGCGCTGGGCGGCGGCCGCGCGCTGCGGGGCGCCGGCACCGGCAGGATGAGCGCCGCGCCCGCGGCAGCCGAGTCGACGCTCGCCCGGGAGGCGGCCACCGGAGCGCCGACTCGCGCCGAGAACCTGGCGGAGGCCGTCGCCGCGCACGCCCTCTTCTGGCTCCTCGTCGGGTCGGGCGTCGGGCTCTGGTTGGCGACGCTGCAGCTCGCCCCCGAGTGGGGCGCCACCCTCGGTGCCGCCACGTACGGGCGCTGGGCCGCGCTCCACCTCGACCTCACGCTCTACGGCTGGCTGGCGCTGCCGCTCGTCGGCCTGCTCCTCGATGCCTTCGGCGCCGATCGTCACGTGGCGGCGGGGCGGCTGGCGCTCGCCCTCTGGTCGGGCGCGCTCGCCGCGGGCGCGGCGAGCTGGCTCGGCGGCCGCACCTCCGGCAAGCTCTTCCTCGACTGGACCGGTCCGGCCGCGGTGCTCTTCGCCGGCGCGCAACTCGGGGTCGCGGCCCTGCTCGCGCGCGGGCTCGCCGGCTCGGTGCGCCGACAGGGCTGGAGCCGCAGCCACGTCGCCCGAGCGCTCCTGCTCGCCCTCCTGCTCGCGGTGCCGGCCCTCCTGGTCGCCGCCAGCGACGGCCGGGTCTACCCGCCGATCGACCCGGTGAGCGGCGGCCCGACCGGCACGAGCCTGCTCGGCAGCTCGCTCGGCCTGGTCGCGCTGCTGCTCGCCGTGCCCCGGCTGCTCCGGCTGACCGAGGTGGCGGCGGGCCGCGGGCGCTGGCTCGCCCCCGGAGTCTGGCTGCTGCACGCGGCGCTCTTCGTCGGGCTCGATCATGTCGACCGGCCGAACGGGGATCCGCGCGAGCTGCTGGCCCTCGGCAGCGTGGTGATCTGGGCCTGGCTGCTGCCGCGCGAGGCCGCGCGCTTCCTCTGGCCGCCGGGCAGCCGCAAATGGCTGCGTGCCCTGGCGGCCTGGGGCCTCCTGCTGCTCGCGAGCGGCCTGCTTTCGTTCGCTCCCGGCGTGCTCGACCGGGTCAAGTTCGGCGAGGGGCTGGTCGCCCACGCGCACGTCGCGATGGCGGGGTTCGCCTCCGCCTTCGTGATGCTGGTGCTCCATCGTCTGCTCGATCGGGGCGATCGGCGGGCGACCCTCACCGCTCCGGAGCCCTTCGCGCTCTGGCAGGGAGGGCTCGCCCTGCAGATCGCGGCGCTCGCCGCGCTGGGCGCGCTCGAGGCGATCGACCCGGCCGCACGGCTGCGCGGCGGGGGCACCCTCGATGCGCTGCTGGCGCTGCGCTGGGTCGGGGGGGCGGCGATGCTCGCGGCAACGATCGGCTGGCTGCGCCAGCTCGTCCGGCGGCCGGCATGAGCCGGGCCGCCACGCGAGCCCTCGGTCGAGGTCGCGAGCGCGTGTTGCCCGCGTTCTGCGCGGTCGCGGGCGGCGGCGACCTGCTGACCGGGCTCCTCTTGCTCGCCCGTCCGGCCGTGGCGCTCGCGCCGCTCGGCCTGACGGTACCGGCCGAGTCCTGGGTCTTCCTGCGCTGGATCGGCCTCTTCGTCGCCGCGGTCGGGACGATCTACCTGCAACCCTGGAGGCTCCCCCCGGGCTCCGAGCGGCGGTCGCGGCTGCGCGCAGCCCTCGAGATCACCGCGCTCGTCCGGCTGGCGGTCGCCGCTTTCGTCGCCGGCGCGGTCCTCGCTGCGGAGCTTGCCGCCCCCTGGCTCGCCGTCGGCGGTTACGACGCGCTGGTGGCGCTCGGGCAGCTCTTCCTATTGCCTGCGGCGAAGGCTCCCGATGTCCACTGACCGACGCCGCCTGGTGAGTGTCGCCGCGGCGGTCGCGGCGGTTTACTTCGCTTTCCTGCTCTGCGCCCAGTTCGGCTTCCTGGCGCAGCTGGAACGCGCGCTGGGCGCCGAGCCGCGCGCGTTGCAGGGAGCGCTCGCCGCGATGGCGGTGGCCGGAGTGGCCGCGGGCGTCGCGGCGGCGCGCACGCTCGTCCGGCGCTCGGGCCGCGGCGCCGTGCGCGCCGGCCTGCTGGCGGTGGCGGTGGCCTGCGCCGCGTCGATCGGCGCTCGCCAGGCGCCGACTCTCGTGCTCGCCGCGGCCGGCTTGGGCGCGGCGCTCGGCTGGGCGACGGTGGCGCTCGCCGGCTCGCTCCTCCGGCTCGCCCCGGCGGGCGCGGCCGGGCGCGCGGCGGGATTCGGCACCGGCGCCGCCTACCTGCTGGCGAACCTGCCGCCGCTCTTCGCGGGCGATCCGGCGCTGCGCGCCGCCGTCCCGGCGGCGGCCTGCGTGCTGGCTGCGGGGTTGCTGCCCAGCGACCGCAGGCCTCCGCCGGAGCGGCTGCCGCAGGCTGGCGAGCGCTCGCACATCGCGGCAGCGGGCGATTTTCCGGCGCTGGTCATGGCCTTCCTGCTGCTCGTCGCCCTCGATTCGGCGGCCTTCGCCGCCATTCAGCACGACTCGGTTCTCCTCGCGGTCAGCTGGGGGGGGGACGCTCACGCGATGCGACAGGGTCTCGTCCACCTGCTCGCGGCTTGCGCCGCCGGCGTCGCGCTCGACCGCGGCGGGCTGCGGGCCCTGCTGCTGGCCGCCGGCGCGAGCTTCGCCATCGCGCTGCCCGCGCTCGGCGCTGGGGCGGCCGCCGCGGCGCTCGCCGCCCCTCTCTACGCGGTCGGCATCTCGGCCTACAGCGCGGCGCTGGTCGCGGCGCCCTCCCTGGCGGGGGGTGCGGTGCCCAGGACGGCGGCCAGCCGCGCCGCCTGGCTCTTCGGAGTCGCCGGCTGGCTCGGCTCGGGGCTGGGGGTCGGGGCGGCGAAGCACCTCGGATGGCCGGTGATCGCCGGCGCCGCGCTCGCGGTCCTCGGCGCCGTCGCGGCGCTGTTGGCGCCGAGCGTCCGCGGCCGGGCGCGCGAGACGGCGCTCGCCCTCGCGGTGGGAGCCTGCGGCGGCTTCGTCGCGCTGCGCTCGCCGGCGCCGGCCGACGACCCGGTCGCGCGCGGCCGGCAGGTCTATCTCGCCGAAGGCTGCCAGCACTGCCACTCGCAGTACGTGCGTCCGGTGGCGCAGGACGCCCTCTGGTGGGGGCCGCGCCGCGAGCTCGACCGGCGGGAGCATCCGCCCACCCCCGGGAATCGCCGGATCGGCCCGGATCTGGCCAACGTCGGAGTGCGTCGCGCCGCGCTCTGGCAGGAGCGGCACTTGCGGGACCCGCGAGCGCTGTCGCCGGCCTCGAGCATGCCTTCCTACGCCCACCTGTTCGCCACCGGCGAGCGACGGGGGTCCGATCTGGTCGCCTACCTGGGCTCGCTCGGTGCGGGGGCCGAGGCGGCACGGCTGGCCACGATCCGGCGGGCGCCGATGGCGGCGGCGCCGCAGGTACCCTCGGCGTCGCGCGGCGCCCGACTCTTCGCGCGCCACTGCGCCCCCTGCCACGGCGAAGGGGGCCGCGGCGATGGCGGCGCCCTGGGCGACCTCGCCCTGCCGGGGCTCGACCTGCGCGAGGGAGCGCTCCGCCGAGCTCGCGACTACGGCGTCGACGAGCCGCTCGAGCGGGCGGTGGCGCGGGTGATCCGCTTCGGCCTGCCCCCCTGGCTGATGCCGGGGCACGAATGGCTCTCCGCGCAGGAGGTCGGCGATCTCGCCGCCTTCGTGATCGAGCTCTCGGCGAGCGGCGACGTCCGGGTGGCCGCTCGATGAGGGGACGCCGCTTCGCGACGGCCGGGCTGCTGCTCTCCGCCTCCGCGCTCGCTCTGCACTCCGGGTGGGGGAGGGGGGAGCGCCCCTGGCGGGAGGCGACCGGCTTCGACCGGGTGCCCCCGCCGCTGCGGCCGCCGGACGATCTGCCCTGGCCAGCGGCGGTCGGGCCGCCGCCCCGACTGGCCTGGCTCGGCCATGCCGGCTTCCTGCTGGAGTGGCGAGGCGCCCGGCTGCTGGTCGACCCGAACCTCTCCCCGCGGTGCTCGCTGGTGCGGCGCCGAATGGAACGCGCGATCGGACCGGCGCAGCTCGGAGCGCTCGACGCCGTCCTGCTGACTCACGCCCACTACGACCATCTCGATCGGCCGACGCTCGCCGCCCTCGAGCGAGTCGGTCGCTTGCTGCTGCCGGCGGGCAGCGAGGGCTACGTCGCCGGGTTGCGCTCCGACGCGGCCGTCGAGGGGGTCGCGGCCTGGGCCTCGGTGACGGTCGCCGGCCTGGAAATCGTCGGGGTGCCGGCCTTCCACCACGGCCACCGGCACCATCCGCTGGCGAGCTCCAAACAGGCCCTCGGCTGGGTGGTTCGCGGCGGCGGGGCCTCGATCTACTTCGCCGGCGACACCGGCGCGGCGAACGACTTCGCCGCCATCGGCGAGCGCTTCCATCCGGCGATCGCCGTGCTGCCGATCGGCGCCTACGCGCCGCCCTGGCCGATCGGGCGGGTCCATCTCTCGCCGGTGCAGGCGGTCGAGGCGGCGATCCGACTCGGCCGCCCGCTCGTGGTGCCGGCCCACTTCGGCACCTTCGCGCTGGCGCTCGACCGGCCGGCGGCGGCGCTGCCCCGCTTCGCCCTCGCCGCCGCCGGTGGCGGCGTCGAGTGGCGGATGCCCCGGTTGGCGCGCGCTGCCGCCGCGAACGAGGGAACGTCGTGAGCAGCCGGCTGGCGGCCTTCTGGGAGCGCCGGCTGGGCGGGCTGGTCGAGCTCGCGCTGCGCAGGCCGCGAACCGTCCTCGCGATCGCCGGGGTGGTGGCGGCTCTCTCCGGGGCGCTCGTCGTCACCCGCCTCGAGCTGCGCAGCTCCAACCTCGACCTGATCGATCCGCGGCTGCCCGAGATCGCCCGCTTCCGCGACTTCGCGGCCCGCTTCGGCACGCCCAACGTCCTGATCGTCGCGCTGGAAGGGGAGGAGCGCGTCCGCCTCGCGCGGCTCGCCGACCGCCTGGCCTCGGCGCTCCCGCGAGTGACCGGCGTGCGCTCGGTGCTCGCCCGCTTGCCCTTTCGCGACGAGACGCTCGCGGCGTTCGGCGTGGCCCCGCATTTCTTCTCCGACGACGGCCGGAGGCTCTATCTCTTCGTGCAACCGGCGGACGCCGACTCCGCGGCGGCCACCATCGCGCCCTTCGTCGCCGGCGTGCGAGCGGCCGTCGCGGCGCTCGCGCCGGAGCGCGAAGGCATTCGGGTCGGCTTCACCGGGCTACCGCAGTACGCGCTCGACGACCGCGACTTCGTGCGGCGCGACCTCTCGCGCCTTTCGGCGCTGTCGTTCGCCCTGGTGGCGGCGCTCTTCGTCGCCGGCTTTCGCGGCGTGCGGCAGCCGCTCCTCGCGATGGCCACGCTGGCGCTGGCGGCGCTCGCGACCGCCGGTGTCGCGGCGCTCGCGCCCGGCCATCTGACCCTGGTCTCGGCCTTCTTCTTCTCGATCCTCTTCGGGCTGGGGATCGATTTCGCGGTCCACCTGCTGGACGCGGTGGCGGAGCGGCGCGCGCTCGGCGAGCGGCTCGAGCCAGCGATCGCCGGTTCGGCGCGCTTCTTGGCCCCCGGCCTGGGCACGGGGGCGGCGACCACGGCGCTCTCCTTCTTCGTTCTCCTGGTCTCCGGCTTCCGAGGATTCGCCGAGCTCGGCTGGCTCGCCGGAGTCGGCGTCCTGCTCGCGCTGCTCGCCACGCTGACCGTTCTGCCCGCGGCCCTCTGTCTGCTGCCGCCGTCCTCGGCTCGACCACGCGCGGCGCACGAGCGCCGGACCGGTCGCTGGCTGCTGGCCGCCCAGCGGCCGGGCATCGCCCTGGCGCTGTTCGGGATCGCGGCCGGCTCGCTCCTGGTCGGACCGCCGCCGTTCGACGGCAACTACCTGAACCTGGAGCCGGCGGGCTCCGAGGCGGTTCGCCTGGAGCGCGAGATGGTGCGCGGCTCGACCTTTGCGCCGCAGTTCGCGGCGTTCGTGGTGGCCGATGCGGCGGCGGCGCGACGGCTCGCCGCCGAGCTGCGTCGCGAGGAAACGGTCGCTTCGGTGCGCACGCTCACCGACCTGGCGCCCCTGGTCGGCCTCGGCGCGGCGCTGCCGGAGGCCTTCGAGGGCTTCCGCTCGCTGTTCGTCGATCCGGAGGGGCGGCACGCCGTCTACGCCTATCCGGCCGGCGACGTCTGGGAGCCGGGATTCCAGCAGAGGTTTCTCGACGCCATGCGGCGTCTCGACCCCGAGGTCACCGGCATGCCCTTCGTCGGGCGATTCCTGGTCGACCGCTCGCACCGGGCACTGCGCCGCACCGTCTGGCTCGCCGCGGCGCTGCTCGTCGCCGTGGTGCTCGCCGACTTCGCGCGACCGACGGCGGCGCTGCTGGCGACGTTGCCGACCTTTCTCGGCCTGATGGTCCAGCTGGGGGCGATGCGGCTGCTCGGCGTGCCGCTCAACCCGCTCGACATCCTGGCTTTTCCGGTAGTCCTGGGCATCGCCGAGGACAGCGGCGTCCACCTCGTGCACCGCTACCTGGCGGAACGGGGCGACCTGGCGCGCACGCTCGCGGGCGCCGGCCGTACGGTGCTGCTCTGCGGCGTGACGACCCTCGCCGGCTTCGGCGGGCTCGCCGCCGCGACGCACCGCGGCCTCGCCTCGTTCGCGCTCGCGCTCGCGCTCGGAGTCGCCGCGGCGCTCGTCTTCTCGCTGCTGCTGCTGCCGCAGCTCCTGCGGTTCGCGCTGCCGCGCGCCGGGTTCGCCGAGGGGCGCGCGGAGGAGCCCGCGTGAGGTCGGCGATTCTGTGCGGGGCGGTCGGCCGTGCCCTCGCCGGTGGGCTGCTGGCGGCGGCCTGCGCCGGCGCGGCGAGCGCGACGGCGTTCGAGGAGCAGCGCGCGGCGACCTGCTGGGCGGCACGCCACCGGGGCTTCGAAGCGACCGGCCGAGTCGACCCGGCGCCGGTCCGGTGCGCGATCGAGGGATTCGGCGCCGCTGCGGCGGCCGCACCGGAGCGACTCGAGCCGAGGTTTCGCGAGATCGAGGCGCTCTGGTTCGCGGCGCACTTCGTCCGCATGCCCGGCGGCGAGGCGCGGACGCTGCTCGACCGCTGCGTCGAGGTCGCGGAGGGAGCGGTCGCCGAGGTCGCGAGGCGGGCAGGAGGTGCCGCCCTCGACCCGGGCGCCGACTTCGAGCTCCGGGCCGCAGCGCTGGCGCCGATTCCCGGGGCGGGCGCCGCACACTTCTGGGCCGCGATCGCCTGGGGCGAGTGGGCGCTCCAGCACGGCGCCCTCGCCGCTCTCGCGCGGGGAGTCCCCACCAGGTTGCGTCGGCACGCCGAGCTCGCGGCGCGGCTCGCGCCCGGCCTGCGCGACGGCGGCGGCCTCCGGCTCCTCGGGCGCCTGCATGCCTCGCTGCCGCGGATTCCGGGTCTGACCGGTTGGGTCGACCGCGCGCGCGGCGTCGAGCTCCTGCGCGAGGCGGCCGCCCGCTGGCCCGGCGATCCGAGGAACCGGCTCTTCCTCGCCGAGGCCCTGCTCGAGCGAGACCCGTCGTCCAGCGGCGAAGCGCTCGCCCTGCTCGAAGACCTGGCGAACGATCGCGCCGATCCGGAGGAGCGGGTCGAGCAGGCCGAGACGCTCCACGCGGCGGCCGACCTGCTGCGGCGTCTCTCCGTCGAGAGAGCCCGATGAGCCCGGCCGCGGCCGACCCCTACGCGGCCTATCTGCGCGCCTTCTTCGCTCGGTGGAGCTCGCTCTACGACCTGTTCGCGGCGCCGATCGGATTCGTCTACCGCGCGGCGGCTCGCCAGGCGGGCGCCGCCCCCGGCCGGCGGCTCCTCGACCTGTGCACCGGCACCGGAGAGCTCGCGCTCCGCTGCGCCCGGCTCGGCGCGCAGGTCACCGCGGCCGACTTCACGGCCTCGATGCTCTGGCGCGCGCGGGCCAAGGCGCGCGGCCGCGGCCTCCGGCTGGTCGAAGCGGATGCCCGGCGGCTGCCGTTCGCGGACGCGAGCTTCGACGTCGTCCTGCTCTCCTTCGCGCTCCACGACATGCCGGCCCGGGCGCGGGTGGAGTCGCTGCTCGAGGCGACACGCGTCGCGCGCGAGCGGGTGATCGTCGTCGACTACGACCCGCCGACGAGAGGCCTCGGAGGCCGGTTGGTGACCGCCATGCTCGCGAGCTTCGAAACCGCCTACTTGCGCGGCTTCCTGCGTGCCGGCGGTACTCCGGCGGCGATCGCCGCCGCTGGCCTCGGGGTCGAGCGCCGGCGGCGGGCGCTCCCGGGGCTGTTCGGGATCTGGTCGGTCGCGGCCGCCGTTCAGCCGAGCACGCGCCGGATCTCGGCCTCGAGCACCCCCGGTTCGAGCTCGACGAGCTCGTAGGTGACGCCGACCACCGGCTTGTCGGAGGCCAGGACGCGGGCCAGGTCGATCGGCGTCCCCTCGACCACGACGTCAGCGGGCGTGGCGCGGATGGTCGCCTCGAGGTCGCGCACCTGCTCGTCGCCGTAGCCCATGGCGGGCAGGATGCCGGCCGCGTTCGGGTACTTGGCGTAGGTCTCGACCAGCGAGCCGACCGCGTACGGGCGCGGGTCGACGATCTCAGCGGCGCCGGCGTCGCGGGCGGCGAACCAACCCGCGCCCACGCTCATGCCGCCGTGGGTGAGGGTGGGGCCGTCCTCGACCACCAGCGCCCGGCGGCCGTGGATCGCGGCCGGGTCCGAGGCGCGGATCTCCGAGGCGCAGCGCACGATGCGCGCGCGCGGGTTGATCCGGCGGCAGTTCGCCTCGACCTCCGCCACCTTGTCGGCCTCGGCGGTGTTGACCTTGTTGACGATCACGAGGTCGGCCATCAGGACGTTGGTCTCGCCCGGGTAGTAGGAGATCTCGTGCCCGGGCCGGTGCGGGTCGACCAGGACGACGTGGAGATCGGAGCGATAGAAGGGAGTGTCGTTGTTGCCGCCGTCCCAGAGGATGACGTCGGCTTCCTTCTCGGCCTCGCGCAGGATCTTCTCGTAGTCGACGCCGGCGAAGACCACGAAGCCGTTGTCGATGTGCGGCTCGTACTCCTCGCGTTCCTCGATCGTGCACTCGTGCCGGTCGAGGTCCTCGTAAGTCGCGAAGCGCTGGCAGACCTGGCGCGCGAGGTCGCCGTAGGGCATCGGGTGGCGGATCGCGACGACCCGTTTGCCCATCGCCTTGAGGATGCGCGAGACGAAGCGGGTCGTCTGCGACTTGCCGACCCCGGTGCGCACTGCGGTGATGGCGATCACCGGCCGGACCGAGGAGACCATGGTCGCGGTGGCCGAGGCGAGCGTGAAGTGGGCGCCCCAGCCGTTGACGTGGGCAGCCTTGTCCATGACGTAGCCGTGCGACACGTCGGAATAGGAGAACCAGACCTCGTCGACCCGCTCGTCGCGGACGAGCCGTTCGAGCTGCTCTTCGGCGACGATCGGGATGCCGTCGGGGTAGCGCTTCCCCGCCAGCACGGCGGGGTAGCGGCGCCCCTCGATGTCGGGGATCTGCGTCGCGGTGAAGGCGACGACCTCGAACTCCGCGCGGTCGCGGAAGAGCACGTTGAAGTTGTGGAAATCGCGCCCGGCGGCGCCCATGATCACGACACGTCTCGGCGACATCGAACCTCCTTCGTCGGTCCGGCGGCAGCTTATCCTCCCGGCCGGGCGGCGCCCCCCGCGCCCGGGGGCGGGGGGCGCGCGCGGCCGCGCGGGTCAGCCCCGCAGGCGCTCGGCGCCGGCGTAGACCGTCATCTCGCCGCCGCGCACGAAGCCGACGAGGACGAGTCCGAGGCGGTCGGCGAGCTCGATCGCGGCGTCGGTCGGAGCGCCGACCGCGGCGAGCCCGGAGAGCCGCGCCCGCGCCGCCTTGGCGACCATCTCCAGGCTGGCGCGGCCGGAGAGCAACGCGGCGAGGCCGGCGGTGTCGAGGCCCGCGCGCATCGCCTTGCCGATCGCCTTGTCGAAGGCGGCGTGGCGGCCGACGTCCTCGGCGACCGCCACGACTTCGCCGCGCGCGTCGAACAGGTGCGTGGCGTGGCTGCCTCCGGTGGCGGCGAACAGCGGCTGGCGCGCGCGCGCGCCGCGCGCGACGGCGAGGATCACGGGAGCGGGCGGCGGCGGGGCGGCGGGCACCGGTTCGAGACCGGCGAGGTAGGGCAGCGCGTCCTCGCGGCCGCACAGGCCGCAGGAGGCGTAGAGCACGAGGTTGCGGCTCGCCGCCGCGGGAGCGTCGGGCGGCCGCGCCAGGCGGACGCGGACGCCGTCGCCGCCGTCGCAGGGCTCGGCGCTCGTGACGTCGGCGAGCGAGTCGATCCATCCCTCGGCGCGCAGGAAGCCGAGCGCGAGCTCGATCTCCTCGCCCGGGGTGCACATCAGGGCGAACGAGGCGCCGTCCGCGATGCGGATGGTCAGCAGCCGCTCGCGCGCCACGGCGCGTCGGCCGTCGCGCGCCTCGCCCGGCCGGCCGACCACCGCCACCGGGCGGAGCACGGCGCCCTCGGGCGCGGCGGCTTCGGCATCGGGCTCACGGCGGCGCATGCGATGCGCGGCAGTGTAGAGAAGGGGGCGCCGCCGGGCAAGCGCCGGCGAGGACGCGCGGGCGCGGCGGCGCCTCCCGTTACGGCTCGTCGAGCGCGAGCGCGAACCGCAGCGCCCGGCCGACGCGCGCCAGCTTCTCTTGCGGCAGCTTGACCAGCAGGTCGCCGACGGTCTCGCGCGGAAGCGTGATCACCCGATCGAGGTTGACCACGCACCGCTGCGGCAGCCCTTCGGCCGGTCCGAGCTCGACCTCGACGCGGATGCCGCGGACGCGCGTGGTCACCGGCGCGACCGTGACCATGCGCCGGACGAGGTAGGCCTCGTCGCGCGAGAGCAGGAGCACGGGGCGCCGGGTGCCGTCCGGCAGCGCCGCCCAGCGGACCTCGCCCCGCCTCATTCCCAGGTCTCCGTGGCGAGCGCGGCGCCGGCGGCGGCGCCCATCGCCTCGACCTCGCTCGGCGACTCGGGCTCGGCGGCGTAGCTGTCGAGGTAGCGGCGCACCGCCTCGCGGTGCTCCTCCTGTTCGAGCGAGCCGATCGCGGCGCGGCGCAGGAACTCGCTGCGCGTCTCGCCGGTGGCGCGGCAGTAGCGGTCGATGCGGCGCAGCAGCGGGGCGGGCAGGCTGATCGAGATCTTGGCGGAGCTCGGCATGCGTCCATGGTACGACTCTGGTCATACCAAGGCAAGACCGGTTGCCACATCGGAATCGGGAAGCTATCCTGGGAAGGCAGTTTCCTGCCGCGCGGCCCCGTCGGACGGATGGGCCCGCCACGAGATTCCGCGAGAGCCGCCGGGCGAGAGGCCGGCGCGGCGCCCGGCACGAGACGAAGGAGGTGACCGATGCAAGAGCCCCGGCCCGCGCGTTTCCGCGCCGTCGGCCTGAACAACGTGGCGAAGCGGCCCGAGTGGTCGCGCCTCGATCCGGCCGAGCGGCGCGCCGTCGAGGTCGTCTCGCGCGTGCTGCCGTTCCGCACCAACGCTTACGTCATGGAGGAGCTGATCGACTGGAGCCGCATCCCGGACGATCCCATCTTTCAGCTCACCTTTCCGCAGCGGGGCATGCTCGACCGCGAGCAGTTCGACCGCATCGCCGCGCTGGTCGACCGGAAAGCACCGCGCGAGGAGATCGAGGCCGAGGCGAACCGCGTGCGGCTCGAGCTGAATCCGCATCCGGCCGGCCAGCTGACCCACAACGTCCCGGAGCTCGACGGCCGCCGCCTTCCCGGTCTGCAGCACAAGTACCGCGAGACGGTGCTCTTCTTCCCCGGCCAGGGCCAGACCTGTCACGCCTACTGCACCTACTGCTTCCGCTGGGCGCAGTTCGTCGGGCTGCCCGAGATGAAGTTCGAGGCGCGGGAGACCGACGACCTGCTCGCCTACCTGCGCGCGCATCCCGAGGTCACCGACGTGCTGGTCACCGGCGGCGACCCTCTGATCATGAAGACCAAGGCGCTGCGCCGCTACCTCGAGCCGCTGCTCGCGCCGGAGTTCGAGCACGTGCGCAACCTCCGGATCGGCACCAAGTCGCTGGCCTACTGGCCGCAGCGCTTCGTCAGCGACGACGACGCCGACGACCTGCTGGCCTTCTTCGAGCAGTTGGTGGCGGCTGGCCGGCACGTCGCCCTGATGGCGCACTGGAGCCACCCGCGGGAGCTGGCGCCGGAGATCGTCCGCCGCGCGGTCGCGCGCGTGCGCGCCACGGGGGCGCAGATCCGCATGCAGGCGCCGCTGGTGCGCCGGGTCAACGACTCGGCGGCGCTCTGGGCGTCGATGTGGCGTATCGGCGTGCGGCTGGGAATGATCCCGTACTACATGTTCGTCGAGCGCAACACCGGCCCGAAGAACTACTTCGAGGTGCCGCTCGCCCGCGCCCAGCGGATCTTCGCCGACGCCTACCGCCAGGTCTCCGGCCTCGCGCGCACCGTGCGCGGCCCGTCGATGTCGGCCTTTCCCGGCAAGGTCCGGGTGGTCGGCACGGCCGAGCTCGGCGACCAGCGCGTCTTCGTGCTCGAGCTGCTGCAGGCGCGCGATCCGGAGCGGGTCGGGCGCCCGTTCTTCGCTCGCTTCGACCCGCGCGCCGCCTGGTTCACCGAGCTCGCTCCGGCGACCGAGCGCGACGCTCCGTTCTTCGCGACGGCTTCGGCGGCCCTGGCGTCGGCGGCATCCGGCGACCGGGTGGTAGCCTGAGGCGTGCTCGACGGCGAACGCGTCTCACCGAAGATCGGCAAGTTTCGCCCTTCGGCGACCCTCCTGCTCAAGGCGGTCGCGGGGGAGCGCCGCGCCGAGGGCAAGCCGGTCTTCGACTTCGGGCTGGGCGAGACCAAGGGGAGCCTGGCGCCGCACGTGCGCGAGGCTTTCCTGCGCGCCATCTCGACCGAGCAGACGATGTACGGCGACCCGGCCGGTCTGCCGGAGCTGCGCCAGGCGGTGCTCGCCTGGCTCGGGCTCGAGCGCGCCGGCTACGGCGTCGAGAACGTGATCGTCACCAACGGCGCCAAGCAGAGCCTGTTCAACGTCTTCCTGGCGGTCTGCAACCCCGCCGACTGCGTGCTCTTCGACGCCGCGCCCTGGGTCTCCTACCAGCCGCTGGCGAGCGCGGCCTACGCTTTCCCGGTCATGGTGGTGCCCCGCGCGGGCGCCGGCAACCGGCTCAAGGTGACCGCCGACGACCTGCGGCGCAACCTCGACCTGCGGCCGCACGCCAAGCTCTTCCTGCTCAACAACCCGGTCAACCCGACCGGACAGCTCTACGACGCCGACGAGACCGAGGCGTTGCTCGCGGTCTGCGTCGAGCGCCGGGTCTACTTCGTGCTCGACCGGCTCTACTGGCGCCTGCTGTTCGACGGCCGCAGCTTCCCCGAGCCGCGCGTCGACGACCAGACCCGCCCCTGGCTGATCCAGGTCGACGGCATGTCGAAGAACTTCCGCCGGGCCGGCGGGTTGCGCATCGGCTGGAGCGTGGCGCCGAGCGACGTCGCGCGCGCCATGGCGAACCTCCAGAGCCACTACACCTCGGGTCCGTCGACGCCGGCGCAGCACGCCTCGCTCGCCGCGATCTCGCGCCCCTACCAGGGGGGGCTGCGCGAGGAGCTCGAGAGCAATCGCGACCTCCTGGCGCGGCTGGGGCCGAAACCGCCGCGCGTCGAGATCTGGCCGACCCCCGCTTCGTTCTACTCGTTCTGGGACGTGCGCGGCTGCTTCGGCCTGAAGGCTCCGGACGGCGTCGAGATGCGCTCGTCCGACGACGTCGCCGCCTGGCTCGCCCGCTCCGAGGGGGTGATCACCGCTTCCGGCTCCGCCTTCGAGCAGGAGGGCTACTTGCGCCTCTCCTTCGCGGTTCCGCCCGAGGAGCTGCTCGAGGGGATGGAGGCCGCGCGCCGGGCGATCGCGGCGCTCGGCTGAGCGACGGCCGGCCTCTGCGATAGAAATGGGGGAGTGCGGCTCTCCCGGCTCCGTCCGATCCTCGTGGCCCTCGGCGCGCTCGCCGCGCTCGGCGCCGGCGCCTGCACGCTCCTCGCGCCCACCTTCACGCCGTCGGTCGGCACCGACTCGATGTCCGCGCAGGGCATCCAGAGCCGCTTCGCGTCCTGGTTGGGCCCGTCGCCGGCGCCCGGCGAGGTGCACTACACGGTCGCCGGCCGCGCGGCCGGAGGGTCCCGCGTCCTCTTCGTCCACGGCTCGCCGGGGACCTGGGAGGCCTTCCGTGGCTACCTGACGGACGCCAAGCTGAACGCGGCGGCGCGGCTGATCGCGCCAGATCGGCCCGGCTTCGGCGGGACGCGGCGCGGGCGCGCCGAGCCGTCGCTCGAGCTGCAGGCCGCGGCCGTCGCTTCGGCGCTCGACGCCGAGCCGGGGGAGCCCGCGGTGGTCGTCGGTCACAGCCTCGGCGGGCCCATCGCGTTGCGGCTGGCGGTCGACCGACCCGACCTGGTCGGCGCGCTGCTCCTGGTGGCGCCGTCGATCGACCCGGCGCTCGAGCGCCGCCGCTGGTACAACCGGGCCGGCTCCTGGCGAGCCGTCCAGTGGCTGCTGCCGGTCGATTGGATCGCGTCGAACCGGGAGCTCTGGCCGCTGCGCGCCGAGCTCGAGGAGCTGGCGCCGCGGCTTCGGGAGGTGCGCGCTCCGACGCTCGTGATCCAGGGCGAGGAGGACGATCTGGTGCCGCCGGAGAACGCCGACTACGCGGAGCGCGCCCTGGTGGGGGCGAGCTCGCTCGAGATCCGCCGCGTGCCGGGAGAGGGGCACTTCCTGCTCTGGACCCGCGGCGAGCTGGTCGGCGAAGCGATCCTCGAGGCCCTCGAGAGGGGACGCCGCGCGGTGTCCGCGACGGGAGGGGTGAGCCGATGACCGCGCCCGCCGGCGGCGAGCGCGCGCTCGTCCGGCTGCTCGCCGGGCTGCAGCCCGCGCTCGATCCGGTCGGCTACCGTTTCCTCTCGCTGGACGAGGCGCGCGCCGCACCCCGGCTGCGCGAGGCCGTCGCCGTGGTCCGCGAGCAAGAAGGAGTGACGCTCGTGGTCGGCGATCCGGGGCTCTCGGAGCGCGCCGACGATTCGGTCGGGGCGTGGGCGCGCATCGTGCTGACCGTCCACTCCGACCTCGAGGCGGTCGGGTTGCTCGCCGCCGTCGCGGAGCGCCTGGCGGCGCGCGGCATCCCGGTCAACGCCATGGCCGGCTGGTTCCACGATCACCTCTTCGTCCCCTGGGGGCGGCGCCGGGCAGCGCTCGCGGCCCTGGTCGAGCTCCAGCGCGAGGCGGCGGCGGGCGCCGGAGACGAGTGAGCCGCCGGCTCGCGCGCCCCCCTCTGCTACGATTCCGCCGGCCCGCGAGCGGGCGCCACGGAGGATCATGAAGCTCCCCATCGTCGATTCGGAGCAGGGTTCGTCGCGCGCGGTCGATCGCGAGCGGCTGGACGACGTCGTCATCCGCTTCGCCGGCGACTCGGGCGACGGCATGCAGGTCACCGGTTCGCAGTTCACCAGCACTTCGGCGCTGATCGGCAACGATCTGGCGACCTTTCCCGACTTCCCCGCGGAGATCCGCGCGCCGGCCGGGACGCTGCCCGGCGTCTCGGCCTTCCAGGTGCGCATCGCCGACTACGACATCCACACGCCCGGGGACGCCCCCGACGTGCTGGTGGCGATGAACCCGGCGGCGCTCAAGGTCAACCTCGGCGACCTCCGGCCGAACGGCATCCTGATCGTCAACACGGACGAGTTCGTCGAACGCAACTTGAAGAAGGCGGGCTACGAGCGCAGTCCGCTCGAGGACGGCAGCCTCGACGCCTACCGCCTCTTCCAGGTGCCGCTCGCGACGCTCACGCGGCGCGCGCTGGAGGACTCTGGCCTCGACGCCAAGGCGGTCGAGCGCTGCAAGAACTTCTTCGCGCTCGGCATGGCCTACTGGCTCTTCTCGCGGCCGATCGAGCCGACGCTGCGCTTCCTCGCCAAGAAGTTCGGCGCGCGCCCCGAGATCGCCGACGCCAACGCCCGCGCGATGAAGGCTGGCTGGAACTTCTGCGACATCACCGAGGCCTTCCAGACGCGCTACGAGGTCATGCCGGCGAAGCTCGCGCCGGGCGTCTACCGCAACGTCACCGGTTCGACGGCGCTCGCGCTCGGCCTGGTCGCGGCGTCGCGCCGCTCGGGCCTGCCGCTCTTCCAGGGCGCCTATCCGATCACGCCCGCCTCCGACCTGCTGCACGAGCTCGCCCAGCTCAAGAGCTTCGGCGTCACCACCTTCCAGGCCGAGGACGAGATCGCCGCGATCTGCGCGGCGATCGGCGCCTCCTTTGGCGGCGCGCTGGCGGTCACCTCGACCTCGGGGCCGGGGCTGGCCTTGAAGAGCGAGGCGCTCAACCTCGCGGTGATGGTCGAGCTGCCGCTGGTGGTCGTCGACATCCAACGCGGCGGACCCTCGACCGGCCTGCCGACCAAGACCGAGCAGGCCGACCTCCTGTTCGCCCTCTACGGGCGCAACAACGAGTCGCCGCTGCCGGTGCTCGCCGCCGCCTCGCCGGCCGACTGCTTCGACCTGGCGATCGAGGCCTGCCGGCTCGCCGTGCGCTACATGACGCCGGTGATCCTGCTCTCCGACGGCTATCTGGCCAACGGCTCGGAGCCCTGGCGCCTGCCCGAGCTCGACCGTCTACCCGACTTTCCGGTCGAGTTCCGCACTTCGCCCGAAGGATTCGCCCCCTTCCTGCGCGATCCGGAAACGCTCGCCCGGCCCTGGGCGCTGCCCGGCACCGCCGGCCTCGAGCACCGCATCGGCGGCCTCGAGAAGCAGGACGGCAGCGGCAACGTCTCCTACGACCCGGCCAACCACGAGCACATGGTGAGACTGCGCGCCGAGAAGATCGCGCGCATCGCCCGCGAGATCCCGCCGCTCGAGGTCGACGGCGAGCCCGCGGGGGAGCTGCTGGTGCTCGGCTGGGGATCGACCGCGGGCGCGATCACCGGCGCGGTCAACCTCGCCCGCCGCCAGGGGCTGCCGGTGTCGCGCGCGCACCTGCGCCACCTGAACCCCTTCCCGGCCAACCTGGGCGAGGTGCTCGCCCGCTTCGAACGGGTCCTGGTGCCGGAGATGAACCTCGGCCAGCTCGCGTTCCTCCTGCAAGGGCGCTTCCTCAAACCGGTGATCTCGTTCCCCAAGGTTCAGGGCAAGCCCTTCTTCCGCAACGAGGTGCTCGAAAAGATCCAGGCGGTGCTCGGAGGCTCCCGATGAGCGGCTCGACGACTCTGTCCAAGAAGGACTTCCAGACCGACCAGGAGGTCCGCTGGTGCCCGGGGTGCGGCGACTACGCGATCCTCTCGGCGGTGCAGGCGGTCTTTCCCGAGCTCGGCGTGCCGCGCGAGCGATTCGTCGTGGTCTCGGGAATCGGTTGCTCGTCGCGCTTCCCCTACTACATGAACACCTTCGGCTTCCACACGATCCACGGCCGCGCGCCGGCGGTGGCGACCGGGCTGAAGGTGGCGCGCCCCGACCTCGAGGTCTGGATCGCGACCGGCGACGGGGACGCGCTGTCGATCGGCGGCAACCATCTGATCCACGCCCTGCGGCGCAACGTCGGCGTCAAGATCCTGATGTTCAACAACCGGATCTACGGGCTGACCAAGGGGCAGTACTCGCCGACCTCGGAAGCGGGCAAGCGGACCAAGTCGAGCCCGTTCGGCTCGGTCGATCACCCCTTCAACGCCCTCTCCGTGGCGATCGGAGCCGGCGCCACCTTCGTCGCGCGCTCGATCGACGTCCTCCAGGCGCACCTGAAAGAGACCCTGCGCGCCGCCGCGGCCCACCGCGGCACGGCCTTCGTCGAGATCTACCAGAACTGCAACATCTTCAACGACAAGGCGTTCGCCCACCTGACCGAGAAGGAGGTGCGCGACGACGCCCTGGTCCACCTGGAGACCGGCAAGCCGATGGTCTTCGGCAAGGGGCGCGACCGGGGCATCCGCCTCAAGGGCACCGAGCTCGAGGTGATCCGATTCGCCGACGGTTTCGGCCCGGACGACTGCCTGGTCTGGGACGACAGGCGCAGCAACCCGGCGATCGCCTTCATGGTCGCGCAGATGGGGCGCCCCGACTTCCCGACCCCGATCGGCGTGCTGCGGCGGGTCGACAAGTCGACCTTCGAGACGGGCATGGTCGGCCAGATCGAGCGCGAGACCGAGAAGCGCGGCGTCGGCAACCTGCAGCAGCTGATCCACTCCGGCGACCTCTGGACCGTCCACGAGGACGGCACGATCTCCTGACGCGGCGCGCCCCCGGTTCCATTCGCTTTCCCGAGGTCGAGCTCGGCCCGGTCCGCGACGGACGGTCGGTCCGGTTCGGGCTGCATGCCCGGACCGGGCAACGCGTCGTCTGCGAGGTCTTCGAGCCGGGCGGGCAGCGCCCCTTTCGGATCCTCGAGCTCGAGCGCGACGCGGCCGCCCCCGAGCCTTTCGCGGTCCATCGGGGCGCGCTCGAGGATCCGCCCGAGCGATTCGAGTATCTGGTGCGCATCGAGGGCGGCGGGCCGCTGCTCGACCCCTACGCCCCGGCGCTGGCCGGCGGCGAAGTCTGGGGCCGGAGCGACGACGCGATCGCGCCCGGCGTCGGCCGCCGCTACCGGGGGCTCTTCCTGCCGGAGGCGAGCCGGGAGCGGGCGCCGCGCCCCCGGATCGCGCCTGCCGACCGAGTGATCTACGAGCTGCACGTGCGCGGCTTCACCCGGCACCCGAGCTCGGGCGTGGTCCGGCCGGGGACCTACGCCGCGGTCGCCGAGAAGATCCCCTACCTGCGCGCGCTCGGCGTCACCACGGTCGAGCTGATGCCGGTCTTCGAGTTCGACGAGACCGAGAACCCGCGGCGCGAGCCGGCGACCGGCGAGCGGCTGCTCAATTTCTGGGGTTACAGCCCGGTCTCCTTCTTCGCGCCGAAGGCCGGGTACGCGGCCGAGGCCGCTCCGGGCGCCGCGGTGGCCGAGCTCGCCACGCTCGTCGACGAGCTCCACCGCGCCGGGATCGAGGTGGTGCTCGACGTGGTCTACAACCACACCGCCGAGGGTGGGGGGGGCGCGGGCGACCCGACCCATTCGCTGCGCGGTCTCGATCCGGCCGCCTACTACCTGTCCGAGCCGGCGAGCGGCCGGCCACTCGACGTCACCGGCTGCGGCAACACGGTCAACGCCAATCACCCCGTCACCGCGCGACTCCTGCTCGACTCGCTGCGGCACTGGGTGCGCACCTACGACGTCGACGGCTTCCGCTTCGACCTGGCGGCGGTCTTCTACCGCGGGCGCCGCGGCGAACGGCTGACCCACTCGCCGCTGGTCGAGGCGATCGGCGCCGATCCGCTGCTCGCCGACCGGCTGCTGATCGCCGAGCCGTGGGACGCGACGGGCTTCACTCCGCCCGACGGTTTTCCCGCCCCCTGGCTCGAGTGGGACGGGGAGCTGCGCGACGCGCTCCGCCGCCACGTCGGCGGCCTCGCGGGCGAGGGGCGCGAGCTCGCGGCGCGGCTGGCCGGCCGCGGGACCAAGCAGGGGCGGGTGCCGGCCGAGCGCTGCGTGCGCTTCGTCGCCTGCCACGACGGCCGTCCGCTCGCCGACGTGGTCGCCTACGCGCGCAAGCACAACCAGGCCAACGGCGAGGAGAACCGGGACGGCTGGGACGGCGAGGTGGCGTGGAACGGCGGCGTCGAGGGACCTTCGGCCGACCCGGCGCTGCTCGCGCGCCGCGCCGCGGAGCTCGAGGCGATGCTGACGCTGCTGGCCGCCGCGCCGGGCACGCTGATGCTGACCGCGGGCGACGAGCGTGCCCGGACGCAGCGCGGCAACACCAACGCCTGGTGTCACGACGACGAGATCGGCTGGGTGCTCTGGACGCCGCACGAGGAGGCGGAGGCGCGCTTCCGCCGGGTCGCCGAGCTTCTCGCGGCGCGCCGCGCGGCGGAGCTCGGCTCGCCGCCGGAGCGCGCCTCGCTCTGGACCGCCTGGGTCGAACCGGGGCTCGAAGCGCCCGGTGGGGGAGCGGGCTTCGCGCTCCTGCGCCGGCACGGCGGCGCCGCCGACCTGCTGATCGCGTCGAATCCGAGCGGGCGCGAGCTCGCCCTGCCCCTCCCCGCGCTCGCCCACGGTGGCCGCTGGCGGCGGCTGGTCGCCCCGGGCCGATGGCCTCCGCTGGGTTCCGAGATCGAGGGCAGGGACCTCCTGCTGCCGCCGCGCGCGGTCGAGCTCCTGATCGGCCCGACCGGCCCGGCCAGCCGATCACCTGGCGGCGCCGGAGAGGACCGGTGACCGGCTTCGGGCGGGCCCGCGGCGCCGGCGAGAAGCTCGCGCGACGCCGCCAGCTCCTCGAAGCCGCCGCGAGCTGCCTCGACGCTCGAGGGTACGCCGCGACGACGATGGCACAGGTCGCCGAAACCGCCGGCCTCGCCAAGGGGACCACCTATCTCTACTTCGGCAGCAAGGAGGCGCTCTTCCTCGAGCTGCTGAGCGAGGCACTCGAGGAGTGGTGCGTGGCGGCCCTGCGGGCGCTCGAGAGCTCGCTGGCGGAGGAGGTCGACGGGGTTGCGGCGGCGCTCGCGCGCGCCCTCGCCGAACGGCCGCGCTTCGCCCGCCTGCTCGCGCTGCGCCTGCCGGTGCTCGAGCCCGGGGCGGGCGAGGGCGCGCGGGCCGAGTTCGGCCGGCGTTGGCGCGAGGCGCTCGCGCCGCTCGCCGACCGGCTCGAGCCGTTCGCAAGCCCGGGCGGCGGGCGCCGGACGGCCGAACGGCTGCTGGCGTTGTCCGCCGGGACGCCGTTCGAGGACGCCGGCGACGAGCGCGCGGTCTCGGCTTCGATCGTCCGATCGGACGAGCTGGCGCGGGGCTTCGCCGCGCTCCTGCGCGGCGGCCGGCGCGCCTGAGCGCGGGCCGCCCGGCCGGCTCGTCGAGTACTTCCCCCTGATAACCTAGCCGCTTCTTTCCGGACGCCGCCCGAGGGGGACCGCGATGACGATGATTCCCGTCAAGCCCGAGATCGCCGCGCGCTCGCACATCCGCTCGCTCGAGGAGTACCGCCGGCTCTACCGCCTGTCGCTCGACGACCCGGAGGGTTTCTGGCGCAAGCAGGCGGAGATCCTCACCTGGTTCCACCCGCCGACGCAGATCCTCGACTTCGACATGAAGGAGGTCGACTTCTCCTGGTACGGCGGCGGCCGGCTCAACGCCTGCTTCAACTGCGTCGACCGCCACCTGGCGACCCAGCCCGACAAGACGGCGATCATCTGGGCGGGCGACGAGCCGGGGGAGTACCGCACGATCACCTACGCCGAGCTCAAGCACAACGTGGCGCGCGTCGCCAACGTGCTGCTCGCGCACGGCATCGGTCGGGGCGACCGCGTCTGCATCTACCTGCCGATGATCCCCGAGCTCGCCTACGCGATGCTCGCCTGCGCGCGCATCGGCGCCGTCCACTCGGTGGTGTTCGCCGGCTTCTCGGCCGAGTCGCTGCGCGGTCGCATTCTCGACGCCGGGGCGCGCATGGTCGTCACGGCGAACGAGGGGTTGCGCGGCGGCAAGCGGATTCCGCTCAAGGCGACCGTCGACCGGGCGATCGAGGGGCTGTCGAGCATCGAGACGGTCCTGGTCACCCGGCGTACCGCCGCCGAGGTGCCGATGACCCAGGGGCGCGACCTCTGGCTCGAGGACGAGACGCGCAAGCAGCGCTCGACCTGCCCGGTCGAGTGGATGCACTCGGAGTCGCCGCTCTTCACGCTCTACACGTCGGGCTCGACGGGCAAGCCCAAGGGGGTGTTGCACACCACCGGCGGCTATCTGGTCTTCGCCGCGATGACCCACAAACTGGTCTTCGACTATCAGCCGGGCGAGGTCTACTTCTGCGCCGCCGACGTCGGCTGGATCACCGGCCACAGCTACATCGTCTACGGGCCGCTGGCCAACGGCGCCACCACGGTGATGTTCGAGTCGGTGCCGACCTACCCCGACGCCGGCCGCTACTGGCGCATCGTCGACGACCTCGAGGTCGACATCTTCTACACCGCGCCGACCGCCCTGCGCGCCATCGCCCGCGAGGGCGACGAATGGGTCAAGCGCTACAGCCGAAAGAGCCTCAAGGTACTGGGCACCGTGGGTGAGCCGATCAACCCCGAGGTCTGGCGCTGGTACCACGACGTGGTCGGCGAGGAGCGCTGCGCGGTGGTCGACACCTGGTGGCAGACCGAGACCGGCGGCATCCTGATCACGCCGCTGCCGGGCGCCACGCCGGCCAAGCCAGGCTCGGCGACGCTGCCCTTCTTCGGCGTCGAGCCGGTGCTGGTCGACGACAACGGCGTCGAGCTCGAGGGCAACGGCGTCACCGGCAACCTCTGCCTGCGCCGCTCCTGGCCGGGACAGGCGCGCACCATCTACGGCGACCACTCGCGCTTCCGCGAGACCTACTTCACCCGCTTCCCCGGCCTCTACTTCACCGGTGACGGGTGTCGCCGCGACGAGGACGGCTACTACTGGATCACCGGCCGGGTCGACGACGTGCTCAACGTCTCGGGCCACCGGCTGGGCACCGCCGAGGTCGAGAGCGCCCTGGTGGCGCACGCGGCGGTGGCCGAGGCGGCGGTGGTCGGCTTCCCGCACGACATCAAGGGGACCGGCATCTTCGCCTTCGTCATCGTGACGCCCGAGTTCGAAGGCAGCGATCCGGACGAGATCGCCGGCATGCTCAAGGAGCAGGTGCGCCACGTCATCGGGCCGATCGCCACCCCCGACCGGATCGTGGTCGCCCCCGGGCTGCCCAAGACGCGCTCGGGCAAGATCATGCGCCGGATCCTGCGCAAGATCGCCTGCGGCGAGGTCCACGACCTCGGCGACGTCACCACGCTCGCCGAGCCGGCGGTGGTCGACAAGCTGGTCGAGGCGGCGCGAGGCTAGGAGCCGCGGATGGAGGCGAGGCCCTGAGCTCTGCCGACGAGCCGGAGGTCCCGGGGGCCGACCAGGAGACGGTCGCGCTCGGCGCGGACGGCGCGGCGCCGACCCTGATCCTCGACGGCACGGCGGCCGGAGAGCGGCTCGCCGCCGCGGCCACCGTCGCGCCGCCGGCGCAGGGGCCGGCCGCGAGCGCTCCGTCGGCGTCCTCCCGGCCGTTCGCGGGGCGCTACCGGCTCGAGTCGGAGCTCGGCGCGGGCGGCATGGGCCGGGTCGCCCTCGCGGAGGATCTCTTCCTCGGGCGCCGGGTCGCCCTCAAGACGCTCTGGCGCGACCGCGCCTACGACGAGGAGGAGCTCGCGCGCTTCCGGCGCGAGGTGGCTCTGGCGCACGCGGTCAGTCATCCGAACGTCGCCCGCACTTACGATCTGGGGGAAGTGGAGGGGGTGAGCTACCTCACGATGGAATACCTCGAGGGGGAGACCCTCGAGGCCCGACTGCTGCGCCGCCTGCGGCTGAGCGGGGAAGAGCTGCGCGAGCTCGCGATTCCGCTCTGCCTGGGCCTGCGCGCCGCGCACCGCGCCGGCGTCGTGCACCGCGACCTCAAGCCGTCGAACGTGATGCTGGTCGAGGGGGCGCGGCGGGTCGTCCTGATGGACTTCGGCATCGCCGGCTGGGCGCGCGGACGAGAGCCGGCGACCGGCGAGGCTCCCGGCCCGGACGGGGTGCAGGCCCGCTCCGACGTCACCTCCGCCGGCTTCGGCACCCCGCTCTTCATGGCGCCCGAGCAGTGGGAAGGGGGAGAGGCCGATCCGCGCACCGATCTCTACGCGCTCGGCGTGATCCTCTTCCTGGCGCTCACCGGGCGCACGCCCTACGGTGCCGCCGAGATCGGCGAGCTCGGGCGCCTGCACCGCGAGGCGCCGGTACCCGACCCCCGAGAGCTGGCGCCCGAGATCGGTGCGGGCCTCGCCCGGCTGGTGCGCCGCTGTCTGGCGAAGCGCCCGGAGGAGCGGCCGCGCTCGGTCGACGAGGTGCTCGAGCAGCTCGAGATGCCCGCCCGCCGCCGCCGATTCGCCTGGCAGATGGCCGCGCTCGGCGCGGCGGTGACCCTGCTGCTCGCCGGTCTGGGGGTGCTGCTGACCCGCAGCGCCGAGCGGGCGATCCTCGCCGAGCTGCGCCCGGGCCTGCGGACGCTCGCCGAGCTGGTGGCCGCCGAGCTCGACCCGGAAGACCTCGACCGGGTGCGCGGCGTCGCGGACGTCGAGTCCGAAGCCTTCCGCCGGATCGCCGATCGGCTGGTCGCACGCTCGCAGCAGCTACCCGACGAGGCCGACGTCTACGTCCTGCGCCCCGGGGCGCAGCCGGGCCACTATTTCGTCGTCTGCGATCCCGCCCCGAGCAGCGCGAGGCCCGCCGGCGAGCGGGCGTTCGAGTCGCTGCCCGGCGCGGCGTACGACGGCAGCGCCTTCCCGACGATGACCGAGGCGCTGGCCAGCGGTCGCGCGGCGGCCGAGCCGAGCTTCTCGCTCGATGCCGGCCGGTACGTGCTCTCCGGCTTCGCCGTGAAACAGACGTCGGCGCCCGATGGCCCCTACCTGATCGGCGTCGACGCGACCCACGGCCGCCTGGCCGCGATCGCGCGCACGATCCGGGGGTCCGTGGCGGCGGTCTGGCTCGCCGTGCTCGCGGCGCTGGCGCTCGCCCTGCGCCCCCGCCGCCAGCTGCGAGCGAGCTGGCGGCGGGCGGCCGAGCCGTTCAGGCGGCGAGGACCTTGACGGTGCGGCCGACGCCGTCGAGCATGTGGCGCAGGTGGTCGTAGTCGGGGTGCTTCATCCGGATCCAGGCATTGGCCATGTAGCCGGCGGAGACGTCGGCGGTGGGCGTTCCGGGCGGCGGCAGGTGGGAGTCGATGATCCACTCGCCGTACTCCCGCTCGATCCGGTCGATCCCCTCGTAGCCCGAGATGCGGCCGTCGCGGTCGGGCCGCAGGTTGATCATGCCCGCGGCGTAGCGGCGGGACGGGGTCTGCCCCGGATGGCCGTGGACGATGGCCATCGCCCACTCGCGGTAGATGTCGAAGTCGTTGGCCGCGGCGTAGAGATCCCAGACGCCGACTCCCGGCGGCCGGCAGCCGATCTCGGAGAACTTCAGCCCCTTGGGCCCGAAGAACCACTCCATGTGGGTCGCCGAGGTGCCGATCTCGAGTGCCTCGATCACCCGCTGCCCGAGCCGCTTGACCTCGGAGTAGCCGGGCGCGTCCACCCGGTTCGTGGTGACGATCTGGGGAGAGATCCAGCGTGTGCGCATCGCCTCGAGCACGCCGGGGTAGTAGTGCGAGATGAAGTCGTGGACGACGCGGCCGCCGATGGTCAGCGTGTCGTAGAAGCCCTCGTGCCCCTCGATGAACTCCTCGGCCGCCACGGAGTGTCCACGGTCGAGCCCCTGGGCGACGATCGCGCTCTCGAGCTCGCGCTCGTTGTCGACCCGCTGGGTGCCCGAGGCGCCGGCGGCGCTGCGCGGCTTGAGCACCAGCGGGAAGCCGACCTCGGCGGCGAACATGCGCAGCTCCTGCGGCGAGGAGACGCCGCGCGACTGCGCCGTCGGCACGCCGGCCTGGCGCAGCGCGTCCTTCATCGCCGGCTTGTCCCGGCAGAGGAAGGCCGTGCGAACCGAGGTGCCGGGGATGGTCGCCGCCTCGCGCACCTTGGCCACCGGCAGGATGTGCGCCTCCACCGTGGCCTCCAAACGGTCGACCCACTCCCGGTGCTGCACGCGGCGGACGGCCTCCATCAGCGCCCCTTCGTCGACCACCGTGCGGACCCGCTCGTAGCCGTGGAGCCAGCTCTTGAGCTCGGGGTCGAGCGCTTCGGCCGGAGCCTCGCCGATTCCGGTCACGCGGGCGCCGACCGCGTGCAGGCCGCGCACGAACTGGCGCTGGTTGTAGGGGAACTTGGGCTCGACGAACAGGACGTGCATGGTCCCTCCCGAATCGCTGCACCAGGAAGTGTAGCCCGCCTCTCTCGCCGGGCGCGACCCGACCGGCTGGCGGGCCCGCGGCCCGCCTGGTCTCGCGGCGCGGCAGCGCGTAGGATGGTTCGTCATGCCCTTCGTCGCGCTGCTCGGACCCCAGCGCTTCACGCCCACGCTGGGCGAGGCGGTGCGCTCGCTCGGCATCGAGGGGCGCCTCGCCTCGGTGACCGCCGGGTGGCAGGAGCGCGAGGCAGAAGACCTCGAGCTGCACGAGCACCTCGGCGAGCGGACGGTCAATCTCCAGCTCTACGCTCGCGGCGAGGATGTCGCCGAGCGCGACCCGGAGCTGGCCGCCGCCCATCGCGAGCGCCAGGCCGAGCTGCGCGAGCTCCAAGGTCTCTACCGGCTGCGCCTGGCGGCGGCGATGGAGGCGTGCGCGGCGCTCGAGCGTTCGAGCGCGCCCGAGCGGCTGCGCGAGCGCGAGATCGAGGCCGCCCTCGAGGAGATCCGCAGGCTCGATGCCCACCACTTCGAACGGGTGACCGAGATCGACGAGGCCTTCGAGCGGTCGATTCGGCCGGGCGAGCGGCCCCAGGTGGCGCGGCACCGCAGAGCGGTCGCGCGGCTGCTGGACCGCACCGAAGCGGTCGCGATCGCCGGCGGGCACGTCGCGATCCTGCTCAACCGCTTGCGCACGTTCGGGCTCGACGGCGAGCTCGGTCGGCGGCCGGTGCTGGCCTGGTCGGCGGGGGCGATGGCGGTTTCCGAGCGGATCGTGCTCTTCCACGATGCTCCGCCGCAGGGCTCGGGCGCGCCCGAAGTGCTCGGGGCCGGCCTCGGGCTGGTGCGCGGGCTCGTGCCGTTGCCGCATGCACGGCGGCGGCTCGAGCTCGGGGACGCCGGGCGGGTCGCCCGCTTCGCCCGCCGCTTCGCGCCGGCGCTGGCGGTGGCGATGGACGACGGCTGCCGGCTCGAGATCCGGCCGGACGGGTGGCGAGCCTCGCCGGGGCTCTGGAGCCTGACCTCGACGGGGGCGGTGCTGCCGCTCGACGCGGCATGAGCCGCGCGTTGCGCGAGCTGATCGAGGCCGGGCCGGTCACGCCGGCGGCGCTCGACGCCTTTCTCGCCGGTCGCCAGGTGCCGATGGTCGAAGGGGGGACCGTGACTTTCCTCTACCGCGGCGAGGCGGACGCGGTCTACCTGCAGCACTGGATCTACGGCCTGCCGGCGGCGGTTCCCTTCACCCGGCTCGACGGCACCGACCTCTGGTATCTGGCCCAGGAGATCCCGGTGCGGTCGCGAGTCGAATACAAGCTCGAGGTCCAAGAGGGGGACCGATCCCGGCTGATCCGCGACCCGCTCAACCCGCTGCTCGCCCACGATCCGTTCGGCGCCAACTCGGTGTGTCAGGGGGCCGACTACCGCCCGCCCCGCTGGGCCGAGCCCGACCCGGAGTCGCGTCCGGGCCGGGTCGAGACGTTGCGCATCGATTCGGCGGCGCTCGGCCGCAGCGAGGAGGTCGGCCTCTACCTGCCGGCGCGCTTCCGGCCGACGCGCCGCTATCCGCTGCTGGTGGTGCACGACGGCTTCGACTACTTGCGCTACGCGGCGCTGCAGACCGTCCTCGACAACCTGATCCACCGCAACGAGGTCGCCGGGATGATCGTGGCGCTCACCCAGTCGCGCGATCGCCTGCGCGAGTACGCCGCCGACGAGCGCCACGCCCGCTTCCTCGTCGAGGAGCTGGTGCCGCGGCTCGAGCGCGACTATCCGCTCGCCGCGGGACCGGCCCAACGCGGCCTGATGGGCGCGAGCTTCGGCGCGGTCGCCTCGCTCGCCACGGCCTGGCGCCATCCGGGGTGTTTCGGCCGGCTGCTGCTGCAGTCGGGGTCGTTCGCCTTCACCGACATCGGCCCCTCGCGGCGGGGGCCCGCCTTCGAGCCGGTCGTCGAGTTCGTCAACGCCTTCCGCGCGCGGCCGGCGGCGGTCGCCGAGCGGGTCTTCGTCAGCTGCGGAGTCTACGAGTCGCTGATCTACGAGAACCGCTCGATCGTTCCGCTACTGCAGCGGACCGGCATGCAAGTGCGCTACGTCGAGGCCCACGACGGCCACAACTGGGAGAACTGGCGCGACCGCCTGCGCGAGGGGCTCTCCTACCTCTTTCCCGGCCCGCTCTGGATGATTTACGAGTAGGTTTGAGCTAGATTGCCCGCGATCGCGTGGAGGCTGCGACCATGGCGGATGTGACGCGCAGGATCGGCTTGTCGCTCGGGGCGGACGTCTGCTGGCCCATCTGCTACGAGGAGATCGTCGAGCGGCTGAAGCTGGCGATCCCGATGGGGGGCGACACCCTGCGCTTCGAGGTCGAGCGGCTGACCATCGAGCCGTTCGACCTGCGCCAGCCGGTGAGATACGACGTCGTGCTCGACCGTTTGACTCACTGGTACCACACGAGTCGCGAGTGGATCAAGAAGGCGGTCGTGATGAACGACCTCTACGTGCTCAACAACCCCTGGTCGATCCAGTCGAACGAGAAGCACACCAGCTACTGCGCCATGATGCGGCTGGGGCTGCCGATTCCCGAGACCTGGCTGCTGCCGCCCAAGGAGTACGAGCCGGCGGCCGACCTGCAGGTGACGCTCGAGCGCTACGCGAAGTTCTTCGACCTCGGCAAGATCGGTGAGCGCGTCGGCTATCCGCACTTCATCAAGCCCTACGACGGCGGCGCCTGGGTGGGCGTCTCGAAGATCGGCAACCGCGCGGAGCTGGTCGAGGCGTACGACGCCTCGGGCAAGCGGATCATGCATCTGCAGTCGGCGGTCGAGCCCTTCGACCTCTTCGCGCGGGCGCTCGGCGTCGGCCCGCAGGTGCACGTCATGAAGTACGACCCCGCGGCGCCGCTGCACGACCGTTACAAGGTCGCCTTCGACTTCGTCACCGCGGAGGAGTGGCAGACGCTGGCCAACCTCTGCCTGACGATCAACGCCTTCTTCGGCTGGGATTTCAACAGCTGCGAAACGCTGCGCAGGGACGGCGTCTTCCACCCGATCGACTTCGCCAACGCCTGCCCGGACTCGCAGGTCACCTCACTGCACTATCACTTCCCCTGGCTGGTCAAGGCCAAGGTCAAATGGTCGATCTTCGTGGCGGCGACGCGCCGCAAGATGCGCTGGAATCTCGACTGGGCGCCCTTCTTCGAGATCGCCGACGGCGACGAGCCCTTCCCGGAGAAGCTCAAGCGGTACGCGCGGCTGGCGCACCAGCGCTTCGAGAGCGACCGCTTCGTCGAGTTCTGCGCCGAACACCTGCGCCACGTCGACGAGGTCACCTGGGAGTTCTTCGGCACGCCGACCGCCAAGGAAGCGGTGCGCAAGAAGGTCGAGGCGCTCTTCCCGGCGCACGAGGTCGAACAGTTCACCGAGCATTTCTGGGGGCTGATCCAGTTCTGGCGCAAGACCGAGGGGGAGTATCTCGGCTTGGGCCCGGAGCGCGCCGGCGCGTGACGCCGAGCCGGCGCGAGTTCTGGCGCTCCGAGCCGCTCGGCGCCGAGGTCGGAGTGGCCGTCTGGGGAGAGGGGGGCGCGCCGCTGCTGCTCTTTCCGACCGCCGGAGGCGACGCCCGCGAGGTCGAGCGCTTCGGCCTGGTCGCCGGCCTCGAACCTTGGATCGCGGCCGGGCGGCTGCGGGTGATCTCGTGCGACAGCGTCCCCGGGCGCGCGCTGCTCGCCGACCCGGAGCTAACGCCGCAGCGCTTCGCCGAGCTGCTCTACCGGTTCGACGTCTTCGTCTACCACGAGCTGGTGCCGTGGGTGCGGTGGCTGGCGGACGACCCGCGGCAGGAGCTGCTGGCCGCGGGCGCCTCGCTCGGCGCGCTCTTCGCGTTGGTGGCGATCTGCCGCCATCCGGACGCCTTCCGCGAGGCGCTCTGCCTGTCGGGCAAGTACGACCTGGAGGACTGGTTTGCAGGCGAGACGCCGCCGCTCGCTTTCCACTACGTCTCGCCGCTCCACTTCCTGCCCTATCTCGACGACGCCGACCACCTGGCGCTGCTGCGACGCCGCTTCGTGCGGCTGGTTTGCGGCCGCGGGCGCGCCGAGCGCCCCGAGTACGCCTTCCGTGTCGCGCGGGTGCTCGGCGACCGCGGCGTCCCCAACCGGGTCGACGTCCGCGGTCCCGAATGGCACCACGACTGGCAGAGCTGGCGCGAGGCGCTGCCCGGCTACCTCGGTCCGCTGGCCAGCGAGCCCGCGCGACCGCTCGGCGCCGAGCTCTGATTCCGCGGGGTAGGCGATGAGCGACGCGGCGCCCACGAGCTTCCCGGTCGCTCTCGAGCTGCCGGTGCAGTGGGGCGAGATGGACTCCTACCGGCACGTCAACAACGCCGTCTACTTCCGCTGGTTCGAGAGCGCGCGTATGGAGTACTTCCTCCGCATCGGCTGGGACGAAGTCGAGCGGCGCACCGGCGTCGGGCCGATCCTGCACTCGACCGCCGCCCGCTTCCGCGCGCCGCTCGAGTTCCCGGACCAGGTGCGCATCAGCGCCGGCGTCGGCGAAATGGGCGAGGATCGCTTCACCATGCACTACCGGGTCGAGAGCGCGAGGCTCGGCCGGCTCGCCGCCGAGGGGAGCGGGGTGGTCGTCGCCTTCGACTACCGCGCCGGCACGAAGGCGGCGCTGCCGGCTCCGGTGCGCGCGGCGATCGCCGCGCTCGAGGGGCGAGGGTGAGCTCGACCGCCGGCGGGCTCTCGCTCCTGGCCGACGTCGGCGGCACCAACGCCCGCTTCGCGCTCTGCGGCGGCCCGGCCGGGCCGCAGCGGCTGCGCGTGCTGCCGGCGACGGAGTTCGGCGACTTCGCCTCGGCGGCGCGCGCCTACCTCGAGCTGGAGCAACTGGCGCCGGGGGCGATCGCCGCCGCCGCGATCGCGCTCGCGGCGCCGGTCGTCGGCGACGAGGTCAGGCTGACCAATGTCGGCTGGCGTTTCTCGATCGAGGCGACGCGCCGAGCGCTCGGCCTCGGCCGCCTGGTCGTGCTCAACGACTTCGAGGCGCTGGCGCTGTCGCTGCCGGCTCTCGTCGACGCCGACCTCGAGCCGCTCGCCGCCGGTCGGCCGGGTGCCGAGGGCACGCTCGCGCTGCTCGGCCCGGGCACCGGCCTGGGAGTCGCCGGGCTCCTGCCGCTCCCCGGCGGCGGCTGGCATCCGATCGCCGGAGAGGGGGGGCACCGCGACCTCGCCGCCGCGGACGAGCGGCAGTGGCGAGTGATCGAAGGGCTCGGTCGCCGATTCGGCCACGTCTCGGCCGAACGGGCGCTGTCGGGACCCGGGCTGGTGGCGATCGAGCGGGCGCTGCGCGAGCTGGACGGAGCGCCCGCGGCCGGAGCGACCGCCGAAGAGCTCTCGGCGCGCGCGCGCGCTGGAGACGATTCGTACGCGCTCGAGGCCTGCCGGCTCTTCTCGGGGTGGCTCGGCGCCGTGGCCGGAGACCTGGCCCTCACGCTCGGCGCGCGCGGCGGCGTCTATCTCGCCGGAGGCGCGCTCGCCGGGCTGGGCACGGCGTTCGACCGCGGGCTCTTCCTGGAGCGCTTCCTCGCCAAAGGGCGCTTCCGCGCCTATCTCGAGGGCGTTCCGGTCCGCCGCATCGCGCGCCCGGACGCTGCGCTGCTCGGCCTGTCGCGCGCTCTGCGCTGAGCGGCGCCGAGGCCGGCCGCCGGTCGGGCTCAGGCGGCCGGCGGGCCGGTCCCCTCGCCGGCGGGTGGCGCGGGAAGGACGGCGAGCCGTTCGGCGCCCTCGGTGAGCTGGCGCAGCCGCTGCGCGACACCGTCGCCGAACGCCTCCCACGGGAGCCGCCACCCCCAGTTGCCCGCCGCCACGCCGGGGGTGTTCATGCGCGCCTCCGCGCCCAGCCCGAGCAGGTCCTGCACCGGTGCGACGGCGATCTCGGCGACCGAGGTCCAGACCGCGCGCACCATGCCCCAGGCCGCGTCCTCCGGCGCTCCGCCCAGGTAGGCGAGCGCGCGCCGCCGCTCGTCCTCGTTGGCTGCCTCGAACCAGCCGCGCGCGGTCTGGTTGTCGTGCGTGCCGGTGTAGAACGCCGACGCCGGCTCCACCCGGTGGGGCAAGTGATCCTCCGAGCCGGTGTGAAAGCCGAACTGCAGCACTTTCATGCCGGGCAGGCCGACGGCGCGCCGCAGCGCGTGGACCTCGTCGGTGATCTGCCCCAGGTCCTCGGCGAGCAGCGGCAGCTCGCCGAGCGCGGCGGCGAGCGCGTCGAAGAGCGCGCGGCCGGGGCCCTCGACCCAGCGGCCGTCGCGGGCCGTCGAGGCACCGGCGTCGACCTGCCAGAAGGCCTGGAAGCCGCGGAAGTGGTCGAGGCGCAGCAGGTCGACCTGGCGCAGGTTGGCGCGCACCCGCTCGACCCACCAGGCGAAGCCCTCCTCGCACATCCGGTCCCAGCGGTAGAGCGGGTTGCCCCAGAGCTGGCCGTCGGCGGCGAAGTAGTCGGGGGGGACGCCGGCGACGTGGCGCGGCCGGCGCTCGTCGTCGAGGTCGAAGAGGTCGGCGCGGGCCCAGACTTCGACGGCGTCGCCCGCGAGATAGATCGGCAGGTCGCCGACCAGTCGGATGCCGCGCTCCGCGGCCTCGGCGCGCAGCCGCGCGAGCTGCCGGTGGAACGCGAACTGGACGAAGCGATGGAAGGCGATCTCCCGCGCCAGCTCGCGCCGCGCCTCGGCGAGCGCACCCGGCTCGCGCTTGCGCACGGGCTCGGGCCAGCTCTGCCAAGCCGAGTTGGCGAAGCGCTCGCGCAGCGCCGCGAACAGGGTCCAGTCGTCGAGCCAGGAGGCGACCTCGGGTCGTGCCGACCAGGCCGCCTCCCGCTCGCGCAGCTCGGCGATGCCGGGCTCGCCGGAGTCCGACGCGCGCTCGAAGGCGCGCCCGATCAGCTCACGCCGGACCCGGCCGGTCTCCGGGAAGTCGATCCGCTCGGCGAAGGGGAGGCGCGCGCGGTCGAGCTCGGCCGCCTCGAGCAGCCCCTCCTCGGCCAGTCGCTCCGGGGAGACCAGGCGGGGGTTGCCCGCGAAAGCCGAGAGCGCGCCGTAGGGCGAGTCGCCGTGCGCCGTCGGCCCGAGCGGCAGCAGCTGCCAGAGCGCCTGGCCCGAAGCCGCGAGCCGCTCGAGCCACCAGCTCGCGGCCGGTCCGAGGTCTCCGCACCCGAAGTCGCCGGGCAGCGAGGTCGGATGCAGCAGCACCGCGCTCTGTCGTCGCATGGCGCCGATGCTATGCGCAG